>NZ_JASGFM010000011.1:0-165948 GCF_047605565.1 Labrys sp. (in: a-proteobacteria)
GCCCTTCATGGTGATCGGCAGCCCCGGCGGCTCGCGCATCATCACCATCACGCTGCAGGCCATCCTCAACGTGATCGACCATGGCCTGGATATCCAGGAAGCCGTCGATGCGCCGCGCATCCACCATCAATGGCTGCCCGACCAGATCTATACCGAGCCCCAGGCGCTCTCGCCCGACACGGTGAAGCTGCTGGTCGAGATGGGCTACAAGGTGGATGAGGGCGACCCGGCCTGGCCGGTCTGGGGCAAGGCGGCCGGCATCCTAGTCGGCGGCAAGGATCTCGCCACCATCAAGAAAGGCGACGGTGCCCGTTACAACGGCGCCATGGACAGCCGCGTCGAATCAGGCCTGGCGGCCGGATATTGAGGCTGCGTTTCTTACCCTCCCCCTCCAGGGGAGGGTAAAACGCACTCCACATGTCGCCGTCGATCAGGCCTGCTTTTCGGCTTCGGCGGCCTGCTTCGGGCCGCCGCGGGCGACGCCGACCATGGCCGGGCGCAGCACGCGCGAGCCGATCGAATAGCCGACCTGCACCACCTGGGCCACGGTGCCGTTGGGCACGGAGGGATCGGGGATCTCGAACATCGCCTGATGGAAATTGGGGTCGAACCGCTCCCCCTTGGGGTCGAGCTTCTTGACGCCGTGCTTTTCCAGCGAGCGCAGCATTTCCTTCTCGGTGAGTTCCACGCCCTCTATCAGCGCCTTGACGGCGGCATCGGTCTCGCGAGCCTCGGCAGGGACGCTCGCCAAAGCGCGTTCCATGTTGTCGGCGACGCCGAGCATGTCGCCGGCGAATTTGGCGATGGCATATTGGCGTGCATCGTTGAGTTCGCGCTCGCCGCGGCGGCGCACATTCTCGATCTCCGCCATGGCGCGCAGCACGCGGTCCTTCAGCTCGGCATTCTCGGCCTGCAGCTTGGTGAGAACCTCGAAGGCATTGTCGTTCACGGCGGTCTGGTCGGCGCCGGCTTGTTCGCCACCAGCCTGGCCCACGCTGTCCGCCGCCGTCGGCGCCGCCGGGGCGGCCGCCTCGGCCGCAGCGCGGGTCTCGGTTTCGGCTTCGGGTTTGGTCTTGCTGGTCATTTCACCTTTTCCAACTCATGTTCGGCCGGGATATCAGCGTCCTGGCCGATAAAATCAAGGGTTGATGCTGCGAACAACCTCAATCCGCCCATTTTGAGTCAACGCCGATGGCGCTCGACCAGCGCCAGGGCGGCAGCGAAGGCGCTCTCGACATCGAGGGCGGTGGTGTCGAGCACATGGGCGTCGGGCGCCGGTTTGAGGGGGGCATCGGCGCGGCCGGCGTCACGGGCATCGCGCTTGCGGATATCGGCGAGCACGGATTCGAAAGGCGGGGCATCGCCGCGCTTCTCGAGCTCGAGGTGGCGCCGGCGTGCCCGGATCTCGGCATCGGCGGTGACGAAGATCTTCACCTCGGCGCCGGGCGCGATCACCGTGCCGATGTCGCGCCCATCGAGCACGGCGCCGCCGCGCTGATGGGCGAAGCGACGTTGCAGGTCGAGCAGGGCCTTGCGCACCTTGGGGTGGGCGGCGACCACCGAGGCCGCTTCGCCCATTTCCCGCCCGCGCAGCCGGTTCTCGTCGAGGCTGCCGACATCGAGCCCGTCGGCGATCTCGGCGGTGGCGTCCGCATCCTCGAGATCGAAGCCGCCATCGATGGCGGCCCGTCCGACGGCGCGATAGAGCAGGCCGGTGTCGAGATGGGGCAGGCCGAGATGGGCGGCCAGGCGCTTGGCCAGGGTGCCCTTTCCGGAGGCGGCGGGGCCATCAATGGCGATGATCATGACGAGGCACCAGGACTAAACATCAGCGACTACACATCAGCGGAGGAAGGCGGAGTTTCCGCCGGTAAGGTTACGGTCGCGGGTCGCAGCGTCGGGCGACCCTGAAGCACGATGAGGCGTGCGGAGCGCTCGGACGCTGTCGCGACATCCGCTCCGAAGAGCCGAAACAGGCATATGGCTTCGTCTCCGGCCGCCTGCGGCGCGACGACGCGGGTCTCACCGGGCGCATTGAGGCCGGCGAGCAGCACGGCCGAGATCGCCAGGTCCGGCTTGATCGGGGATGAAGTGCTGCCCTCGGGCATCTGCCAGAGGATCGGCACCGCGTCGACGGCACCCCGCAAGGTCAGGGGCAGGCGTGTGCCCTCGGCCGAGGTGACGATCTCGGCGCCCATCCGCATCAGGGGCACCAAGGCAGGCGCTATCGGGCAGGCCCGCAAGGGGGGATCGCCATCGAAGCTGGCCGTTACGCCGTGGCTGGCGGCAACGCCCATCATCAGGACAGCGCCTGCCAGGGATCCCCCCAAATCGAGGCTGCCTTCCGGCGAGAGCAGGCCGCCGACCCCGACGCCGTGAATGCGCCAGCTTCCGTCCGCGGCGCGCTCGATCGCCGCACCCAGCCTGCGGCAGGCCTCGGCCGTTGCCAGGATGCCATCGCTTTCAGGAAGGTTCTCGATACGCGTCTCGCCCACGCTGAGGAGGCCGAGGACGATGGCGAGCAGACCGGCTGTATCGTCGCGTGCCGCCAGGGTTGCCCGACCCTGCTCCGGGGACCGGTGCGCAGAAAGCGAAACGGCGTGGGAGGGCGATGCGGGCAAGGAGCGGCTCCGAACAGGCGGAAGGAATTTGCGGCAGGGCGGAATGCCGATGGCGAGGGGCTCGGCCCCGCATGGGCAGACCTGGAAGTCTGCCCGGCCAAACGCCCTAGCATGGATGGCCCGAAGGGCAAAGCCGGCGGTGGGAGGAATTCTTGATTCAACCCCTTGCCAGATCGCGAAAAAACGCCATCTTTGCGATTCTGATTGACATAGGGGCTTCTAGTCTGTAGCGGCCTCGCACTTCGATTTCCGACATAAGGTACACGCCGTGGCCAGACCCGAACTTGGCACGAAACGCGTCTGTCCGACGACTGGGCGCAAATTCTACGATTTGAACAAGGATCCGATCATCTCGCCCTATACCGGCCAGGTGGTCACCATTGCAGCACCGCTCCTGCGCGGCCGTCCCGACGCGGTCGCTCCGCGCGCCGCCGATCAGACCGAGGACGACAACGATCTCGATCAGAACACGGATGCCGAACTGATCAGCCTCGAAGAGGCCGATGACGAGGCGAGCGCCGCCAAGGCCGTGGTCGGCGACGACGACATCGATGTCGAGGATGATCCGGGCTCCGACGACACCTTCCTTGAGGAAGACGAGGACGAGAATGACGACGTCACCGATCTGATCGGCGATGGCATCGAGGACGACGAGGAAAGCTGAGGCTCGCAACGAGCCCGTTCAGGGACGCGGAACCGGCCCGGAGCCGCGTCTTTTCCCCAATCGAAAGATTTTACAAAATTTCTTCACAAGACGTCTTGCATCGGGCCGCGAAACGTGACAAACGAGCGGCCCGTCGGCGGTGACGCCGAGGGACACCGAAGCAGCTCCCAGGCCGCTTCGCAAAAGTGGGGTCATAGCTCAGCTGGGAGAGCGCTACAATGGCATTGTAGAGGTCGGCGGTTCGATCCCGCCTGGCTCCACCACTTCCTTCCGGACTTCGATGGCAAAAGTCCGGTTCCACCAAGCCCGCCGGCATCGAGCGGGCTTTTTTATTGCGCGACGAAAGCCCCCAAGGATTGCATTGCCTCTGTGCTGATGAGCGCCTAGAGTTTGATGGCGTTCCGTTCGGTTATCTCGAATGCCCGTCGATCATTGCAGCTCGATTGCTGCTTGCCGAGTTCGCCTGGTTCTGTGTTTCGTAGGCGATAGCCCGGATGACCGGGGTCAGCGAAAATGACCGAGGCAAGAGATGCCAAGCAAAGGGAGATAAAGCATGCGCTTTTCACTCAAGGCCTTGTTCGCTGTCGTCATGATGTTCGGCGGACTGGCTCTCACTTCGGCGCCGTCTTCGGCCCTGCCGGTTGCGCCGGTCGAGCGGACGGCCCCCATGGCAAATACGCTGGAAGGCACGGCCCAGGTCCAGCAGGCGCAGTATTACTATTATCGCCGGCACTACCGGCCGCGCTATTATCGGCCACGCTACTACAGGCCCTACCGGTATTATCGCCCCTATCGGCGCTATTATCGGCCGCGCTACTACTATTACCGGCCCTATTACCACCGCCGGTACTATTACGGATATTGCGCCCTGCGGGTTTCGTCGTCGGGAGGCCCGCTGGTCGGGCCTCCCGATTCGATGTGGAACCATGACCCGATCCATGCGTTCTCACCGCGGGGCCAGCAGGGTCCCGTCTCGGTGCCATAGCGTCTAGCGAAGCCGGCAGCCTTGCCGCCAGTCGCAGGGATTGCCTTCAGCGGGCGTGCTTGGCTCCAGGCCTCACAAGAGGGGTGCAGTATGGAGAATCCGCAAGTGGGTTGGATCGGAGCCATCATCATCGGCGGCCTGGCGGGGTGGCTGGCCGAAATGTTCATGAAGAGCGATATGGGCATCCTCATGAACATCATTCTTGGCATCGTCGGCGCGGCCGTCGCCAATCTGGTGCTGGGCATGTTCGGCGTGGTTCTGGGTGGCTGGATTGGGTATCTCATCGCCGGATTCGTCGGAGCCTGCATCCTGATCGCGCTCGGAAGAATGCTGAAACGATCCGCCTGAGGCGCCGACGACCTGCGCCCGGCCGCTACCGGACGATGGGTGCGGGGCACGGCCCAGCCAGCGAACGCTGCTGGAGAACCCGGCCGGGCCGTGGCAGGGCGAGAGAGAGGCCCGATGCCCGGCCATGCTATCGTTGGCTTGCGACAGTTTCGTAACAAGTGCAGCGGGCTGTCGGGCTTCAGAGGCTGCGGGTTTGTGCCATGAAGCGGTCGAGTTCGATGAAACCCGCGCTCCCTTCCATCGGCCCCTGCATGGTCACGGTGTGGGCGCCTGCGGCATTGGCATAGCGTAGGGCCTCCGCGACCGGCTTGCCGAACCGGCGCGCCACCAGAAATGTTGCGCCGAAGCAGTCGCCCGCGCCGGTCGGATCGATTTCGGTCACCGCAAAGCCGGGCATGTCGGTGCGGCCCTCCTGGCTGAAATGGCTGGCGCCGCGGGCCCCGCGTTTCAGCACGATCTCCCTGACGCCCGTCGCCAGCAGGCCCGCCACCGCCTTGTCCTCGTCGCCCTCGCCGGAGAACAGCGACAATTCCTCGCCGGAAGGCAGGAAGAGATCGGTTGCCGCCAGTACGGTATGGAAGACCGCCTTGCTGCCGTCGCGCAGCATCTCGCGCCGGATATTGGGGTCGAAGGAGACTGTGCCGCCGCGTGCCTTGAGCCCCGGCAATGTCTTCAGGATCATGTCGGCGACCGCCGGCACCGGCAGTCCCGAACCCATGATGTGGAGATGGCCCGCTTCGGCGAGCACCGCCTCGGCCTCGGGCGTGGCGGCGATGCGCCCGGCGGCGCTGTCACGCATGTTGTAGACGAAGGCGCGGCCGCCATCCGGCCGGTAGCGTACGAAGGCGCTGCCTGTGGCCGCTCCCGCATGCACGGCCACGGCCGAGACGTCGACGCCGTCGCGCCGCAGGCGCTCGAGGTTCAGCGTACCGAAATCGTCGTCGCCCACGGCCGAGACGATCGCGGCGGGATGGCCGAGTTTGCCGACCTGGTCGATGAAGATCGCCGGCGCACCGCTCGGGAAGGGGCCGACCAGGGGTTGCGGCTCCAGGAAGCCGTTGCCGGTGGTGGTCGCCATGATCTCCACCAGGATCTCGCCGATGGTGACGATCTTGCCTGCAAGCATGGGAGGTTCCTCGATATCGGAGAAAAGGGGGCCAGGCCTGGGGCCTAGCTCTGGAACAGCGTGATGGGCTGTTCACTGGCATAGATCGCGCTCTCGTCGATGGAGAACATGCGCTGGTGCATCAGGAGGGCGCCGCCAAGGGCCGGGCCTTCAACGCCGAGAGCGGAAACCTCGATGCGCGGCAGCGGAAAGCCCTCGAGCAGTTCGCGCTGCATGGCCTTGCTGACCTCGGCGGCGACATGGGTGAAGACCGGCGCGACAGAGCCGCCGAGAATGATCAGGCCGGGGTTGAGCACGCTGGTGACCTGGATCAGGCCGGCGGCGAGGCGTTCGCCCCAGGCCCGCGCGGTGGCCACCGCCGCGCCTTCCCCGCGCGCAAGGCCCTGCAGCAGCCTGTCGAGATCGGCCTCGCCGCCCTGGCTGCGATAGAAGCCGAGGATGGCGTCCTTGCCGATATAGCTTTCCAGATGGCCCGGCTTGGAGCGGCCGGCCTGGACACTGTCGCCGCCGAGCACGATCTGGCCGAATTCGCCGGCAAAGCCGGCTGAGCCGCGCAACAGGCGGCCGCCAATGACGATGCCGCCGCCGGCACCGTTCTCGATCAGCAGGAAGGCGACGGTCTCCGAGCGATGCGTGGTGTCGCGATAGGTCTCGGCGATGGCGAAGGCATTGGCGTCATTCTCGATCGAGATCGCGGGATCGAGCGAGGGGAAGCGCCGCTTCAATCGATCGGTGACCATCTCTCTCAGCTTCACGTCGCGCCAGCCGAGCATGAGCCCGTTGATCACGGTGCCGTCCGAGGCCAGCAGGGCCGGCAGGGTCACGCACAGGCCGCGCAGGCGCTCGGGCCGATCGAGGCTTTCGATGGCCTCGGCGATCAGCGCGACCATGCGGTCGGTGCCGGCCTCGGGGGTTTCGCGATAGGTCGGGAAGGGCAAAGTGAGGCGCAGGATCTCCTGTGCCAGCATGTCGATGGCGACGACCGTAAGCCGGTCGACGCCGATCTCCGCGCCCAGAAAGCTGGCGCCGGCAGGATCGATCTGCACCCGGATGCCAGGGCGGCCGGTCTTGCCGGCATTCTCGCTGCGCGGTTCGTCGCGGCGCTCGACGGCGAGGCCTTCCGTCATCAGGCCGGTGATGATGTTGCCGGTGGTCGAACGGTTGAGGCCGAGGGCCCGGGCGAGGTCGGCCCGGCTCATGCCAGCGTCGCGGAACAGGGCATTGAGAGCCCTGATTTCATTGAGATGACGGACGGTTTGCGGCGTTGCCAAGATGGGGAGATCCGCTCGGAAGGGAGGAGGAGACTACAATGTCTTGCGACCCGATGGAATCGTCAAACCGCGCAAAGGCTCGTCGAAACAACGTGTTAGAACAGCGTTGTCCCGGTTGCTTCCATGGATGGCGCATGATGCGAAGCGGGGCGGGCGAGCGGGCCGCATAGCAAGCCGCCTTCACGGCGTGCGGGCCGTCTCGGCCTTGCGCCGGGCTTCGGCGTAGCGATCGTCGATGAAGGCCTTGGCGCGCTTGGCGAGCTCGACATTGTCGGTCCAGGTGTTGCGCCAGATCGCGCAGATGATCGAGAGATCCTCGTCGACCACTTCGGAGGAAAAGCTCTCGAAGGTGATCCAGTCCTCGTAGCCGCTGGCAACGAGGGCGTCGAAAATGGCGGGGAAGTCGATCACGCCCGAGCCGAGATAGCCGCGATTGCTTTCGCCGATGTGGAAATAGCCGAGCTTGTCGCCGGCAAGCCGGATGGCCTGTACGGGATCGGCTTCCTCGATGTTCATGTGGAAGGTGTCGAGGTGCAGGAAGATGTTGTCCGAACCGGTATCCTTGATGAAGGCAAGGCCCTGCGCGGTGGTGTTGAGCAGGTTGGTCTCGAAGCGGTTGACGATTTCGAGATTGAGGCTGACGCCGGCCTGCTTGGCCTTGTCGGCCAGGCGGGACAGCGCGGCCACGCTGTTGTCCCAGCCCTTGCGCGTGGGCAGGCTGCGATATTTGGTATGGGCCGAGAAGATGATGCCGCCGAGCTTGTGGCCGCCGAGATCGCGCGTGATGGCGACCGCGTCGGACAGGATCTCCTCGCCCCGGCGCACCACGGCGGCATCCTCGCTCGAAATGTCGCCTTCCAGGGGCAGGCCCATGGTGACTGTCACGGCGAGATCATAGTCCTTGAGGCGCTGCGCCAGCCAGGACACATCGAATTTGCGGGGATCGAGACGGGGAAATTCGATCAGCTTGTAGCCGAGACGATGCGACTTCTCCATCGCGCCTTCGAGATCCTGCTGGGTGGTGCCGCCCGTCCATACGAAGGAATGAATGCCGAGTTTGTCCATGGTGGATCCTGCCCTGTTGCGCCGGCCGGGTTCCGTCCGGAACGTGCCGGCTCGATCATGCTTTTTTGGTCTTATTTGTTGTGAGTAGCAGCAAACTTCTTTTCGTTCAAGCAAGGCCGCTCGCGTCCTCTCGGCGATTGCTATCCGATGGTCGCAACGCCCAGTCCCGGCCGCTCGGCGCGGGCGGCAACGAAACGAAGGCCCTCGCGCGCCCGATGGAGGGCCGGATTGTCCCGCCGGGCGGCATGGAGCGCATAGATCGAATGGGAGAAGGCCGGTGCCCCCTTCACCAGCCGCAGGCGCCCATCGGCGAGGAAGGGCGTGACCGCGCCGGCGCGAAAATAGCCCGAGCCCCCTACCGAGAGAATGTGGGTCAGCGCCAGGGGCCCGAGCGAAATCGCCAGGGGGGCGGCGGAGAAATCGGGAAAGGCGGCGCGGTGGTTGAGGGCGAAAGCCGGCCCCCAATCGACCTGGATGTAGCTGTCGCGATCCACTGTCCCGTCGGCGGCAGTCGTCACCAGCACCAGTTGTTCCTCCACCACCAGTTCGGCGACGATGTCGCGATATTGCGGTGGATTGTAGAGCGTGACCAGATCGAGCGAGCCTTCCCTGACGCGCTCGACCAGCCGGGATGGCGTATCGACCTCGACGCGCAGAGCGACGCGCGGGCATTCGCGATGCATCCAGGCCAACCAGTCGGCGAGAAGGGGATGCCAGAGGCTGAGCTCGCCGCCCAGGCTGATGCCGTCCTCCCGTCCGGGCGGCAGCGCGACCTCCTGCCGGGCGCGTTCCCACACCTGGACCAGGGCGGCGGCCGGTCCGACGAAGCGCTCGCCGGCCGGCGTGAGCCGAGCCCCGGCCTTGTTGCGGACGAAAAGGCGGCGGCCGATCTGCTGTTCGAGGGCCCGGATGCGCGCGCTGACCGCCGTCTGCGTCAGATTCAGGCGCTCGGCCGCGGCGGCGAAGCTGCCGTTCTGCGCAATTTCCAGGAAGGTTCGTGCAAGCCCGATATCCATGAAAATAAGATTATGGATTTTGCATTGAACTGCAATAACAATGCGTTTGTCTGAGTTCATTTCCGATGTCACAACTCCAGGACCGCCTGATGCGGCAGGACGGATCCGCCGTGCGGCGGGGCGTCGGCCCGGTGTCTGGCCTGGCGGAAGCAAGACGCGTTTCGATCGAAACGCGGTGGTATCGAGTGAAATGGCATGACGGACGACAGGTCTCCCGAAACGATTGCCGCCAGCAACGGCATGGCGGCCGACAAGGCCTTCCGCGCGGTGGCTCCGCCTCTCTACCTCGCCAGTTCCTACGCCTTCGGCGGCTTCGAACAGGCCGGGACCTATGAATATGGGCGTACGCGCAACCCGACGCGGGACCAGCTTGCCGAGACGCTGGCGGCGCTTGAAGGGGGGGCCGGCGCTGTGGTTGTCGCCAGCGGCATGGCGGCGGTCGATCTGGTGCTGTCGCGCCTCAATCCCGGCGAGACCATCCTGGCGCCGCATGACTGCTATGGCGGCACGCAGCGCCTCCTGGCCATGCGTGCCAACAAGGGCCAGTTCAACCTCACTTTGGTCGACCAGACCGACGAGAACGCACTCGATGCCGCCATGGCCCGGCGTCCAGCCCTGGTGCTGGTCGAAAGCCCCAGCAATCCCCTGATGCGCGTCGTCGACATCGCCGCCATCGCCGGCAAGGCCCATAGGGTGGGGGCGGCGCTTGCCGTCGACAATACCTTCCTCTCGCCGGCGCTGCAGAAGCCGATCGGCCTCGGCGCCGATTTCGTCATCCACTCCACCACCAAATATCTGAACGGCCATTCCGACGTGATCGGCGGCGCGGTGGTGGCTGCGAGGGCCGAGGATGTTACGGAGCTGGCTTTCTGGGCCAATCTGACCGGTGTCACCGGTTCGCCTTTCGATGCCTATCAGACGCTGCGCGGCGTCCGCACCCTGTTTCCCCGCATCGAGCACCAGCAGCGTTCCGCGGGCGCGATCGCGGCTTTCCTGGCCGGCCATGACGGCGTTGCCGCCGTGTATTATCCGGGCCTGCCAGGCCATCCCGGCCACGAGATCGCCCGGCGTCAGCAGGCCGGTTTCGGCGCCATGCTCAGTTTCGAGATCGCCGGCGGCCCCCTGGCCGTCAAGCGCTTCGTCGAGGCCGTCAGGGTGTTCACCCTCGCCGAGTCGCTCGGCGGCGTCGAAAGCCTGGTTGCCCACCCCGCCACCATGACCCATCTCGGCATGGGTGAGGCCGCGCGGGCAGCCGCGGGCATCAAGGACAGCCTGTTGCGGCTTTCGGTGGGGTTGGAGGCCGAGGGCGACCTGCTGGCCGATCTCGCCCAGGCGCTGGAGGCGGCTCGCCCGCACGAGACTGGCCGGCAGCGGGCGTTTGGGACATGATAGCCGTACCTTCGATCAGGGGGCCGATGCCATGATGGAAGCCGATCGCAACGACGCCGACGATGCTGTGCGTCCCTTCGCCTCGTCAGCCTGTTTCGCTCATGAGGCCGAGGGCGGCCAGCTCGATACCGCAGCGCGGATGCAGGGCGAGCGTCGCGCGGAGATCATGGCCTGGCGCAAAGGAGAGCGGGCGCGCCTGATCGCCGAGCGCCTGGCCATGCCTGTCGATCTGAGAACCGGGAAGACCCAGGCGATCGCCGGACATCTCGATGCCGTCGTCGGCGATGTCGCCGGGCGGGTGGTGAGCTTCTACTGGCCCTTGCGGGGCGAGCCCAATCTGCGTGACTGGGCCGAGGCGCTCGCCATACGTGGCGCAATCACGGCTCTGCCGCTGGTGGTGGAAAGGAACGCGCCGCTGGTGTTCCGCACCTGGCGGCAGGGCGAGAAGCTGGTCAAGGGCTTCTGGAACATCCCGGTGCCCGAGGGCGGTCGCAAGGTGGTACCCGACATCTGCCTGGCGCCGGTGGTCGGCCATGACGCCCGAGGTTTCCGGCTCGGTTACGGCGGCGGCTATTTCGACCGCACGCTGGCAAGCCTCCCGGCGAGCGTAGTGGCGCTCGGCGTCGGCTATGCCGAGGCGGCGATCCGTACCATCCATCCCCTGGCGCACGATATCCCGCTCGACGCCATCGTCACGGATCAGGGTGTACGGCGCTACCCCAGCGATTGATGGGCTCTTGCCCACCAAGAGGGCAGTGGGAAGCGCCGAATTTCATCGGGAACCTTTGGAGACGGGACGCATCCAATCACGCGTTCCCAACGAGGTATCGACTCCGATGTCCCATCCCGGTCTGCAGATTCATCCGGTCGACGACCTGATCGACAGGGCGATCCGGCGTGAGCCCGAAGCTATCCGTACGATCACGACGCAGCACAATCGCCGCCTCTATCGGATCGCCCGCAGCATCCTGCGTGACGACGACGAGGCGGAGGAAGCCGTGCAGGCCGCCTATATGCGGGCCTTTGCGGCGCTGCCGGCCTTTCGCCGCGATTCCAGCCTTGCGACCTGGCTGACTCGCATCGCCATGAACGAGGCGCTCGGCCGCGTGCGGGCAAGGCGGCCCGCAATCGGGATCGAGACGGGTAGGGCCCTTCTGGCCGGCGAGGTGATCCCCTTCCCAATCCAGGCCATGGCGGCCGATCCGGAGCGGACCATGGCCCAGAGACAGATCCAGTCCCTGCTGGAAATGGCGATCGACGAGTTGCCGGCGATCTACCGGGTTGTCCTGATGGCACGGCTGGTCGAGGAGATGAGCCTGGAGGAGACGGCGGCGCTGCTCGGCCTCAGGCCCGAAACGGTGAAGACCCGTCTGCACCGGGCGCGCCGCCTGCTGCGCGAGGCATTGGAGCGCCAGGCCGGCCCGCATCTGATGGACACCTTCCCATTCGACGGCTGGCGCTGCGAACGCATGACGCGAGCCGTGATCGAAAAAATTCTGTCCAGCCCCTGAGGCAGCGGAAACCAAGTCGCGGCGCCGGCATCCAATCTCCTGCAGACGTCTTTGCACAGGAGAAATGCCATGTTGATTGCCAGGCTTGCGGGAACGGCAGCCGTTCTCGCCATTCTGACCGCCGGCGCGCCGGCCCGGGCCGGCGGCCTTACCGATCCGCAGATCGCCCATATCGCCTACACGGCGGGCGTGCTGGACATCGAGACAGCCAGGCTGGCGCTGAAGAAATCGAAGAACAAGGAGGTCGTGGCCTTCGCCCGGAACATGGTCCATGACCATGAGGCCGTGAACGGCAAGGCGCTTGCGCTGGTCAAGAAGCTGCAGGTCGCGCCCGAAGACAACGATGTCAGCAAGGGTCTGGTCAGCCAGGCCGAAGCCAAGCGCGCCAGCCTTGCGGCTCTCGAGGGGCCGGCCTTCGACAAGGCCTATGCGGACAATGAGGTCGGCTACCACAAGACCGTCAACGCCGCCCTCGCCGATACGCTCATTCCGGCTGCCGGCAATGCCGAGCTCAAAAGCCTGCTGCAGACCGGGCTCAAGATCTTCCAGGGTCATGAACTGCATGCCGAACATCTGGCGGGCTCACTGAAATGAGGCGTCACTCCGAGGCAAGAGCATCGTGCCGCGCCGCGATCGGCATTGCAGCCGGCATGATACTGCTCTGGGGCGGAACGGCATGCGCCGCCACGATCGCGATCACGGTCAGCGATCTTGCTTTCGAGCCCGCCGTCGTCGAAGCCCGGGTCGGCGACGTCATCGAATGGCGGAACGCCGATTTCGTCGGCCATACTGCGACAGACCGTAGCGGCCAATGGGACGTCGCCCTGCCGGAGGGAAAGAGCGAGAGCATCCCCATGACCGCGCCTGGCGTGATGTCCTATTTCTGCCGGTTTCATCCGCAAATGACCGGCATCATCCGGGTGAAGCCGAAACTGTGACGGCCAGACAGTGCCGGCAAGAGCGCCGGCATTGTCTTTTCTCCCCCTAGGGGCGAGAGGTGGGCCTCGCCTTGCAGCCCGGCTCCCGCGGTGACATGCTGGGGTCCTGCCTATTCTCCGCGCAAGAAACGCACTTGCGCCGGCAGCCCTGACATTCTATGTAAAATGCCCTAATTACACATTTTCCAATGTGAAAAGGGCCCATAGGCGCCAATGTCCCGCACCCTCTCCCCTCATCTCAAGCGGCTCGAAGCCGAGTCGATCGGGATCATCCGCGAAGTCGCGGCCGAATTCGCCAATCCGGTGATGCTCTATTCCATCGGCAAGGATTCGGGGGTGATGCTGCATCTGGCCCTGAAGGCGTTCTATCCCTCCAAGCTGCCCTTCCCGCTGCTGCATGTCGACACGACCTGGAAGTTCAAGGACATGATCGCGTTCCGCGACGAGATCGCCAAGCGCTACGGGCTCGACCTGATCGTGCATATCAACCAGGACGGCGTCGAGCGGGGCATCAATCCGATCACCTCCGGTTCCTCCCTGCACACCCAGGTGATGAAGACCGAGGGGCTGCGCCAGGCCCTCGACAAGTACAAGTTCGACGCGGCCTTCGGCGGCGCCCGCCGCGACGAGGAGAAGAGCCGCGCCAAGGAGCGCATCTTCTCCTTCCGCACCGCCAACCACACCTGGGACCCACGCAACCAGCGCCCGGAATTGTGGTCGCTCTACAACACCAAGATCCGGCAGGGCGAATCGATCCGCGTCTTCCCGCTGTCGAACTGGACCGAGCTCGACATCTGGCAATACATCCTCGAAGAGGACATCCCGATCGTGCCGCTCTATCTTGCCAAGGAGCGGCCGGTGGTGTTCCGGGCCGGCACCATGCTGATGGTCGACGACGAGCGCCTGCCGCTGGAGCCGGGGGAGGTGCCTGAGATGCGCCGCGTCCGCTTCCGTACGCTCGGCTGCTATCCGCTTTCGGGCGCCATCGATTCCGAGGCGACCTCCGTGGCCGACATCGTGCGCGAAATGCTCACGGCCCGCACCTCCGAGCGCCAAGGCCGCCTGATCGACAATGACGAATCGGCCTCGATGGAAAAGAAGAAGCGCGAGGGCTATTTCTGATGAACGCTGCTGCCCCCCAGACCCAGCTCTCGCTCGCCGAAATGCTCAAGCCCCGCGAAAAGGGGCTGCTGCGCTTCCTCACCTGCGGCTCCGTCGATGACGGCAAGTCGACCCTGATCGGCCGGCTGCTCTATGATTCCAAGCTGATCTTCGAGGACCAGCTCGCCACGCTGGAAAAGGATTCCAAGCGTCACGGCACCACCGGCGAGGACATCGACTTCGCCCTCCTGGTCGACGGGCTGGAGGCTGAACGCGAGCAGGGCATCACCATCGATGTCGCTTATCGCTTCTTCTCCACCGCCAAGCGCTCCTTCATCGTGGCCGACACGCCCGGCCACGAGCAATATACCCGCAACATGGCGACGGGGGCCTCCACCGCCGATCTCGCCGTGCTGATGATCGATGCCCGCAAGGGCGTGCTGGTGCAGACCAAGCGCCATGCCACCATCTGCTCGCTGCTCGGCATCCGCCACATCGTGGTCGCGGTCAACAAGATCGACCTGGTGGATTATGATCGTGTCGTCTTCGAGAAGATCGTCCACGACATTCTGGCTTTCACCGCCAATCTCGATTTCACCTCGGTCACCCTGATCCCGATCTCCGCACGCTTCGGCGAAAACGTCTCGATGCGTTCGACCCATATGGACTGGTATCACGGCCCGATCCTGATCGAGCATCTGGAGACGATCGACGTCGCCTCCGATGCCGTGAAGAAACCCTTCCGCTTCCCGGTGCAATGGGTGAACCGGCCCAATCTCGATTTCCGGGGCTTTTCCGGCACGCTCGCCTCCGGGACCATTCGTCCGGGCGACAGCGTCACGGTGGCGGCCTCGGGCAAGACCTCGGTGGTGACGCGCATCGTCACCCAGGACGGCGACCTCGAGGAGGCCGTCGCCGGCGATGCGGTCACCCTCACGCTCGCCGACGAGATCGATGCCGCCCGCGGCGACGTGTTCTCCCGCACCACCGAGCGGCCCGACGTCACCGACCAGTTTGCCGCCCACCTGATCTGGATGTCCGAGGACGCCCTGCTGCCGGGGCGCTCCTACATGCTGCGCATCGGCACCAAGTTCGCGCCCGCCACCATCACCTCGATCAAGCACAAGATCGACGTCAACACCCAGGAGCATCTGGCGGCCCGCACGCTGCAGCTCAACGAGATCGGCGTCGTCAACGTGGCGACCGGCGTGCCGGTGGCGATCGACTCCTATGTCGACAACCGCGAGACCGGCGCCTTCATCCTGATCGACCGCGCGACCAATCAGACCGCGGCCGCCGGCATGATCGATTTCGCCTTGCGCCGGGCCACCAATATCCATCGCCAGTCGCTCACTATCGACAAGCTCGCCCGTTCGGCGCTCAAGCACCAGAAGTCGGCGATCGTCTGGTTCACCGGCCTGTCGGGCTCGGGCAAGTCGACCATCGCCAATCTGGTCGAGGCCGAGCTTGCCCATGCCGGCCATCACACCATGCTGCTCGACGGCGACAATGTCCGCCATGGCCTCAACCGTGATCTCGGCTTCACCGATGCCGACCGGGTCGAGAACATCCGCCGCGTCGGCGAGGTGGCCAAGCTGTTCGTCGAGAGCGGCACCATCGTGCTGTGCTCCTTCATCTCGCCCTTCGAGGCGGAGCGTGCGCTCGTTCGCTCCCTGGTCGAAGCCGGCGAGTTCATCGAGGTCTTCGTCGACACCCCGATCGAGGATTGCATCAAGCGCGATCCCAAGGGGCTCTATGCCAAGGCCCTGGCCGGCGAGATCAAGCACTTCACCGGCGTCAGCAGCCCCTATGAGCGGCCCGAGAATGCCGAGATCGTGCTGCAGACCGTGGGCAAGACGCCCGACACCCTGGCGCAGGCCGTGGTGAAAGCCCTGCGCGAGCGCGGCCTGCTCGACCACCAGGACGATTGGGGGCTGTAACCTATTTTCGAATAGGCGCTGGTGCCGGATACCGCCGCGATCTAGCATAGACCGGCTCGTCGTGATGAGATTCTTGCACGAGGAGCTGGCCTGTGTCGGGCCGGCCGGGTGTCCAGCGAGGCCTTGTCGGACCGGCATCATTGATCATGGGGCGTGATGGCTGGTTTGTTTTCCTTCAAGGGCCGCATCGGCCGGCATGCCTATCTTCTCGTCACGGTGCCGCTGGCTTTCGTCTATCTGGTCTGGATTGCCTGGTGGCTGTTCGCCACCTCCAGTTTCGACGACGAGGGGCCTGCCAAGATTTTCCGCATGAGTGCGATCGGCTGGGTCGTCTGCGCCTGGCCCTATCTGGCCGCCGGCTTCAAGCGCTGTCACGACCGCGATAAATCCGGCCTATGGTATGTCGGCTGGACGGCGGGCTGCCTCGGTTTCTGGATCGCAGCGATCATGGTCCAGCCCTTGTTGGCCTGGCTGGGCAATCTCATCGCGCTGTGGACCCTGGTCGAGATGGGTTTCATCAAGGGAACGCCGGGCCCCAACCGCTTCGGCCCGCCTGCCGACGAATGGCCTCCGCAAGCATAGAACCCCGTGGCTTGAAGAAATCGTCGTCGAGCAGGCGGGCCGTTGTCCCGCCCGGTACCTCAAGTTGCAGGCCGTTGGCGCAATATCGTTCCAGGTGTATCCTCGTTCCGGTGTTTTGCGATTGGACGGAAGCCTCTCGAATCGCAAAGACGCGTCGAACCAAAGAGATAGAGCAAACAAGCGCTCGCGCCTGAACGCATTTTGCTCGAGGAAACGCCAGGCGCGACGAATGTAACATGGCACAGGCCGGTGCAAATGATGGCGGCATGACCGTCGGGCGGATGCTGCTCAGCCCGAAGGGCCGGATTCCTCGCTTCGACGCCTTGTTCGCCTATGCCTGCCTGGGCGTGATGTTCGCGGCGGCCGCCTTCGTCTGGGGTGGATGGGTATTCGCCTATTACCGCCGTGATCCGGCAGCGGCATTGCAGGTGATGCCTTGGACGCCGCTCGGAGGGCTCGGCCTCTTGGCGGGCTGGATGGGCTTCTGCATCCTGGCCAAGCGCTGCCATGATCGCGACCATTCAGCCTGGTTCCTGCTGATGGGACTGATCCCGCTTGCCAATCTCTGGCTGCTGGTCGATCTGTTTTTCTGGCGCGGTACCCGTGCTGTCAATCGCTTCGGCCCTGAACCGGAGGGCATGGCCAGCCAATGGCGGGCAGCGAACGAGGATCGTTGAAGGCAAGCTGACGGTCAAAGCCCAGGGATGCCGAAGAGGTTTCTCGCCTATGGCCTGCAAGGCCAAGGTGAGATGAAGACCATGGCTCGTATTGTGACAATTTCCTGAATTGTAAAGTGCCACGAGATCAGGCGGCCTGGCTGCTGTTCTTCTGTCACGCTGGAAACACGCTTCTCCACCGATCGAGATTGACGTCTTGTTTTCAATCGTTTGTGCTGATAGGCCGGCAAACATCGAAATCGCAAGAGCTGATGAGCAAAAGGGGTTGAGTGCGATGAATGAACCGACACTTGCGGAGAAATTGTTCAGTTTCCAGGGCCGGCTGCGCCGCAGCAACTACTGGATCTATCATCTTCTGCAATGGCTCGCCCTGTGCGTCGTCGTGGGAATCTTCTACGGCCTGGCGCTGACCGTGACGCCGGATAGTCCGCTCATCTATGTGCTGGGCGTGATCGGCATCGTCGTCTATGTCGGCTTCGTCTGGTCCGGGCTTTCCATCGGGGTTCGGCGCTGCCACGACCGCAACAGGAGTGGCTGGTTCCTGCTGGTCAGCTTCATTCCCCTCGTCGGCGCCATCTGGGTTCTCATCGAACTCGGCTTCCTCGACGGTACCCAGGGTCCCAACCAATACGGTCCCTCGCCCAAGGGTATCGGCGGCAACGAAGTCGCCGGTGTCTTTTCCTGAACAGCAAAGGGGCCGAACTCGTTCGGCCCCTGGTTTTCGGCGCTGAAGCGTTTGGCCCCAGATGATGCCGTCGCCTACGCCGCTGCGCTCAGACCAGTTTCCACGCCAAATAGAGCGCGGCGAGGGCGATCAGCCATAGGGCTGCATTGCCCCAGCGATTGCGGCGGGCCTCGGCCTTGCCGATCGCCTCGATGCTGTCGGGCAGCAGGGCAAAGCCCTTTTCCGCCGCCTCGTTGAGGCGTTCGGCCAAGGTCTCGGCCCGGTTGAGCAGGCTCGGCAGCAAGGTGAACGACTTGCCCGCCTCCAGCGTCTGCTGGCCCAGATCGCCGAGCTTGCCGAGCGGCCCGAGATTGCGCTCGATCCAGTCGCGCACCACAGGATCGGCCGTCGCCCACATGTCGAGCTTGGGATTGAGCCGCCGGGCGACGCCCTCCACCACCACCATCGTCTTCTGCAACAGGATCAGCTCCGGCCGGGTCTTCATGTCGAAGAGCTCGGTGATCTCGAACAGCAGCGTCAGGAGCTTGGCCATCGAGATCTCGTCGGCCCGCTTCTGGTGGATCGGTTCGCCGATGGCGCGGATGGCCTGGGCGAAATCGTCGATCGAATGGCTCCGAGGCACGTAGCCCGCCTCGAAATGCACTTCGGCCACCCGCCGGTAGTTGCGGGTGATGAAGCCGTGCAGGATCTCGGCGAGGAAACGGCGCTCCTTCAGGCCGGCACGACCCATGATGCCGAAATCGACCGCCACGAGCTGGCCCGAGGCATCGATCATCAAATTGCCCTGATGCATGTCGGCGTGGAAGAAACCGTCGCGGATGGCATGGCGCAGGAAGGACTGGATGATGATGCGGGCGAGCTCGACGAGATCGAAGCCGGCCGCCTTCAGCCTGTCGATGTCGGACAGGGGAATGCCTTCGATCCATTCCAGCGTCAGCACGCTGCGGGCCGTGCGATTCCAGTCCGGTGCAGGGATGCGGAAATCGGGATCTTCGGCGATGTTCTCCGCCATTTCCGACAGGGCCGCTGCCTCCAGGCGCGAATCCATCTCGAAGGCGACGGTCCGCGCCAGCATGTCGACGGTCTCGACCGGCTTGAGGCGCTTGGAGCGCGGGTCGAGCCGCTCGATGGTGCGCGCGGCGAAATAGAAGGTGGAAAGGTCGGAGCGAAAGCGCCGGTCGACGCCCGGGCGCAGCACCTTCACCGCCACTTCGCGCTCGCCGTCCGCATCGCGGATGACGCCCTTGTGCACCTGTGCCACCGAGGCGGCGGCGACAGGCTCGGAAAGCTCGGCGAAGAACTGGTTCAGCGGCCCGCCCAGCGCCCTTTCGATCTCGGCAATGGCGATGGCCTGCGGGAAGGGCGGCATGCGGTCCTGCAGCTCTTCCAGGTCGCGCGCCACCGCAAAGCCGACGACATCCGGCCTGGTGGCGAGGAACTGCCCGAGCTTCACCCAGCTCGGCCCGAGCTTCACCAGGGCAGCCGCGAGGCCCTTGCCGCCGCTGACGTTGCGTTTTTCGACCAGCCGGCCGAGGCGCACCGCCAGTCGCGCCGGTGCCGGCAAATCAT
The DNA here is from genome assembly GCF_047605565.1 of Labrys sp. (in: a-proteobacteria). NCBI lineage: Bacteria > Pseudomonadati > Pseudomonadota > Alphaproteobacteria > Hyphomicrobiales > Xanthobacteraceae > Labrys > Labrys sp. (in: a-proteobacteria). The sequence continues at coordinate 19,489 of NZ_JASGFM010000011.1, forward strand.
GGATGTCGACGAGGCCGAGCGCGCCCTCGCGGGCCAGCGTCCAGCCGGCGCGCATGAGACGAAAAGGGTCGAGGAAAGAAGCCAAGGGTACCAGCCGAATGAATTCGCGGGGAGGTCGATAGCACGCGCAGGCGCATTGGCAAACCTTCTCCCGATGTGGGCTTCAAGCTCTCCTCCCTCTTGCACATCGTCTTGCGAGGGTTCTATTTGCCGTCTGACCCAATGATATCGAGTTCAGGAAGCTTCCGTGACCATTCGCTACCACCGCGGCGATCTGCCCGACCTGTCCCGCTACACCACCAGCGCCGCCATCGATACCGAGACCATGGGCCTCAACCCCCATCGCGACCGTCTGTGCGTGGTGCAGCTCTCGCCGGGGGATGGCACCGCCGATGTGGTGCAGATCGCCCAGGGCCAGAAGAGCGCCCCCAATCTCGAGCAATTGCTGGCCAATCCCTCGGTCACCAAGATCTTCCACTTCGCCCGCTTCGACATTGCCGCGCTGCAGAACGCCTTCGGCGTGGCGACGAAGCCGGTCTATTGCACCAAGATCGCCTCGAGGCTCACGCGCACCTACACCGATCGCCATGGCCTCAAGGACCTGGTGCGCGAACTGCTGGGCATCGACCTCTCCAAGCAGCAGCAATCCTCCGATTGGGGCGCCGACACACTCACCGACGCCCAGCTCGCCTATGCCGCTTCGGACGTGCTCTATCTGCACGAACTCAAGGCCAAGCTCGACGCCACCCTGGCGCGGGAAGGACGTTCGGAAGTGGCGCGCGCCTGTTTCGACTTCCTGCCGACGCGGGCTCTGCTCGACCTCAATGGCTGGCCGGAGACCGATATCTTCGCCCATAGCTGAAGCCGGCGCCGCACGCCTCGCACCCGTCCGGGAGGCCTGGCGGGTGACGGCGGCGTGACGCGTTCCCTTCGGCACATTCCCCCTGCGCCCGAAATCTGCTATGAGGGCGCACCTGTTGCGATTTTCACCCAAAGTTGAGGAATTGCAGACAGGGATGGACGGCGCCTGTGGCGCCGGGTTGACGTCTCCACTTCGCATCGCAATATGATGGTCGGTGGCGATGGTTTCCCGCCGCTAGCAGCGTTTGGATAGGTATTCGTTTGGCCGATATCATGGATGCGCGGGTCAAGATCCCCCAACCCGCCATGCCTTCGCGTGAAAGCGCTTTCAAAGCTGCCCGCGCTCACAGCAGGCTGGTGCGTTTCCTGAAGTTTGCCGTGCCCGCAATAGCGGTTGCCGGAGCGGGTATTTTTGTGTTTCTGGCGGTGTTCAACCCCTTCGCGCCGCTGCCCATCGTCGTTCCCGATCCGGTCAAGCCGTCCGGCGAAGGCATTCTGGCCGTCGAAAGGCCGCATCTGACCGGTTCCAACAATCGCGGGCAGAAATATGACGTCACCGCCACCGGCGGCACGCAGAAAGTCAACGTGCCCGGCGTGGTCAGCCTTACCGGATTGAAGGCCGTGATCACCGCGCCCGACCAGAGCGATGCCACGCTGAGCGCCGAAACCGGTACCTTCGACACGGTTGGCCAGCTTCTCGATCTCAAGGGCGATGTGCGCGTCAAGTCCACCAAGGGCTATGACGCGACCTTGAAGAGCGCCAGCATCGACCTCAAGGCCAGCACGGTCAACAGCAAGGAGCCGGTCACCGTCAATCTCTCCTCCGGCACGATTTCGGGCAATGGCCTGAGCATCGTGCAGGGCGGTTCGAAAATCCTGTTCAAGGACGGCGTCAGCGCCAGCTTCAAGGTACCCTACAAGCCGGACGCGGAAGACGGCACGGACAGCGCCGACACGCCCGCTACCCCATCCGACGATGCGCCGGCTCCCGATGCTGCGGCTCCGAATGCCGCTCCCCCGAATCCAGCCAACCCAGTGCAGGGAAATCCCACCCAATGACGATGAAAATCCGCCGCCTGGTGCCTCTCGCGGTGCTGCCGCTCGCTTTGGCCCTGACGGCTGCCGATGCCGGCGCCGCCCCGAAGAAGGCGGCCAGCCCCTTCCAGGGTTTTTCCTCCGACAGCGGCAAACCCGTCGACGTCAAGTCGGACTCGCTCGAAGTGCATCAGGACGAGCAAAAGGCGGTGTTCACCGGGAATGTGGTGGCGACGCAGGGTGAATCCGTTCTGCGCACCAATGAGTTGACCGTCTTCTACGAGAATGTCGACAACAACGCCAAGGACGGCGCCGCCAAGGATGGCAAGGCCAAGGACGCCAAGTCGGGCGATGCCAAGCCGGCCGATGCCAAATCCGCGGATGCCAAGCCCACCGACCCGAAGGCCGCCGATGCCAAGCCGGCAGACGGCCAGCCGGCTGGCGATGCCAAGGCTGCCGAAGCGAAGCCTGCCGAGACGAAACCGGCCGACGCCAGCAAGGCGCCGGCCTCCGGTTCCGGCACGCCGGCCAGCTCCATCAAGAAGCTGGTCGCCCGCGGCAATGTCGTGGTCACCTCCAAGGACCAGAAGGCGACCGGCGCCAATGGCGTGATGGACATGGCCACCAATGTCGCCACGCTGACGGGCGGCGAGGTGGTGATGATCCAGGGTCCGAACGTGCTCAAGGGCACCAAGCTGACCGTCAACCTCAAGACGGGCATCGCCAGGGTCGAAGGCGGTGGCACCGGTGGTGTGTCGGGCGTCTTCACCCAGGGCAGCCAGAAGAAGAGCAATTGAGGGAGCAGGCCCGTGATGATGCGACCCAGCCCGACGTCTCGCCGCCTCGCTCCGGCGCTGTTGCTGCCTCTGGCGCTGCTCGTTTCATCACTGGCCTTGCCGGCCGGTGCGCAGGAGAAGAAGCCCTCCACGCCTTTCCAGGGCTTCTCCTCCGACAATGACAAGCCGGTGAACATCAAGGCCGATCAGCTCGAAACCCATCAGGACGAGCAGAAGGCGATCTTCACCGGCAATGTGGTGGCGACCCAGGGCGAGTCGACGCTGACCTCGGAGGAACTGACGGTCTTCTACGAGGCCGCGTCCCTGCCGGGCAAGCAGCCGGCCGATGCTGCCGGTGCCAGCCCGGCCAAGCCGCCGGCCCCCTCGGCTGCCCTGCCGGCCGACGCATCCTCGACTGCAGAAGCCGCCGATGCCGATGCGGCGCCTGCGCCTGACAACAAGGTCAAGAAGCTGGTAGCCAAGGGCAATGTCGTCGTCACCGCCCCGGACCAGAAGGCGACCGGCGACGACGGCATCCTCGACATGGAGACCAACATCGCCACGCTGACGGGCCAGGAAGTGGTGATGACCCAGGGCTGCAACGTGCTGCGCGGCAAGAAGCTGGTGGTCAACACCCAGACCGGCCGAGCCACCGTCACCGGCGGCACCACCGGCCATTTCGTCTCGGGCGACCAGAAGTGTTGATCCAGGCACGTACCGTCCCCAGAGAAAAACGCTATAGGCGGCATGTTTTTGCCCGATGAACGAGATATTCACCGGCGTGCGGCAAAGCTGTCATTGGACACCGGAATGCGCAATGCAGGCCGGTTTTCGGTATGGGCAGCTTAATGGAACCAAGCCTCGAAAATGCTAAAGCATTCCCGGCTTGGACATCCGACGATTTTCGATGCCAAATCAAAGATTTGGCGAAAGTCGTCGGATAGAATCCAGGGGCATTGAAAATGCCTCTTGATATAACAGGATAACGCGGCATCGGGCCCGATGCCGCAGGAAGAGTGCGGGCCAGGCATGAACGAGATGGTGCAATATGCGGCTGATGGCGATGAAGCAGGGCCGGCCGTCAGTGTCGAGGGCACGCTCTCGGTGGTGTCGATTGCCAAGACCTATGGCAAGCGCACGGTCGTGAGCGACGTCAGCCTGGAGGTTCGGCGCGGCGAGGCCGTCGGCCTGCTCGGTCCGAACGGCGCCGGCAAGACCACGGTCTTCTACATGATCACCGGCCTGGTGCCGCCGGACCACGGCCGCATCGAGCTCGACGGCCATGACGTGACGGCGCTGCCGATGTATCGGCGCGCCCGGCTCGGCATCGGCTATCTGCCGCAGGAAGCCTCGATCTTCCGCGGCCTGAATGTCGAGGAGAATATCCGCGCCGTGCTCGAGATCGTCGAGCCCAACAAGGCCGAGCGGGAGCGCCAGCTCGACGAACTGCTCGACGAGTTCAAGATCGGCCGCCTGCGCAAGACCGCCTCGATCGCGCTCTCGGGCGGCGAACGCCGGCGCGTCGAAATCGCGCGCGCTTTGGCTGGCCGGCCGTCCTTCATGCTGCTCGACGAGCCTTTCGCCGGCATCGATCCGATCGCAGTCGGCGACATCCAGACCCTGGTGCGCCATCTGACCAATCGCGGCATCGGCGTGCTGATCACCGATCACAATGTGCGCGAGACGCTGGCCCTGATCGACCGGGCCTACATCATCCATTCCGGCCATGTGCTGACCCAGGGCACGCCCCAGGAGATCATCGACAATCCCGAAGCTCGCCGGCTCTATCTCGGCAGCGAATTCAGGATGTGAGGAGGCTGCGGATCACCCCTCATCCCCCTGCCGCCACCTTCTCCCGCAAGGGGAGAAGGGGAGCAATGGTTTAAGGCCGTTCGACGTTGGGCAGCGCGAAGGCGATACGCAATCCGAACAAGGTGCCTTCTCCCCTTGCGGGAGAAGGTGGCGGCAGCCGGATGAGGGGGGTTCCGCGTCCCGCCAGGATTCCCATCGCCCTGATTCTCCTCTAGGTTCGACAGGCCAACCCGGAACGTCGATTTGCTCGCCTATGTCCTGCGCCGTCTCGCGCTGATCGTGCCGACCCTGTTCGGCATCATGCTGATCTCCTTTGCCATCATCCAGATCGTGCCCGGCGGTCCGGTGGAGCGCATGGTGTCGATGCTGTCGGGCAATGCCGGGGGCGGGGGCGATCTCGGCGGGCCGGCACCGAGCTTCAATGCCGGCGCCTCGCAATATCGAGGCTCCCAGGGCCTCGATCCGGCCTTCATCGCCAGCCTGCGCAAGCAATATGGCTTCGACAAGCCGGTCTATGAGCAATTCTGGCTGATGATCAAGAACTACGCCACCTTCAGCTTCGGCCAGAGCTATTTCCGCGATACGCCCGTCACCACGCTGATCGCCGAGAAACTGCCGGTGTCGATCTCCATCGGCCTGTGGGTGATGCTGCTCTCCTACGCGATTTCGATACCGCTGGGCATCCGCAAGGCGGTCAAGGACGGTTCCTTCTTCGACGGCTGGACCTCCGCGGTGATCGTCATCGGCTATGCCATTCCCGGCTTCACTCTCGGCATCCTGTTGATCACGCTGTTTGCCGGCAGCGCCTTCTGGCAGATCTTTCCCAATGGCCGGCTGGTTTCCGACAATTGGAACGAATTATCGCTGTGGGGCAAGATCGCCGACTATGCCTGGCACATGACGCTGCCGCTGATCGCCATGGGGGTCTCGGCCTTCGCCACGCTGACCATGATGACCAAGAACGCCTTCCTCGACGAGATCCGCAAGCAATATGTGCTGACGGCGCGCATGAAGGGATTGTCGCCGCGCCGGGTGCTCTATGGTCATGTTTTTCGCAACGCCATGCTGATCGTGATCGCGAGCTTTCCCGCCGCCTTCATCGCGGCGCTGTTCACCGGATCGCTGCTGATCGAGCAGACCTTCGAGCTCAACGGTCTCGGCCGGCTCAACTATGAATCGGTCATCAACCGCGACTATCCCGTGGTGCTGGCTTCCATCTACATCCTGGCGCTGGTGGCCCTGGTCATCAATCTGGCCACCGACCTGATCTACATGTTCGTCGATCCGCGCATCGACTTCGAAGCGCGTGAGGTTTGAGATGGAGGCTGCCACCCAAACCCGGCGAGGCTGGCTTGCCCTGTCGCCTCTCAACCGGCGGCGCCTCAACAATTTCAAGGCCAATCGGCGCGGCTACTGGTCGTTCTGGCTCTTTCTCACCCTCTTCATCCTGTCGCTGTTCGCCGAGTTCATCGCCAATGAAAAGCCGCTGCTGATCGTCGACAAGGGCCAGGTCTTTGCGCCGGTCTTCGTCGATTACGACGAGACCGATCTTGGCGGAGACCTGCCGGGACCGGCGAATTTCCGCGATCCCTACCTCGTCAAGCTGCTGGCCGATCGCGGAGCCTTCGTGCTCTGGGCACCGATTCGCTATGGCCCGCAGACCATCAACAAGAACCCGCCGGCCGGCGGCGTGCCCTCGCCGCCCACCTGGGCCCTGCGCGACGAGCAGTGCCGCGACGCCGCCCAGACCGTGGGCGGGACGGGGTGCCGCGACATCGAATGGAACTGGCTCGGTACCGACGATACCGGCCGCGATGTGCTGGCCCGCATCATCTACGGCACCCGGATCTCCCTGCTCTTCGGCTTGATCCTCACCTTCTTTTCCTCGCTCATCGGCGTGACGGCCGGCGCGGTGCAGGGCTATTTCGGCGGCTGGGTCGACCTGATCTTCCAGCGCGCCATCGAGATCTGGACCAGCATTCCCTCGCTCTATCTGCTCATCATCATCTCGGCGGTGCTGGCGCCGGGCTTCTGGGTGCTGCTCGGCATCCTCCTGCTGTTTTCCTGGATGGCGCTGGTGGCGGTGGTCCGTGCCGAGTTCCTGCGCGCCCGCAATCTCGAATATGTCCGGGCGGCCAAGGCGCTCGGCCTGTCCGACACCACCATCATGATCAAGCACCTCCTGCCGAACGCGACGGTGGCGACGCTGACCATGCTGCCCTTCATTCTCTCCGGCGCCATCTCGACGCTGACGGCGCTGGATTATCTCGGCCTCGGCCTGCCGCCCGGCACGGCCTCGCTCGGCGAATTGCTCAAGCAGGCCCAGGCGCGGCCCAATGCCTATTGGCTCACCATCTCCGGCTTCACCGTGACGGCGCTGCTGCTCTCGCTGCTGATTCTGGTGGGCGAAGCGGTGCGCGATGCGCTCGATCCGCGCAAGACATTCGGCTGAGCTTAAAATCGCATCGGGCGATTGCAGGACGCGAAACGATCGTTTAGAAGGACGAACGACGCACCCATAGCTCAGCTGGATAGAGCGTTGCCCTCCGAAGGCAAAGGTCGCACGTTCGAATCGTGCTGGGTGCGCCATTTTCCCCTTTGAAATGATTTGAAGCCGCTCGAGATGTGCCCGGGCGGCGAGGCTTGTCGGTCGCAGGAGATGGGGCGAACCGGCGGTTCAGTCCGGATTCATGGTGGCAAAGACGGCCTCGTAGCGGCCGTCCCGCTCGGCCCAGCGGCGAGCGCGGTCGCGTTCGAGCAGTACCTCGCCTTGCGGATGGTCGCCTTGGTCGAGCAACTGCATCACCTCGGCGACATAGGCGTCGACGGGCATCGCGCGCGGATCGGAGGCCTGCTGGCTGCCGGTGAGCTCGGTCTGCACATAAGGGGGGGCCAGCTCGAGCACCTCGACGGGCACCTTGCGAAGCTGGTGGCGCAGGGACTGGAGCCAGGAATGCAGGAACGCCTTGCTGGCGCAATAGGTCGGGAAGTCGGCACGGGGCACGAAGGCGAGGTTGGAGCTCGTGGCGATGATCGTCGCATCCGCTTGAGCCTTCAGAGTCGGGAGGAGTGCTGCGGTCACGCGCAATACGCCCAGGATGTTGGTCTCCACGATCGCCTCGGCATCGCCGACATCCCAGCCGTCCGCCGTCAGGTCCTCGGCGCGCGAGATGCCGGCATTGGCGATGAGCATGTTGAGGTCGGGAAAATGCCTGCGTATCTCGTTGGCGAGGCGCGACAGGGAGCCGGGATCGGCGAGGTCGAGCGGCAGCCCGACCAGGCCGGGCCGGTTTGCCGTGATCCGATCAAGCAGGCCTTGCCGTCGTCCCGTCACGATGACGCGATTGCCGTGCTGGTGGAAGGCTTCGGCGAGCACGCGGCCGATGCCGCTGGTGCCGCCGGTGACGAGGACGGTGTTGCCGGTCATCTTCATGGGTATTGCGTCTCCGTTGAGCTGGGGGCACGGAAACGCCGCCGCTGCGCGTGAGGCAGCGGGCCGCCTGCAATCCCAGGTGAGCATCGACCATCATGGCAGCGGCAAGCCGCACCGGAATGGAGGCCCCAGGGGATGACGGGAAGGCGGAGCAGAAGTGGGATGGCATGACCGTAGCGCCCTGTTGAATCGAGATCTCCCTGCTGGGAACCCCTCGACAAAGGACGCGTTGGATGACGGTAACGCCTACGGCAGCAGCATGGATGGCCGCTGCAAGCATTTTCGTAATAGGGCGCGTCACCACGGTCAAGTCGTTTCAGCCCGAGAGCGAGGCTGACCGCCCTCGGCTCACCAGGCGTCCGGCTCGCGCAGCATGTGGACGATATTGGCGGGATTGGTGACCCAGCCGCCCTTGAATCCGTCCGGCAGCGGCTCGATTGCGTCGCAACGGACCACGCCGGCACCCGACAGATGGCCGGACGCCTTGTTGAAATCGTCGGTGAACAGTTCCAGCCAGACCTCGGCTTGGCTCAGCATCGGCGCCTCGTCGAGCCACAATTTGTTGGGGCCGAGCTCGAAGCCGATGGCAGGCGCCTTGTCGGTGATCGGCGTCAGGCCGACCACATCGCGATAGAACACCACCGTGGCCTGATATTGATGCGGAGGGATCTTCATGGCGATATCGATGCCGCCATAGATGGTCGCAGCCATGGTTGGTTTCCCTTGTCCCGTCATGGGGTGTCACTGGAGGGTTCGCTTGCCGGCACGCCGGCCAGTTCGCTTCGATAATAGCCCTCGCGCAGATTGATGCCGTATTCGAGATAGGCCTTGAGGCAGCAGAGCATCTGCGACCAGCCCTCGCAATTGAGGTAGGAGGCGTGCTGCCCCTGCGCGTCCTCGCTCCAGCCGGTCTCGGCGATGGTAACCAGCGTCGCGTCGTCTTCCAGCGCCTCGAAATTCATCTCGATGCGGGTTTTGTAGCGCGCGGCGCCATCGGCGGGTTTCGGCCCATCCCAGCGCAGCACGATATGGCTGTCGGCCATCACCTCGTCCACTTCGACGGGGACCTTGCCCCACCACACCACGGTCGCTCCGGCCGCCAATGGGGCGCTGGCGCCGCCGACCGTGGTGAAATAGGCGCTGAGCTTGCCGGGGTTGACCACGGCCTCGAACACCTCGCGAACCGGCTTTGCGATCCGTGCGGAAACCCTGAATTTCGGCTTCATCGGGCTTCTCCCTGTTGCAGGAGGTAACAATATGTTATAAATTTATAACATGTCAAGCGAGCACGAAGAAGACCTGGTTTTCAAGGCATTGGCCCATCCGCGCCGGCGGGCCATGCTCGACCACCTCAAGGAGGAGGCGCGCACCACCGGCATGCTCTGCGAAGCCTTCGCGGACATGGATCGCTGCACGGTGATGCAGCATCTCAAGGTGCTGGAGGAGGCCGATCTCGTCATCGTCAGGCGGGAAGGGCGTGAGCGCTGGAACCATCTCAACGCCCTGCCGATCAAGCGCATCCACGACCGCTGGATCAGCGGCTACGCCGCCCACGCCCTCACCCTTCTCGACAAGCTCAAGGCCGATCTGGAAGGATGACCGTAAAAGTGCCTGTCCTGTCCTGAAATACCGTCCTCAAGACGAGTACAGCCCGATGAACGGGCCGTTGCTCAAGACAGCATCTTTCCTTCAGCCTGTCGCGCCGCCAAAGGCAGGCCGATTTCCAGGCAGGCGCCACCCTTGGGGCCGTTGGATGCGGCGATATGGCCGCCATGCAGGCGTACGATCTCGCGCACGAGGTTGAGACCGAGTCCGGCGCCGCGGCCGTCCTGGCGCAGGCGGTGGAATGGCTCGAAGATCCGCTCGGTCTCGCTTTCGGGAATGCCGTCGCCCTCGTCGCAGATCTCGATGCGGCCGCTGCGGTCGACGCGTATGCCGATGGTGCCGCGGCGCCCGCCATGATCGATGGCGTTCTGGATGAGATTGGTCAACGCCCGCTCGAGCGAGGTCTGGTCGCCTGTCACCAGGATCGGCCCGTCATCGGCCTTGAAGTCGATCTCGTAGCCGGCGGCGAAGGCCAGTGGTGCGAGATCGACGATCACCCTTTGGGCGAGCGCGGCGAGATCGACCGTCGCCGTCGGCCTCTCCTGCTGGTCCAGGCGCTGGAAATCAAGCAATTGCCCGGTCAGCACCGCCAGGCGCGAAGCGTCCTCCAGCAGTCGCGTCTTCTCCGGCCCTGGCGGCAGCGAGGCGATGCGGGTGGTGAGGATGGCGATCGGCGTGCGCAATTCATGCGCGGCGTCGGCCAGGAAGCGCTGATGCCGCTCATAGCCCTTGTCGAGGCGGGCCAGCGCATCGTTGACGGCCTTCACCAGCGGCATGATCTCTGCCGGCACACCGGCCTGGGGCAGGCGAACGCCGCGCTGGCCGATGTCGATGCGCCCGGCCTGCGTCGCGGCGGCACCGAGCCCGGAAAGGGCTCGGCGCACCACGATCGGCGTGACCATAAGGGTGACCAGCGCCATCAGGACGAAGAGTGGACCGATCACGGTGGCCGAACTCAGGGAGACGCCCCAGAACAAATGCTGCCAGGACATATGGCCCTGGGTGCCGGTGAGGATCTGTACGCGCCCGGCGGCGCTGTCCACCCATTTGAGCACGGCAGCGGGCTTGTCGATGCCGGCCCGGTCTTCTCCGAGCCGGATCTGCTGGATGTGATTCATGCCCGCTGCGAACGGGGCATAGTCGGCGGGAACGCGGCCTTCCCTCAGATCCCGGCCTTGCTTGTCGCGGATGATGAACCACAGATCGGGCGCTTCCTGGCGCAGCCGCCGGAGATCGCTGGTCTCCCCCAGGACGAGGAGGCCGCCGCTGTCGCGGGCCAGGGCGTCCCGAAGCACGTCGAGGGCGCTGTCTTCATAGGCGTCGGCGAACCGCGCCGTGCCCCAGACGGCGACGACCACGATCACCACGATCAGCGCGAGCATGACGGTCTGGAAGGCGACCAGCCGCTTGACCAGGCGCCAGCGCAGGGAAGGCGACGAGGCGACCGTCATGACGTTTCGCGCAGGAGGTAGCCCACCCCGCGAATGCCGTTGATGGCAACCCCGGCATCGGCATCGGCAAGCTTGCGTCGCAGCCGCGAAATATGGGTGTCGAGCGCGTTGGACTGGATCTCGTCATCCAGGCCGAACACGGCTTCCATCAGGAAAGGGCGCAGCACCATGCGCCCCATGCGCCGCACCAAAGCGGCCAGTACCAGCAGTTCCCGCCGCGGCATGTCCAGCGGGGTGCCCGCCACGCTGGCCTCCTGGTGGGTGAAGTCGAAGCAGAGCCGCCCGACCCGCACCATATGCGATTGCAGATTGGCGGGCCGGCGCAGCAAAGCGCGCAGCCGCGCCAGCAATTCCTCGAAGGCGAAGGGCTTGCCGAGATAATCGTCGGCGCCATGTTCCAGACCGCTGACACGATCGGTCAACTCGCCGCGGGCGGTCAGCACCAGCACGGGCACGGCATTACCGCTGGCACGCAGGGTCGGGATCAGCGACAGTCCGTCACCATCGGGCAACTGCCTGTCGAGAAGCAGGGCGTCGTGCACCCGGTCGCAGAGGACTTCCTCGGCGGCGGCGATGCTCGAGACATGGTCGACGATCATGTCGTGTCGGACCAGGGCGGAGCGCAAGGCCGAGACCATCTCAGGCTCGTCTTCCACCAGCAGGATCCGCATTGCCCGTCTCTCCCATGTCCCCTTGCCTCGCGCCTTGCCAACATAGCGTTACCCGTCCTGCATTGCGCGAACCTTGCGCACGTTCCTGCCGGGCAGCGGTTGAAAGGGGCGATCACCACCACGGCCGACGCATGTTGACGAATGCGCCCGAGCCGCAGGGGGCTGGCGATTTGTGTTGTCGCCTGCCTCGGTGGCGCGAGAAGGCGATCCGCGGCCTTCCCGTGCAATCGCGGGGCCGGTCCTTCCTCACGGGCCTGACGGGGAAGGTGCAGCCTGCCGGTCGATGCGGCCGAGGGCCAGCGCGAGGGCGATGGCAGCCGCGGCGGCGGCGACGACGAGCAGGCTTGCCGATCCCCAGCCATAGGTGTCGATGAGCGCGCCCACCGCAACCGGCCCGGCGACCTGACCGAGGCTGCTGCCCTGCATGGTGAGGCCGACCACCATTGGAGCCAGCGCAGCGGCGGGCGCCAGGACGGGGGCGGAGGACAGGAGTGTCGCCGGGATGAGGCCGCCGACGGCCGAAAACATGATGCATAACAGCAGCAGCGGGCCATTCGGGAAGATCTGCAGGAACACGCAAGGCGCGGCGATTCCCATCACCAGGCTGGCGCTTGCGATCAGCACGGCGCGGCGGGCCCCGCGCGACAGCAGGAAGCCGGCCGCGAGATTGCCGAGAATGTTCGAGGCACTGGCGAGGGCACTGACCATGCCGGCGGTGCCATAGCTCAAGCCCATGCGCTGCATCAGCAGCACCGGCAGGAAACTGAACAGGGCGAAGAACATCAGGCTGTAGAGAGCAAAGCATAGGGCGAGCAGCGGGGGGCCACCGGCCGTCAGCACGGCAAGGACATTTCGGGCGAGGCGCTGCGGCGGCGTCGGGCTCCGGCGGGGGCTGCTCGGCACCGTGACCAGCGCGGCCAGGATGGCAAGGCTTGTGATCATCGCGCCGGACCACCAGATGGCGCGCCAATTGCCGAAGAACGGGCCGGCGAGCATGGCCAGCGCTATTCCGGCCGGCATGAAGCAACTCCACAGGGCAAAGGCGAGATCGCGCTGCCCGGCGGGGCTGATCCGGTTCAGGATGGCGGGACCCGCCACCGTGACCAGCAGGAAGCCGAGGCCTTCGACGATGCGCGAGGTGACCAGCACGCCATAGTGGGAGGTAAGGGCACCAAGTCCGCTGCCGGCCGCGATGGCGCCCAGGCCCAGCACCAGCATGCGGCGATCGCCGAAGCCGGAGATGGCCGCTCCTGCCGGGATACCGCCGGCCAGGCCGAGCACGGCGAAGATGCCGGCCAGCCAGCCGATGGCGTCAAGGCCGAGGCCGAGATCGGCCTGCAGCATGGGAGCGGCGATCAGCGTCTTGCCGACCTGCAGCGAGGCTGCAATGCCGGAGGCGACCACCACGGCTACTGCCGGCCAGGCCGTGGTGCTGCGGGGCAGGAGGAGAGGAGGAGCCATCAGGCGGCATCCTGGAGCCGCGCGGCGGCGAGGGCCCGGGCGAGATGGGCGACGTGACGTCCCTGGAAGCGCGCACCGTCCAGTTCGTTGGTGCTGGGCTCGCGATTGCCACCGCGGCCGTCATCGGCCAATGTCGAAGCGCCGTAGGGCGAACCGCCGGTGATCTCGTCCATGCGCGACTGGCCCCCGAAGGTATAGGGCAGGCCGGCGACGACCATGCCCAGATGCAGCAGCGCGATATGGGTGGACAGGATCGTGGCCTCCTGCCCGCCATGCTGGCTGCCGGTGGAAGTAAAGACGCTGCCGACGCGCCCGACCAGGGCATTGCGTGCCCACAGCCCGCCGGCCTGATCGAGAAAGTTCTTCATCTGCGCGGCCATCGTGCCGAAGCGTGTCGGCGTGCCGAAGATGATGGCATCATGGTCGGCCAGTTCGGCGACATCGGCAATCGCCGCCCGCTGATCCAGCTTGTAGCCGGCACGGATGGCGACGGCATCCGGCACGATTTCCGGTACCCGTTTCACCACGGCGCGTGCGCCGGTTTCACGCACGCCTTCCGCCACCGCACCCGCCATGATCTCGATATGGCCGTAGGAGGAATAGTACAGCACCAGCACGGATGTCATTGTCAGCTCCTCGTCATTCCTGGATGAGGGGAGCATCGCATTTCAGGCTTATCGATCGGAGTGATATAATTGGCATCAAACCGATCGAAAGAATTGATCATGATCGATGCCCTTACCTTGGATCAACTGCGCACCTTCGTGACGGTGGTCGACAGCGGCAGCTTCCGGTCGGGGGCCGCCAGGCTCTCACGCGTGCAATCGGCGGTAAGCCATGCCATCGCCAATCTGGAGGCGGAACTCGGGCTGGCCTTGTTCGACCGCACCGGTCATCGCCCGGTGCTGACCGGTGAGGGCAAGGCCCTGCTCGCCAATGCCCGTGACATCCTCCTGCGCGTCGACGCCATGCGCGCCCGTGCCCGAGGATTGGGGGAGGGGGTGGAACTCGAACTTTCGCTGGTGGTGGACACGCTGTTTCCGGTCGCCTGGGTCGGCGAGGCGCTCAGGACGATTCGGCAGGACTATCCTTCTGTCGCGATCCGCCTGGCCTTCGAACCCCTGGGTGGCCCGCTCACGGCCCTGCTGGCGGGGCGCAGCACGCTGGCGGTGATCACCGGCGAGAATTTCCGTGATCCGCGCGTGGTGCTGCAGGGCCTCTCCTCGATCGAAATCGTGGCGGTTGCCGCGGCAGGCCACCCGCTGGCTACTCGGATCGACGACCAGGCGATCGAAGTCGCCGAACTTGCGGATCATCTGCAGATCGTCCAGGTGGATCCGACCACCTTGTCACAGGGGCGGGATTTCGGCGTGTTGTCGCCGCAGACCTGCCGCGTTGGCAGCCAGGATACCAAGCACGCCATGATCCTGGCGGGGTTGGGGTGGGGACGCCTCCCCGCCTGGCAGGTGGAACGGGATCTGCGGGAAGGCCGCCTTGTCCGGCTGAACACCAAGGATCTGGGTCGTCATGCCAGGGCCGGTACGCAGGCCTATCTCGCCCATCGTCTCGATGAACCGCTCGGGCCGGCCGCCCGCGCTTTCGGCCGTGCGATCGAGGACATTGCCGCAGCGTAGGGCATCATGCCGAAAAGTGGATGCCGGCTTTCGGCAAAAACGATGCAGCAGCAACGGCCCGCGGGGTTGGACCCGATTCCGAAACCGGATTCGATGCCGCAATGCCTGCCGAAACGGTAACCTGTCAAATCAGCGGTATGTACATATTTGCGACAAGAACTATCAGTATGTGTAAGCTGTTTCAGTTTGAATCAATTGTCGGATTGCCTATGCCGCGTCCCAAGTTCATTGTGCTGCTCCAGGGACCGGTCGGCCCCTTTTTTTCCGAGCTTGCGCAATCGCTCCTGGCGCGTGGCGACAGAGTCCTCAAGATCAATTTCAATCTCGGCGACCGCATCTATTCGAGGCGGATTCCGTTTGTCATGTTTTCCGACAGCCTGTCGGCCTGGCGGGGCTGGTTCTCGCAGTTCCTGCTTGGTCAGAAGCCGGACAAGGTGATCCTGTTCGGCGATCAGCGTCCCTATCACCAGGTGGCGGTGGCGCTGTGCCGGGAGCTCGGCATCGATGTGTGGTGCCTGGAGGAAGGGTATCTACGACCCGATTACGTGACCGCCGAACGCGAGGGCAACAATGCGGCGTCCCTGCTGCCGCGGGTCCTGTCGGCCTATGATCGCAACAAGGCGGCCCCTGTCGAGGCGCCGGTGACGATCCCCGCCGCCAGCTTCAAGCCCATGGCCTGGTGGGCTTTCAAATATTACCTGGCGATGTCGGCCGGCAGCGTGGTGTTTCGGCAATATTCCCATCATCGCGAGCGCTCCTTGTTGGGAGAGGCGATGCTCTGGAGCCGCAACGCCATGCGCAAATACACCGATCGCTGGACCAATGCGAAGAAGATCATCGACCTCGTCGACAATTTCGACCGCAAATATTTTGTCGCCGCCCTGCAGGTGCATGATGACCTGCAATTGAGGGTCCATGGCGCAGGCTGGACCATGGAGCGCATGATCGAGGCCACGATCCGCTCCTTTGCCAAGCACGCCCCGCCCGGCACCCGCCTTGCCTTCAAGGCCCATCCGCTCGACCGCGGGCATCGGCCCTATCACCGCTTCGTGGCGCAGCTCGCCAAGCTGGCGGGTGTGGCCGATCGAGTCTCCTTGATCGACGACGGGCCGACCGGGCTGTTGATCCGGCATGCCCGTGGCATGATCACGGTCAACAGCACCACGGGAATTCTGGCGTTGCAGCGCAATTGCCCGGTCTTCGTGCTGGGGAATGCACATTATGCCATTGACGGCCTTGTCGCCCATGGTGGCGAAGACAGGCTGAAACAGTTCTGGAGCGCGCCCTTCCTGCCCAACGCAGCCGCGAGGGACGCCTTCGTCAGTCACATGGTGGCGGAGACGCAGATCAACGGCTCCTATTATCTGAGCCGTTACTTTGACCTGACCATCCGCAACCTGATCGGCCGCATCGACGACAATGTGGTGGAATTGCCGAAGAAGGCGCCTGTGCGCGCACCGAAGTCGGCTTGAAATCCTTCTTTGGTCGTCTGAGAGACGACCAGCCCTGAAAGGCGTCCCGAAAGCGGTGTAAGGGGCCGCGGCCAGGCAGGCGATCCCGTCGCGGCAACGCATGGCCGGCTGCGCTGAATTGAGCCGGCTTACAAGAGAGAGGGCTGGCGCTATCGGACGGTGCTGGGCCGGACCCACCCGTCTGCATCATCGGCCGTTGCAGATCCGGCAAACAAAAACGGGGGCAAACCTGCCCCCGTTGATGCAATGAGATCTGATGCAGCAGCGTCGGATCAGAACTTGTAGTTCACACCCAGACGCACGGCGTGGAAGTCCGGCGAGGCCTTGGAGTGAAGGGTGCCGCTGCCGCGCACCGTGTAGCTGCCGAAGTTCACATACTGATATTCGATGCGGCCCGAGAGATTGTCGGTAAAGGCATATTCGAGACCGGCACCGGCCGTCCAGCCCACCTTGGTGTTGCTGTCGCTGAACGAAGCGCCGTCATAGCTGAGCTTGTAGTCGATGTTGCCATAGGCCAGACCGCCGGTGGCGTAGATCAGGAAGCGGTCATAGGCATAGCCGATGCGCGGACGCAGCGTGCCGTACCACTTGATGTCCGAGCGGGCACGACCGGGAGCGCCAGCGACCACACCATGCACGGTGTCCTTGATCTGGGCACCCTGGAAGTCGGTTTCGATACCGACCACGATGTTGTCGAACTGGTAGTTATAGCCGGCCTGCAAGCCGCCAAGGAAACCCTTGCCCGTCAGCTTGCCGATGTCGCCGAGGAAATCCGGATCGTGGATGCCGACCGTGTCGCGGCCGCCAAAAGCATAGCCGACGTTCGCACCAGCATAGAAGCCCGTCCAGGAGAACGGCAGGACAACCGGTGCCACAGGCTCAACGGGTGCAGGCGCAAGGTCGGCGGAGAAAGCTGCCGTCGACGAGAGCAGGAGAGCAATTGCTGCTGCAGAGATTCTCATATGCGTTACTCCTAAAGGTGAAACCACCATGCCAGCTTTCGAAACGCGAGTCTGTAGCTTTGATGCAACAGGTAGCGGGGAAATAACGTCCTTACTTCGATGGGTGCCCTAAGGTGCAGGGCCGCTCTGATTTTTGCAAGGTAAGATGATTTGCCTATAATCACAAAGGAGTTTTATCGAAGGCCGGTTCTATATAGTAGAAAATTGTGTCTCGAATGGGAAAATGTCGTTAGGTCATGTGGTATCATGCGGTAGCTCGCCTCAGGCGGGACTCCTGCTGGCAAAGTTGTTTTTCGGAGCCGCATGCTCGAAGTGATCCCGCACGGCTTCGAGGGCTTGCTGCACGTGATCCCGCCAGGTGGGGAGGGCGGCACGGGTGCTGAGCTCGAAGCGGTCCGAGGCCAGCGCCGTCACCGCACCCATCCATTGCGGCAGGTCGATGGGATCGACCAGGCTGATGCCATGATGGCCGGCGAGTTCGGCCACCTCGCGATGCGCGGGAATGTCGGAAGCGATCACCGGCACGCCGAGGGCATTGGCTTCGAGGATCGGCAGTCCGAAACCCTCCACCAGTGATGGCTGAACCATGCCGTGTGCGCCGGCGATCAGGCAGGCGACGGCGGCGTCGCTGAGGTCGGCCACTTCCACGACATGGCGGGCCAGCGGGGCGGCGTGGGTCAACAGGTCCAGGACCTGGTCGACCTTCCAGCCGCGCCGTCCTACCAGCACCAGGCGCGGACAGGCCGCGCCGAGCTTCTCGGCAAGACGGCGCCAGAGCAGCAGCAGCAAGGCGTGATTCTTGCGCGCCTCGATGGTGCCGAGGCAGACGAAATAAGGAATCTGAGAAGAAGGCGGGCGCAGGGCGGTGCGCGTGAGGAATTCGTTTTCGACGGCCAACGGCACCACCACCACGCGCGGCGCGGCAGGCCGGCGCTCGCCGCGCGGAATGGCCGTCGCCAGCCAGGCCATGAAGCGGTCGCGCGAATAGGCCGAGTTGGCGATGATCAGGTCGGCATGCTGCAGCAGGGAGAGCATGCGGCGGTGATGTTTGGCCGCCTCGCCTTCGCGGCAGAATTCCGGAAAGTCGACCGGAATGAGGTCGTGCAGCATGGCGACGATGCGTGCCCCGCGCCGCTTCATCTCCTGAATCTTGAGGGTGTTCTCCAGGCCCGAATGAGAGGTATTGAGATACACCGATCCGCGCAGATTGAGAGGCAGGTCGCGGGTGCCGAAGACCTGCCGCATGCCGGTGAGCGCCACCCGGGCGGCGGAAGGTTCGGCCCGGTTGGTTTCGGCCAGGCGCCGGCAGCCGCGTTCGGAGGCCCACACCGGCGTGGCGAGATAATCGGTCAGATCGGTGTAGATGCGATCCTTTTCGACATCGGATCCCTGCCAGGCCGAAGATTCCGGGGAAGGGAGAAGCTTGTCGACGCGCCGCAAACCGTTGAAGCCCGGCATCTTGGCGACGAAGGAAACGTCCCCGGCCATGTCGGGCAGGAGCCGGATATAGGCGGCATCGACCCGATCGATGCCGGTGGGCGTGGTGCGGATGAGCCGGCGCAGATGCCGCGATACGTCAAAAAGAAACTGCATTGCGGGGCCACCAGCGTATGATTCGGCGCAAGGGGTTGGTTCTGCCGGCGGGAGCCTGGCGCGCCGCGCTCAGCCAGCTCACCGCATCTTCGGCCTCCATCGGCAGCCCTCGGACTGGGTGCAGATAGCTCGGATAAAGGATGAGGGCGGCAGCCACCAATTCATCGAGCGTGCGGCGGCGCGTGCGGCGGGAAATGGCGACGCGGTCGGTCGTCAGGCCCCAGCCGGCGAAGAAGGGGGCTCCGTGGCAGATGACGGGCTTGTTTCGCAGCAAGGCTTCGAACCCTGCCAGCGAGGTGCGTACATGCACTTCGTCGGCAAAGTCGATCCAGGCCGCGGCATCCCCCGACACCGCCAGATGATCGGCCAGGGCGCCGGCGGCAGTCGGGTCGCTCAGGCCGGGCCGTTTGCCGGCCACCAGATCGGGATGCTCCTTGAAAATGATGAAGGCGTCGGGGCATTCGCGGCGTACGGCCCGGAGAAATTCGAGATTGCTGGCATGGCTGGGCAGGCCGAGCCTGAGGGATTGGTCATCGGGCACCTGCCCGGCCACCAATACGCGCCGGCGCCCCCTTGCCTGCCGATGGGCCTCGTCGGGCACATCGCTGCGCAGATTATATTTGGTCAGGCCGGCCTGCAGGATCGCCTGCCGCAGCCGCGCGGCGCGCTCGGTGAGTTCGACGGGAAAAATGCCGGTCTCCAGAAGGGTCTCGAGATCGCTGGCGGTGGTGGCATCATAATAGATACCGCTCGCATCGAAGCACAGCGAGATCGGGACGGTGCCGGGAAAGCCGAGTCCGACCGATCTGAGGAAGCCGTCCTCGACCGCGATCGCCGCTGCCCCGTTAGCGGAAGACCGTGGCAGGCCCCAGCTGAGCTGACGTGCCTTTCCGGATGCCGTGGCGTTGAAGCGAAGGGTGGCGCCCGGAGCGGCGCAATAGCGCCGGAGTATCGGCCGCTTGTGCAGCTTGATGGCGACGGCCTCGGTTTCCCCGCGCCAGCGCCCGGCATGGGCACGCCAGCCCTGCAGCCTTGCGATCGCCTGTTCGGGGCCGGTGGCGCGGCCGGTGATCGGATCGGCGTAGAGCGGGTAGCGGATCAGGGCGGCGTCGACGAGGTCGACGATGTCGAGCGGGTTCCCGGCCCGCGCCTGGCGGCGCACCAGGGCTTCGCGTGCGCCGGGCAGCACCGGCCGGTCCTCGCTCAATCCCCACCCCGCATAGAAGGGCACGCCATAGCACCGCACCGGCAATCCACGCAGAAGGGCGTCGAAGCCGAGCTGGCTCGACACGGTCCAGACCTCATCCACTTCATCGAGCACGGCGTGGGGGGAAACGGCATCGTCGAGCCGGCGCAGATGGGAGGCGGCCGGGAGGCCGGCGAAGCTGCCCCGGGCTCGGCCCGCCATCACATCCGGATGCGAGCGGATGATGATCTGGGCGTCCTGCAAGGCGAGGGCATCGGCCAGCATGGCGGCAAAGCTCGTCCCGTCGGCGCAGGCGCCGGCGATCGACAGGTCGCCCGCGACCTGCTCCACCAGCAGGATGCGGCGGTTCCCGCGCGGCCCGAGCCCCAATGGCCTGTCGGGCAGATGGTTATATTTGGTCAGCCGATGATGCACGATCTCGTCGCGCAGGGCGGTGGCGCGTGGCCGGGTCTCGCGAAAATTCCCCAGTGCCAGTTCGTGCTCGAGCCGCGATTGCGTGCGGGCGTCGTAATAGACGCCGAGGTCGTCCATCACCACCGAAACGGCCGCCGCCCCGGTCTTGCCGAGGCCGACAGAGCGCAGGAAGCCGTCCTCCAGGGTGAAAAAGGGGCGAGCCAGCCGGGCAGCCGCATGCCTGGCCCAGCGGGCCGGCAGCTTGCGGCCCCAGCCGGCGACGGCATCCACCCTGCGTCCCGCCCGCTCCAAGGCCACCAGCCGATACTCCGGCAGCAACTCGCCGAGATCCGGGAAACGCAGCAGGGTGACCAGCGGCAGGCCGATAACGCTGCCAGGACGTGGCAACCAGGACCGGTCCATCAGCATGACCCTGGAAAGGCAGTGGCGGGCACGGCGTGCAGGGTGCCCAAGATGCCCATGACGGAAGGCGGCTTCGGGGATGGTTGCAGGGGCGCCTGCATCAGGTGGCGCATGGCCAGGATCGATGACCTGAATCTGAAAGACGTGACCGCTTGCCGTTCCCAGCGGAATGGAACTGCACGGGCCCGCGCAAACGCCGCCGGCAAAGAGGCGCGTCCTACTACTAAAGGAGTAATCTTTGTATCTTCAGCAGGCTTTGAGCCTTTACGGTTCTCAGTCGAGATGTCTCTCTGGGGAGTTCGAGCGAAAACCTCGCTGTCGATTGTCAGTATATTATAAGAATACCTTTTTTTGCTCTTGAAGAAAGTGGAAAAAATCAGGTGGCAAATTAAGGAAAGTTTCTCACAAGAGAATCTAATGTGTAGATTTCGTGACGGGACGGCTGCCAGGAGCGGCGCAATTTCTGTTGCATTATCACGGAAAGTTTGCAAATTGGCGCGGGCTGCCATGCAGCCTCCTTCGGTTGGCACTGCCAGAGCCCTCCGCCAATCCCTATGGCTCCTACTTACCTTTCGGGAGACCGAAACGGAAGCGAAAATATGGGAGCGACGGAAAGCGGGACTGCGAGGTCGCCCGAGCGAATGAGGTCTCCATGGTGGGTTGGATGGAAGTCGATTCGGGTTTGAAGTTGTGACGTTCATTTCATCGGCGCCGGCGAGAAAAGCTCGAAGGGGCCTGATGTTTGGGCAAATGTTACCTCCTTCTGAACAGAGATCTTTACCACAAAAAGCATCAAGGCTTGTTCCAGTCCGTCAGTGATGGGAAAAAAGATAGGGTGCCGTTGAAAAGCGAGTGATGTCGAAGTGTTGCGTATTCCAATCATTCTCCTGATCACCGCCAGCCTTGCGGCTTGTTCCAGCTTGCCGAATGCTGGCCCCACGGCCAAAACCATTCTGAGCCGTCAGCAGAATGGCGGTGCGCAGTCGCGCGGCGTCGCCAGTCCCTATTCCATCTTCGACGTCAATGCCGGGACGGTTGCCGTACTGTCGCGGCATCGCCCGACCGGTTTCCTCGGCAGTTTCGCGGCAGGCGGCCCGCCGTCGAGCGGGACGCTGGGCATCGGCGACATGGTGTCGGTCTCCATCTTCGAGGCGAGTTCGGGTGGCCTGTTCGGCACCTCCGACGCTACCGGCAGCGCCGGCAGCAAGAGCGTGCAGCTGCCGCCCCAGCAGATCGATCGCGGCGGGCGCATCAACGTGCCCTATGCCGGCAGCGTCGTCGCCGCCGGCCGTACGCCGGCCCAGGTCGGCCAGGCCATCGTCAGCGCCTTGTCGTCCAAGGCGATCGAGCCGCAGGTGCTGGTCACCCTCACCCAGAATGCCGCCAATCTCGTCACGGTCTCCGGCGAAGTCGGCCAGGGCGGCCGCTTCCCCCTCGCCGTCAAGGGCACGCGCGTGCTCGATGCGATCGCCCTGGCCGGTGGTCCGCAGGCAGCGGCCCACGACCTCTTCGTCCGCCTGACGCGGGGGTCGCGCACGGGCGTGGAAAGCCTGACCTCCCTGGTCTCCAATCCGCGCGAGAACATCTATCTGCGCGCGGACGATCAGCTCTTCATCTATCGCGAGCCGCGTACCTTCACGGTGCTCGGCGCCACCGGCAAGAACGACACCATCGATTTTACGAGCGACAGGGTCACCCTCGCCGAAGCCATCGGCAAGTCGGGCGGCTTGAACGATTCGCGTTCGGATGCGAGCGGCGTCTTCGTATTTCGCTACGAGGATGCAGCTGCCTTTCGCGAACTCAGGGGCGGCGCGACATCCGGTGGCTATCGTTCGGGCAGCGTGCCCGTCGTCTATCGCCTCGACATGAAGAATCCGGGTTCCTTCCTGTGGTCGCAACGCTTCTTGATGCGCAACAAGGACGTGCTCTACATCTCCAACGCACCGTCGACCGATCTCGCCAAGTTCCTGCAGATGATCGGCGGGGGCGTGGGCATCGTCAGTGCCGGTGCCAATCTCTCGACGATCGGGCGCTGAGCCCAAGCTCTCGAACGGCTTTTCTTCAACGCGCCTCGCCCGAAAGGGCGGGGCGCGTTTGTTTTGGCAACATGGCCTCGCTTGCCCGGATCGAGCTGGTGCCGGCAGCCGTGTTGTAAATTTGAAATTACCTTGAGTAACTATAGTAATATAATACTAGTCATCGTCGCGATGGAGTAGGAGAGCCCTGTGCTCTGATGGGCAGGGCTGATGCGCTGCTGCATAACTTGTTGGTAATAAAGATTTTATTTTTAGGCGGAGATTGCGCCCCTTGCTCAGAGCGGACGAGCGGACGACGCATACGAAGGTATTATTAGAGGTGGCGGCCTTATCTTTGCCTCGATGTTCTGGAATTTCGCTTGCTTGTCGTGGAGGAGTTGATGTTTGTGCGCACGAATCCTTGCTGAGATAACGTTACGTTATCTGGATTTGTTGCAAGGCTGGAACCTGTCTGGAGGTATTTGTGGCGTCCGAAATCATGGAATTCAAGCGCGAGCCGTCCAATCCGATTCGTCCCCTGATCATGTGCGGCGGCTCAGGAACCCGGCTCTGGCCGGCTTCCCGCTCCAACCGTCCCAAACAATTCCTGCCTCTCTTCGGGGCGCTGTCGACGTTTCAGGAAACCCTGCGTCGGGTTGCCGATGCGGGCCTGTTCGGACGCCCCGTCATCGTCACCAACAAGGACCATCGCTTTCTGGTCGCCGATCAGTTGGAGGCGCTCGGCATCGAGGCCGATGTTCTGCTGGAGCCGGAAGCGCGTGACTCCGGTCCGGCCATCCTCGCCGGTGCGCGCCATATCGCCGATCAGGACGGTGAAACGGCCCTGGTGCTTGCCCTGGCTGCCGATCACATGGTGCGGGATGCCGAGGGCTTCCAGCGGGCATGCAGGCAAGCCGGCAGTTCCGCTCGGGCTGGCCATATCGTCACCTTCGGCATCGAGCCGACAGGCCCTGCCACCGGCTATGGCTATATCGAGCCGGGCGAGGAGATCGTCGCGGGCGGACGGCACGTGGTCCGCTTTGTCGAGAAGCCGGATGCCGCGACGGCGGAACGCTATGTCGGCGAGGGCTTTTTGTGGAACTCGGGCAATTTCCTGTTCCAGGCGGGCGTGATGCTCGCTGACTATGCGATGCATGACCCTGAGACGGCTGACGCGGTGGGCGAGGCCGTCGCCACGGCACAGAGCGATCTCGGTTTCCTGCGCCTCGATGCAACTGCTTTCGCGCGTGCCGAGGCCCGCTCCATCGACTATGCGGTGATGGAGCGTACGGCGCGCGCGGCCGTGGTGGCCGCGACCTTCGACTGGTCGGATGTCGGCTCCTGGAGTGCCGTGCGCGATCTCTACGCCCTGGATGAGGCGGGCAATGCCGCCCGTGGCCAGGCGGCCTTCGTCGACGCCCGTGCCAATTTCGTCTCCACGGATGGCCCGCTGGTCGCCATTGCCGGTCTCGACGACGTCGCCGTCATCGTCACGCCCGATGCCGTCCTGGTCGCCCGCCGTGACGATGCCGCCGGCGTCAAGGCGCTGGTCGAACAGCTCAAGGCGAGCCACCGCCTCCTGACACAGGAGCACCGGCAATCCTTCCGCCCCTGGGGCAGCTATCGCTCGCTGGATTTGAGCGAACGGCACCAGGTCAAGTCCATCGTGGTCAAGCCGGGCGGGCGCCTGTCATTGCAGAAGCATCATCACCGTTCCGAGCACTGGATCGTGGTGCGTGGTACCGCTCTCGTCACCATCGGTAGTGAGGTCAAGTCGGTGCATGAGAATGAATCCGTCTATATCCCGATCGGTGCGGTGCATCGCATGGAGAACCCCGGCAAGATCGATTTGGAAATCATCGAAGTGCAGACCGGCGGCTATCTTGGCGAGGATGACATCATCCGCATCGAGGACATCTACAATCGCGAGGCGTCGTGACGGCGAGCCGTTAGGCCGGTGAAAAGCCTCTGCCGAAATTTGCAACGGCAGGGGGCGAAGGAGGATGGAAAATCCGTTTCGATTTTCCCCCTCCCTTCCCTACAGGAGGCCTTCGTAGAGCTTGGTGAGCCGTTCCGCGTAAGCCTGTTCTGAGAATTTGGCCGATTGCGCCTGTCCGCGCCCGACAAGCTCGGCGCGCAGCTCCGCGTCGCCGTCAAGAGCACGGATGCCGCGCATCATATCGACGGTGTCGGTGGGATCCACCAGAACGGCAGCATCGCCCGCAACTTCCGACAGCGAGGAACCTTTTGAAGTGAGGACTGGCGTACCCAGCAGCATCGCTTCGAGCACGGGCAGGCCGAAGCCCTCGTAGAGTGATGGGAACAGAACCGCCTTTGCTCCCCGGATCAGCGAGATCAATTGAAGCAGAGGTACATAGTCGAGGCGCCGGATACGGATATCCTCTTTCAGATGCCGACCGTCAAAAAGATAGCCGCGCGATTTGTGCTCTCTTATTTTCCGAAGATCGGCACCGTATTGCCAGCCCAGGCCTCCGACCACGACGAGCGGACTCCGGGTGTCGCTTGCAACGAAGGCGTCGATCAGGCGGGACAGGTTTTTCTTCGGTTCGATCGCCCCATAAAAAAGATAATAGTCTTTATAGTTTAGATCGTAGAAGCTCTTCACGATGTCCTCGACCTCATTCGTCGGAATTTCGAGAAGATCTTGGGGAATGGATACTGCTTGATAGGTGTTGACTACCTTTTCAGGGGAAACGCCCGTCAAGCCGATGATGTCGTTCCGCGAGGTCTCCGATACGGTCACGATCCTATCCGCGGTCTGCGCGAGATACCGGATCATATTCACAAAATAGCTCTTGTCGTCCGTTGTCGCCTCCGGCATGCGCAGGGGCACAAGGTCGTGAATCGTGTAGATATTCTTGGCGCCCGGCACGCTGAGCGGAATGACTTGCGTGGTGTGGAAGATGTCCGGCGGCTGGTCGAGAAGTATCCTGGCGCTTTTGCCGTAGCGCTGGAAATGCAGGCGAGCCATTTCGTGATAACGCGATGCGACATAGGCGTCCTGCACGCCACCGCTACGTTTCTCCCACTGCTCGGATTGGACGGAGATCTTGTCGCTTTCGAGCCGCACGGTCGGTATGCCAAAGGGCGCCCCGAGCATGCGGCGCAGCGTCGTGCCGACGAGCGCCTTGCGTCTTCCCGGAGGGCTGAAGAGTCCGGCCTCCGTAGATTGCGGATCACCCAGCCGAAGGCGGCGGTTCGTGTGCAGCAATCCCCCTATGTCGTAGCCGAGTTCCTTGGAGGTCTTGCAGAGATTGCGCGCATAGGTGGCGATGCCTGTCCCCGACGGGAGGGAGAGATTGTAGAGCTCATAGAGGATGCGCATTCCTCGCCTCCTTATTTCCCAGGTGGAGCAAGGCTTTGCGGGAAATCGTCTGCGTTCTGCAGGCGGTGTTGGGCCCCTTGGCGGACGGTATGCTGATGCCTTCCTCAGGCGTCGAAGACCGAACCGGGCGCTCTTCGATCCACTGGCTTGTGCGATCCATTCAGGCCTGTTCCCATTCGCACCACTGAACTGAGATTCCTATACGTCATATCAGTTCAAAATATAAACACTTATCAGTATCTTTCCTCATTTTCCGTCGATGATTTCGATCTTTGTGCCGTCCCCCTGGTCAATAAGTCCAGATGTTCCAGGTTGAATATTACCTCTTAAGACTTGGATTCGAGAAAATTCATCCTTATTCCCTGGAGCCGTTGAGAAGGAATAGGCAAAGTTCGGTTTCTTGGCTGCATCAAGAGGGCTTCTGTCTGTCATCGTGAGGCCGTTGAAGTGCAGTGTGGTGTTCAGCTGGTCTGGTGTGCCTCGTATCGCGGGAAGAGAACTGAACGGACCGCAATTGGCGCAGCTCGCCCGGACGGCGGCCGTCCGAGGCCAGGGAAATTTACCACCCCAGATTTTCGTGCTGCCGGCCAGTGCATTCGGTTGGTCGCAGATTGCGTCGGTGAGATAGTGGCTGCCACCGACGGCCCAGAAACATTCCAGTCCCGGGCTCGCTGCGTGCGGCGAGACGAGGTGAGCACCGTTGGAGTAGCGCGAGAACCAGAAGCCAACGCCCTGTGGCTCATAGGCCAGGCAGTTGATGCAGGTGGTCGAAATCAGGCCCGGCTGGACCTGGCCAAGATTGGCGCGGCGGTCTGAGCCGCCGAAGAAAAAGCCTGTACCGGCAATGCTGGAGCCATGCCAGGGATCGTCGGCAGCGGGATAGTAGCTGCTCATCTTGTCCGGCCGGAGAAAAGGCTTCTGGGTTACCTGGGCGTTGAAGCTGGCAGCATTGACGATCTGGGCCGATGCCCCGCCCCCTTCATCGACACAGAAGCCGATGCGCGAATAGCGGTCCTCGACATTGGTCAGGCGAGCAGCGACTCCGGAGCCGATGTCGATGCCGCAGCCTTGATAATAGTCCGGATCCCAATTGTGCCGGCCAGCGCCGGCATAGCTGGTGCGGGTATCGCGGATGGACACGCCCCAGGGCCCCAGAGACTGCTTGCCATTGGAGAGGTCGAAATTTGCGACCATGATATTGTTGTCGAAGCCGCGGGTCACTTCGGCTTCGGCGATCTCGCAGCGATCGCACATCACGAGGACGGCGACGGCCATGCCGTCATTCGCCTTGGCCTTGCCTTGTGGGTTGTCGACCAGGCCGGTGCCGGGCACGTATTTGATGGCGTCGTTCGAAGCGAGCGGAGCGAAGGCGGTATTGACGAATTGTCCGCCATTCATGTCGAACTTGCAGCCGATCACCTTCGCGCCGACCGCCGCCTGCGTCATGATCAGCGCTGGAGAGGCCGTGGTGCCCGGCCGGTCGACGACCAAGGTGGTGTTGGGCCCTTTGCACCGCAGCACCTGTCCCGGGGTTCGCATCTCGATCCAGCGGCTGCGCAAGGCATATTGTCCCGCCGGAAGCTCGACGTCCGCTCCGGAGGCCAGCAGGGCGTTTATGGCGCTTGCCGCATCGGCCTTGCCGAGTCCGGTCAGGGCTGTCTCTGCCGAACCGGGGTGGCAAGCCAACATGGCAGCGGCGATCCCCAAGAGGGCTGCATATAGGCGCATCGGGGAGACCGGGGACCGAGAGCGTTTTTCACCTGCCTTCGCGGGCAGGCCTTCGGTGCGATGTCGCCGCCACACCGGCTCAGGATCCCTGCTTGGCGCCGGCCGCATGCTTGGCCGGCAGGATACGGGAGACGTCGCCGTTGGCCTGGGCCCACCAGACATCCTTCTGCTTCTTCATCCTGAGCCAGACGCGGTCAAAATTGCGGCGCGCTTCCAGATAGGCATTCCGCAGATCCCATCCGCCCGCATAGACGGCCCTGAATTGCGAAACCAGCAATTCCAGATTGGGCAGTAATGTGTCGAGCTCGGCGGCCGCTTGATCGTCGGCGATATCCACCACGCTCGTGGCGACGAAGGGCCGGCCGGCCACCTGGCGGATCACCGCGAGCTTGCCTTGTTTGGAAAGCAGCTCCCCGAGGCCGAACATTTCCTGGGTGAGTGGGTCGCGTTTCAGCAGGCAGCGCACGACATGGAATACAAAGGCATCGCCTTCGAGGGGCCAGAAGTCGGCAAGGCTGTATTGCGCGCGCGCGTGGTTGATGGCGGACACGATAGGGCGATCGAACAGGCCGATCTCCGTCAGGCGGACATTCGCTCTCTCCAGGATTTGGATGATGCCCTGGTAGCGGGACAGGGGGCCGATCCGGGCTCCAATGCCATCGAAATTGAGATCGAGGCCAGCAGCTCGGGCGCTCGCATGCAGAGCCGCCTCCAGCCACGGGCCCGGGAGCAGCAGCAATTGCACGATGTTCCGATCCTGAGCGGTTCCGAATGCGGGCTGCCCCACCGTTGCAGTATCCTGGCACAGCTTGAGCCGCTTGACCCAGCGCTGCTCCAGCGTCTCGATCAAGGCGGTCGATGCCAGCTCGGTCTTCGTCAACAGCTCTCCCTGATCGTATATTTGCGCTTGGGCCGCGAATTCGAGCGCGGGTGCCTCGTCGTGGAGAAGTGCCAGCATGGCCACGACCTTGGCGGGCCAGGCAATGGCCGTTTCGTCGCGGAGATCCACTCCGAGGATGCGGATCATCTTGTCCCTGTCGGTCATGCTCGGTTCTCGCTTCAAGAAGCAGCGATAGGCATTCACGAAGCATTCCGTCATGCGGGGAAAGAAAAAGCTGTCGATCTCGTAGTGATCTTTCCAATATTGGATGCCGAGAGGGGCCGAGTAGGTGGTTTCGAATTTTCCGGGATTGTCCAGCTTCAATGTCTTGATCTGCGCAGCCCGGTCGGCGCTATCCGATTGTGTCTTCTCCAGATAATACAGGGCGTTTTCTGGCAGTCTGCGGCGAACCCTTGCCAGGAACTGCTCAAACGGGATCGCGAGCAGGGACCAGGTACTGAATGCGCTCTCGTCGATGAAGTTGCGGGCGCCGGTTTCCGACGCGACCTCGTGCAGCGACATAGCCAGCTTTGGCATCTCGACCGTCATCGGATGTTCGGCAGCATAGCGGGCGGCCCGGGCGCAAGCGCTCTGATAGACCTTTTCGTCGCGCATCCAGGCCATGAGGCCGGGCAGGTCGTGTTCGTCGGCGAAGATGGCGAATTCGCGCAGGTCCAGGAAGGGATTGTGGGGCGGCAGGATGACCGGCTGATGGAAGTTCATCACCAGGCGCGCTGTACCGCTGTTGTTCCAATGGTCGTAGTCATGCTGGGGCAGGTAATAGTAATCCGCCTCGGCGAGGCGCTGCATGAGTTCGGAATCTTCGACCCAGCCGGTGCCGAGGTTGCATTGGATGTTTCGGTCGGCAATGAGGCCCCGCAACTTCTCGACATCATATTCGCTGCCTGTGGCGACCGAGCCGACGAGCTTGCCCTTCAGCCGTTGGACGACATCCAGAAGCGCATCGAAATTCTTGCCACCCCATTGGAAGAAACCGAAGAAGCCGATGACAGGCCGGTCCCGTCGATTCAGCGCCTTCTCGCTGCGCACCGGCGTCGGAGCGGGCTGCATGCCGTGCTCCACCCGCAAGATGTTGAAGACGTTCCCGGCCGCCTCGATCGTGGTGACGACCGGAATCGGGCTCTCGAGCCAGAATTGCTGGCGCGGAAACATGATGACGTTGTCGCGATCCAGCAAGGAATGCATGAAGACCACGGGCCTCAGGCCATGAGCGCGGTGAAGCGCCAGGAGCTTGGTGATCAGGTCCGTGGTCGCTTCGCCCTCCGAAAGCTCGGGATTGTAGCCATCGAACAGGCCCGGGCCGTGATTGACAATGACCACGGCGTCGCGGAGTTGCTCCGGCGGATAGGTCTCGAGCACTGCTGTCGTGCGGACCCGGTGCGTTTCCAGGCCGAAAGTTTCGATGCTGTCGGCGAGATAGCGGGCATGTTCGCCGATTCCGCATCGTTTGAAGAAACTGGGGCAAAGAACGAAGACGCGCGTCGGTGGCTTGTCGGCGAAGGTCGCCAGGATGTCCCGGCCGCCGCGATAGCCGTAATGCAGATAGTGCTGTTCAGCAGAACTGATCAGGCCCAGATCCAGCAGCGTACGGACGTCGGCAAAACGGCCGACATAGGCCTGGGCGTCGAAGGATGGTGAGCCCGCCGTCGCGATCCTGGTGATCTCCGACCGACCTGCGGGAATGCTGGCCTTGGTGCGTTGACGCCCCTGCGGGTCGACGATCTCGATGACCTCTTCCTTGGTCCAGCCCAGTGCACCCAGTTCCGTAAAGGCATGCAGATTGTCTGGATCCAGGACCGCGGCCTGCAGATAGGCCGAGCTTGCCGCCGTGGCATCTTTCTTCAGCTTGAGGACATGGCCGAGCTGCAGATGCGTGTCGGAAATGCCGGGCGAGAGTTGGAGCGAGCGTCGATAGGCATCCTCCGCTTCCTTGAGGTGGCCGCTTTCCTTCATGGCATGGCCATACTGGACCCAGATCTTCCATAATTTGGGGTTGATCGACAGGGCCTCGCGATAGGCGGACGCTGCCGCCGTCCAGTCGCGCCGGCGGCTGGCGTCTCGCCCCTCCGAGACCCAGCGTTTTGAAGATCTGAAGCCGAACATCCTCTGGAGACCGTTCATAGTGCAGCTCTCTCGAAACTCAAGTTTTGCTCATTCTTTTGAGGCATATTGTGATCAGTCTATATGCAGATCACAATTATTGCGGAATTCGATAGAAGAAGATCGTATTTTTATAATTTAACTATAGCTTCCTCGTCGCAGACTATTTGTCCAACGTTCCTGATTTCCTCCCGTAACTCGGAGGGGAGGGCAGGCGGAGAAGCTGCGGTCTTTTTGCTGCCGGCGACACAGTGAGCAAAGAAGACGCGCATGACGTGATCAACGCCCAATAATGAGACGGAACGCAAGTCGTCGAGATAGTAATTTCGCGATGTCGCGGGGCTGGTGATAATTTCGTAGGAAGGAAAATAGGCAACCCCAGGCCTGGCGAGAGAAATTTCTTCTGCTGCTACACGCAGCGAGGCTTTACTGTATGTATTCGAGACCAATACGTGCTGATCGCGGTAGGTCGCGATCAGCGGCACGGGGGATACGGTGAAGATAAAGCGAGCGTTTGGGTTGACCTTTCGAATGAGGTCGATCGAGGCGCACAGATCCTGAACGATCTCCGCGGTGGAGAAGTTGACGAATTTATAGACAGACTCGTCGAAGGTGCCGCCTGCGACTCCCGGTGCGAGCGGGATCACGGCGCCATCGGCGATATGGACCCACCCTTCAGTCAGGCCGAGCGTGAACACGAGAACATCCAACTCCTCGACGAGCCGGCGAACCTGGCCCAGATGCGCCTCGCGCGCGGAGCGCATGGCGTCCGTCGAGGCGAAGCCCGACGGCTGGATCTGGGGACGGAAAGGATCGACGAAATGCCCGCGCCGGTCGCGCCATTCAGGCAGATCCGGTGAGAATTCACCGAAAGCCCGCTCGATCAGCTGCCGCAATTGCCGCGCGGTGTAGATATTCCCGTAGCGTGCGGAGTAAACGCCATAATTGTCAGCCTGGACCGCCTCCCTGGACATGCCGGCCGGGGGTGGCTCCGTCATGAAGTAGTTGAAGCCGTGTCGCTGCAAGGCCTGGGATATATGCTGCGCAAAGCATGAGCCGGCGGCCGCCACTTTGTGGTCTTGCGCGAGTTCGAACGGAAAACGTACGAGCGGATCGATCGCAAACGGGGGAATTGCGGCCACCGACTGCCGCCAGAAGTGATGCGATGGGAGACCGCGATAAGGATTCTCCGGCATTTTACCCTCCTTCAAGGCTCTCACATTGCTGCTTTGTCGAGGAAGGCAGCGAGACTCTCGTCTGCCAGCCACTGGTCGACGCGCTCGCAAAGCAGGTCGGTTTTTGGAAAGTGCTTATAGGATTCAAAACTCTTCGATACAAAAGTATCCAAAGTGAAGAATTGAGTATTTTCTTTCAAGGCGTAGTTCGGTTTTTTGAAAATGTATGAGCCATTAAAGGCGAATTTTGAGGCTACTTCCGTATATACAGGCCATATCGCATCCATCTGAGCCGGATCGACGACATAGTCTTTCCAATTGTTTTGGCGAGCTCGGATGCCGACTTTCTCGAGGAGAAGCTGGGCTATGTCAGCCAGAACGATCA
The DNA here is from genome assembly GCF_047605565.1 of Labrys sp. (in: a-proteobacteria). Lineage (NCBI taxonomy): Bacteria > Pseudomonadati > Pseudomonadota > Alphaproteobacteria > Hyphomicrobiales > Xanthobacteraceae > Labrys > Labrys sp. (in: a-proteobacteria). The sequence goes on from NZ_JASGFM010000011.1 coordinate 51,928, forward strand.
ATTTCGCGTGGTTGATGGAATGCATGAAGCATCCCTCGCGGCTCCAGCGTGCGAGGTTTTCGGTCAGGTCGAATCCGAGGCGTTTGCCATTGGCCAATAGCGCGTCTGTAGAGGAATCCCAAAAATCAAAATATCCAAGTCTCTTATAGACGTTCTCTTTGAAGAGGTTGAGAGTTTCGATAACAGTATAATCCCTCTTGTATGCATACAATGCTATGGCCGAATTGTATGGTCCAATTGGAGATAATATAAAATTAGAATTTTCTCTCTTTTTATTCGAAACATAAACCAAATCGGGATGGAAAGCGGGAAATACGACGATGGGAAATTCGACGACGTTTGGGAGATCTTGACGAAGCCGTTCGAGGTTGGCGCCGGGGAAATTTCCAAATGCAACGTCTTGAACGAATACGTGATCGAAAGTTGCGAGGTCTCGAACAAAATCCTCGTAAGAACTAATCCAGTTTTGAATTTCCCACGAAATTGATTGCTTGATAAAAGAATTGGGGAGGAGGTATTTTAGTATTTCTGCCACGCCGAGAGCCTGACAATTTCCTACGACGGCAATTCGCGGCATATTTACCTCTGATCTCATAATTCCTGTTGGGCCTTGGTGCTTGCGTGCACGAAAACTTCTTCCCCACTTTCGTGCCAGGACATGAAACGGACTGGGCGCCGGCCTCGCGATCGTCATGAGATGATCGGATGAACCGATTGTGCCGCGCGTTCGGTGCGGGGGACGAGTGGTGCGCGGCCCGAGCGGAGCCTTCCCTTATGTTCGTACATAGATACTTTCATATAGGCAGACATTGAATCGGATATGCGACAATTGGGTTGATAGCGAGACTCTAGGCGATCAGAAATGTGGCTTTTTTGCAGGGCTATATATGTATATATGTGTCAATAAGTCTTTAGTATTAGGCGTTGTGGAATTTCATGAGCCTGTAACGACTCGAATCGCATTATGGTGTTTGACAAGTGCGATCGAGGGTGCTTGGTCATGATTGATATGCCGCTTCGGCATTGACGAGACACTCGGTGACAGACGAAACTCTTCAGCGATATCGCCATTTGGTGACCGAGGTGATCCAGGTCGAGCGGGCCTGTAGGGCCCGAGCGTAAATTTGGTCACATTGGCAGGTTATGGCGCGTTCAGCCAACACGCGGACAGGTAGGGCGGTTTGCCGGTAAACCTTCTTCAGCCGAAGCTCGGTAGCTCTCAGGGATTTCGCAGGAAGGGAGGCGCCAAGCGTAGCCTTAGGGAGCTATTGCGCCCCCGCACGATGTTTCTCATCGGGGTTGGCATACCGACGCTCGTGGCGTTGATTTACTATGGTTTCGTTGCCACCGATCGCTATGTTTCCGAGGCTAGTTTCGTCGTCAGAGGTATTTCGAGCAGTCGGACGTCGGGATTGGAAATGTTCTTTCGAACGTTTGGGCTGGCGAGAACTCAAGATGACACCAACGTCGTTCAAAATTATTTACTGTCCAGAGATGCTGTTCGGGCCCTGGAGAAACAGGTGCCATTGCGTAGCTATTTTTCTCCCGCGGGAGCGGATATAATCTCGAGGTTTCCTCGATTCTGGGCGGGAGAAAGCTTCGAAGATCTATATGATTACTATCTCGATCGTGTGAGTGTCACGCAGCAACCCTCCAAGGGGATTTCGGTTTTGCGTGTCCAGGCCTTCGAACCGGCGCAAGCCAAGGCGATCGCCGAGGTACTGCTGAAGCTCGGCGAGGCCAAGGTCAACGAGATGAACGAGCGCGCACATGGTGACGCGATTGGCTCGGCCGAGCGTGATGTCGACGGTGCGGAAACTATTCTCAAGAACGCCCAGCAGGCTCTCGCAGATTTCAGAAATGCGGAGTACCTGATCGACCCAGGCGCGAATGCCCAATCCGTGCTTCAAACGATCACGACTTTGTCTACAGCCCTGGCAAATACCAGGGCTCAGATTGCGCAATCGTCCAAGAATGCGCCGGCGAACCCGGCTGCTTCCGCACTGGAGACCCAAAGCGCGGCCTATAGCGCGGGGATCGAGGCCGAGCGCGCGAAATTGGCCGGTTCGGCCGCTGCCCTGGCATCAAAGCTCGCCACCTATGATCGGCTGATCCTCGAACGCACCATGGCCGAAAAACGCCTTGCGGCGGCAATTTCGTCCTTGGGGTCGGCCCGTCAGGAGGCTCGTCGCCAGCAGATCTATATCGAGGAAATCACCGAGCCCAATCTTCCCGATAAATCCACCGAGCCGCGCCGGCTGCGCATGATCGCAACCTTCCTGGTGTTTTCCTTCGCGCTGACCGCCGTTGGGTGGCTGTTGGTCACGGGCTCGAAGGAGCATGTGTCGGAATGACCCATAGCGTCCCTCAACTGCCCCCCATCCGCAAGGAGGCTCGCGCGAAGGGCTTCCTGCACGGACTGGCCATTCAGCTGCGTGTCATCGGTGCCTTGATGATCCGCGAGGTGATGGCGCGATATGGCCACGAGAATCTCGGTTTCTTCTGGATCATCGGCGAGCCGTTGCTGCTCACCCTGGGCGTCATGGTTCTCTGGACGTTTACAGGACAGAGCCATGGCGGGGAGGAGGTCGGCGTCATTCCATTCGCGCTGACGGGATATTCGTTCCTGACGCTGTGGCGGCACCTCGTCTTCAAATCGATGCGCGTCATGACCAATGGTTCGCCGCTTGTCTATCATATCTATGTCAAATATTTCGACATCCTCCTGGCGCGTGGCCTCCTGGAGGTCATCAGCATCTTTGCTGCCTTCCTGATCGCTCTCTTGCCGCTGTGGTTGGTGGGGCTGTGTCCCGGTATCAACGATCCGCTGCTTCTGGTGGTCGGCTGGCTGCTGTGCTCCTGGTTTTCCTTCTCCTTTGCGCTGATCATCGCCGCGGTTTCTGAATTCAGTGAAACGGTCCACCAGATTGTTGGCCCGGCAATGTATCTGACCATGCCGCTGACGGGCGCCTTTTTCCTGGTCGATTGGCTGCCGCCGCGTGCTCGTGAAATCATGTTGTGGTCGCCAATGGTCAATGGCGTTGAAATGTTCCGGGCCGGCCTGTTTCCGCCGGACGTTCCGACCGAGTGGGATGCAGGGTACATCGTGGCCTGGAGCCTGGCCCTGACCGTGATCGCGCTTCCGCTCGTGCGCTATGCCGAGCGCAGGGTCGAGAGTGCTTAGGAGTGATGTCGTGAAAGACGATCAGGAAAACACGACATCCTTGCCGCCGCCTCTGCAGGAGATCGTCCTGCGTCCGGTACGACCGGTTGCCTCCGCTGCCGGGCGTTCGCTTGTACAGGATGGGCAGGTTTCGGACACCGACAGAGAGATCATTCCGTACGAGGAAGCCGGCACCAAGACGGGTTCGTCGCCGCCGTTGCTTTTCCTGTTGTCATTCGTGCTGCCGATGCTGGCCGGCTTCATCTACCTGTTTTTCGTGGCTTCGGATCAGTATGTATCCGAAGCTCGTTTCATCGTTCGGTCGGTTACGACGGGTACGGGCGACACGGCGGCGGCTTTGCTCGCCAGCCAGGGCCTGGCCCGTGCCGGCGATGAAGCCTATATCGTCGGCGATTACGTCACTTCCCGCGACCTGCTCGCCAAGCTGGTTCAGCAAAACGATCTCAAAACCATCATTGCCAGGAACGAGGCCGACATCTTCAATCGCTACCCGCGATTTTGGGAGCGCGATAACAATGAAGAGCTCTTCGCCTATTTCAAGCGCATGGTCAGCGCCGAGGTCGACCCCGTGACGGGCATCTCGACGGTGAAGGTGACGGCTTTCAGGCGGGAGGATGCGCAGGCCATTGCCCAAGCCCTGCTGACCAATGCAGAAGGGCTTGTCAATGTTCTCAACCGTCGGGCTCAGGAGAATGAGCTTTCCTATGCCGACAGTATGGTTCTGCAGGCCGGCTCGAAGCTTCAGGCCGCCGAAACCCGCCTTGCCGATTATCGCAACAGCAACGGTATCGTCGATCCGGAGACCGAGACATCGGCGGCGATGAAGACCATCACCAGCCTGTCGACCGAACTGTCCAAGGCCCAGATCAATCTCAGTCTGCAGCTCGCGCTCACGCCGAACAGTCCGGCGGTGTCGAAATTGAGGGAGAGTATCCGGGCCCTGACGGGTGAGATCGACAATCAGAAGCAGCTCATGGCCGGCGGTACGACATCCATTGCTGCCAAGATGGCGAAGTTCGAGCAGTTCACTCTGGAACGGGACATTGCAGCGCGTGCGTTGGCCAGCGCGGAAGCGAATCGCGACAGGGCCCGGCAGGACGCGCAGAAACAACACCTCTATCTCCAGCGTATCGTCGAGCCGAATGCACCGGATCAGGCTGCGTTTCCTCAGCGATTCCTGTTGCTGGGCGCATGCTTCCTGGTCTTTGGGGCGATTTTCGTGTCATTGCGGTCGTTGAGGAAGATGATCGAGGAGCATGCCGTATGACCTTGCTGCCCCGCTCCGTAAAAATAGCCGGTCGATCCATCGTCCCGACCGGCCGATTGCCGGTCTCCAGCAAGGCGGAGTTCGCGCCTCGGCCCGAAAGCGATCGCCCTGCTGCGTCGATCGCTTCGAGACGCGGCATCCATGTCCAGAGCCTGGTGAAGGAATATCACACGCCCATCGGAAGAAGGAGGGTGCTTGACGGTATCTCCTTCGATGTTCTTCCCGGCGAGAAGGTTGCGGTCCTGGGGCGAAACGGTTCCGGCAAGTCGACATTGGTCAAATTGATCAGCGGTGTGGAGCCGATGACGTCCGGCGACATCGTCCGAAACATGTTCATGTCCTGGCCTCTCGCCTTCTCTGGGGGCGTGGAAGGTTTGATGACCGGGATCGACAATGTGCGTTTCATCGCGCGCCTCTACAACCGCCCTTTTCGCGATGTCATGTCCTTTGTGGACGATTTTGCCGAGCTGGGGCGCCAGATCGAGATTCCGGTGAGGAATTATTCCTCGGGTATGCGCATGCGATTGGCATTTGCGCTGACATTGGCGATCAATTTCGAGTGTTTCCTCATCGATGAGGTTCTTTCAGTCGGAGACCAGCGCTTTCACCGCAAATGCCATGATGCGCTTTTTCATACCCGGCGTGATTGCGCGATGATCCTCGTAAGCCATGATGTCAATATTATCAGGGAGTTCTGTGACAAGGCTTTGGTTCTCAAGAATGGTCGTGGCCGATTATTCTCGGATGTCGAAGAGGCGTTGAAAATATACGAGACGCTGTAAGATATGATTGTTATATCATTTGGAACGCCTTCCGCGCTTTCTTACGCCGTCGAGCGTATTATCGAAAGCATTTCCAGCGAAATTACTCCCGGTCATGCGCATATCTATGCGGTTTCCATTCAGGATCTCAAAAACCGCTGGGACCAGCTGGATGAAGCACGGAAGGAAAATGTAACTTTCTTTTCTGACCTGCCATCATCGCATGTGGTGAGCCTATTCACGCGCCCTCATACCCCGATTGTAATTTCCACGGACGCTTTTGCTGTTTTGGTTCGATATATTATGGCGGACCGGCAGGCAGATTTCATAAGTGCGATAAGATTGGCCAGTCGGGCTATATGCATGATCTGCTTAAGCACAAGAAGTCCTAATATTTTATTCCTGTCCAGCCAGAGATACAGCCAGTCACTCTTTGCGTTCGTTGAGGCGCTGGTGAATCACTATGGACTAAATTGCTCAACAGAGCAGTTCCAGAACATCCTCACTCGCCTGTCTGTTCCAAGCTGTGCAAATCCAAAACTCGAAGACTACGTAAAAAGCCAATTTCCAAAAATTGTAGAAGCTGAAACCGGGAATGCAATTCAAACTCAGAATGAGGAGTTACTCGGAAAATTATCCAATGCCTATGATGCGTTGATCAATAGCGAAAGCCTTCCAAAAATTTCCTGGCCCAGGGAACTGTTTTTGGAGGCTCCGAATTTTCAGACGCTCTCGGCACGGATCGACCTTGCGGGTCCGGCACGAATACTCATTCATGGCCCCTATTTGCATCTTCCGGCCGGCAAGTGGACTGCTGAGGTGGAGATAGAGGTCGGCGAATGTCAGTCCCAGAACCGGATCGTGGTCGATATCTTCTCTGAAGGACTTCTTGACCACGGCATCATGAAGCTTCCGCCACAGGGACTTTTCTCCTTTGAGCTCTCCTTTGTCGTCGATGATCCCTTCAAGCCGATCGAGTTGCGCTTTCATCTGAAGGAGGGGGCGATTGAAGGCTACTTCATCCTCAATTCCGTGCAGCTCGTTCCGGCGGCTTCCGATTCTTCGGATGCTGCATCGGGTCCAGGCGATGACGGGCTTCGTTCTCCCTCACCGCATTGACAACCACCCGATTTCGGCACCGACCCCATTGCTCCGCCACCAGCTTCACAATGATGTACGGAGCGGCGGCGCCTTCGATGGTGGTGATCGAGTGCGCCGCCGGCCGTCCTTTGGGCATGCAGCTTGCCGGCACTGCCGCTTAGCGACCCCGCCCGTCAGTAGCCGACGGTGAAGCGCGCCCGGCTGTGGGCGGGCTTTTCGATTTCGTCGGCCAAAGCGATGGCATAGTCCTCGAAGGAGATGCTGCTGCCCTTGTCGTTGGTCAGGAGCCGGTCGCTGCCCAGGCGGAACTTGCCGGTACGCTCGCCCGGCACGAACAGGGCCGAGGGGGAGAGGAAGGTCCAGTCGAGATCCTTCTCCGCCCGCAGGATGCCAAGGAACTCGGCGCCCTTGGTCGCCTCTTCCTTGTAGATGGCCGGGAATTCGGGCGTCGACACCAGGGTGACCCCGGGGGCGACTTCCAGGCTGCCGGCGCCGCCGACCACGAGATAGCGCTTCACGCCGGAAGCGCGCACTGCCTCGATCAGGGTATGGGGATCGCTGGCGGTGAAGTGCACGCTCGAGATGACCGCGTCATGGCCCGCGAGCAAAGCGGCAAGGCCGACCTTGTCGTGGACGTCGCCCTTGCGGGCCGTGACCTTCGGGTTAGCAGGCACCTTTTCGGGATGACGGACGATGGCGGTGACCTCATGGCCGCGGCTGACGAGTTCGGCGAGGATGCGCGAGCCGGCATTGCCGGTGGCGCCGATCAGGGCGATTTTCATCTGGCTTTCCTTTCGGTTGCGGGAATTCTTGGTGCGAGGCGGGGCGGTCAGCCCCATTTCATCTCGCCCTTGACGACCTTGGCGCTCAGATCGAGCGAGTCGAGGCCGCCGAGCTTGGGATAGAGCGCCTTCATCGCCTCGATCAGCGCCGCGCTGTCCTTGGCCTTCTCGGCCTCGCGGTTGAAGGCGGCGATATAGTCGCGGGTGAATTTGACCGCGGCGAGACCCTCGGGAGCGCCTTCGGCGTGATGGGCTGGCACCACGATCCTGGGCTTGCGGGCGGCGATGGCATCGAGGCCCCGGACCCAGGCCTGCCGGGAGCCGGCGTCGGCATTGTCGGCCAGCCAGACATGGCCGCCGGAACTGACCAGCACGCCACCGAACACGGCCTTGAGGTCGGGTACCCACAGATAGCGCCGGTCATGCATGTCGGGCACTTCGACGATCTCGATGCGATGGCCCTCGAGGTCGAGCGCGGTGAGGTCGGATGGGGTGGGGATCACCACCTCGGCCAGGTTGCGCGGGCCGTTGTCGCCGAGCTTGGGGCCCCAGACCTCGAGCTTGCCCTGGACGCTGGCCTTGATCGAGGCGACCGTCACCGGCTTGGCGATCACCTTGGCGGCGGGGAAGGCCTCCACCACCGGACGCAGCGAGAAATAATAATCGGGGTCCGGGCAGCTCACATAGATGGTGGTCAGCGTCCTGCCGCTGGCCTTGATGGCCTCAGCCAGTTTGCGGCCATCCGAGAGGGTGAAGCCGCCATCGAGCAGGATGGCCTCCTTGCGGCCCGTCAGCAGCACAGGCATGCGCGAAAAGCCTGCCTCGTCGGCCTGGAAGGCACGCCAGGCGAGCTTGCCGCCGGCGGCTTCGGCCGGGGCGAGGGGGAAGAGGGCGCCGGCGCCGAAGAGGGCGGCAAGCTTGATTGTGTCGCGTCTGCTGATCACGGGTCTGTCTCTCCGGTCGATGTCGGTCAGGCGTTGAGATGGGAAACGAGATTGTCGAAACTGCCGAACAGGGCGTTGGAGGCGATCAGCCGCTGCCGCCCGTCCTGCCGGGTGACGAGGGCCGGCACCCCCTGGGCGCCGAGGCTGGCCATCAGGGCTCGCCCTTGCGCGATGCGGGCGCGGTTGGCGGCGAGCAGCGCTTCGTCCGGCGTGGCGAGGCGGTCGGCGGCGGCCGGGAAGCCCGCCTCGCGCAGGACGGCGACGAGGCAGGCGAGGGACGTCGTGTCCAGGCCCTCGACATAGCGCCCGGCTTGGATGGCCGCGAGGGCGTCGAGTTCGCGCTCCGGTTCGGCCAGGGCCACGGCTGATAGCGCCAGCGTGGCCGGGCCCGAATCGAACAGGCCGTTTTCGGCATCCAGCACCTGATTGCGGTAGGCCTCGGTAAAAGGCTGACCGGTGAGGCGCTCGATGCGCTGGTCATTGGACCAGGCATAGGCGGCAAAGCCCGCATCCATCGGCCGGGCGCCCGACCTCGTGAACAGGCCGGTCGGTGCAGGGCTGATGGAGACGCCCGCGGCGCGCAGGCGCTGCAGCATCGGCGAGGCGCCATAGCACCAGCCGCAGAGCGGATCGAACAGATAGGTCACGGTCGGGTCGGAAGAAAGCGGCGTGGACATCGAAATCTCCTCGCCACGAAACATGGGCTGCCAATTGCGTCAGAAAAATACCGAACAATTTGACAGAGTGTCTGATTGAATCAGACAATGGGCGTGATGCGCACCGCATCCCCTTGGTCCGCCGCCAGCAAGGCCGGAGACAGGCGCTCAGGTGCAGGAGACGATGTCCGAGCTTCTCAATCTCAACCGGCTCGCCTTCTTCACCGCGGTGATCGAGACCGGCTCCTTCACGGCAGCGGGGGAGAGGCTCGGCGTTGCCAAGGCGGTGGTCAGCCACCAGGTCGGCAAGCTCGAGGAGGAGCTCGGCGTCACCCTGATCCTGCGCACCACCCGCCGCCTGCAGGCGACGGAGGCGGGACGCGCCTTCTATGACCGCGCCGCCCTGATCCTGCGCGAGGCCGAATCCGCGTTCGGGGAGATTTCCAAGGACGCAGCCGAGCCGACCGGCACTCTCACCCTGGCGGCGCAGATCGACTATGGCGGCGCGGTGGTCGCGCCCGCCATCGCCGCCTTTCGCGAGCGCTTTCCCCATATGCGGGTGGCGGTCGCCTTCGACGATACCCTGGTGGATCTGGTGGATGCGCAGGTGGATGTCGCCGTGCGCGTCGGCTGGCTGGCCGATTCCTCGAACCAGGCCCAGAGGCTCGGCACGTTCCAGCAGCATCTGGTCTGCTCGGCGGCGCTTGCTGCTCGCCTGCCCGCCGATCTCGACCCGAAGGGCCTGGCAGGGCTGCCCTTCGTGGCAAACCATGCCTTGCGCACGCCGACGCGCTGGCTCTTCTCGCGCGGAGAATGGGAGCGGGAGACGGTGGAGGTCACCGCCGTCGTCGACGCGGACAAGACGCCCACTTCCTATGCCATGGTGCTGGCGGGGGCGGGCCTGTCGGTGTTTCCGGATTTCCTGGTTGCCGGCGACATCGCCACCGGCCGGCTCGTCCGCCTGCTGGCCGACTGGACACTGCCCGCGGGCGGCATCCATGTGGTCTACCCGGCCGCGCGTTTCCGCCCGGCCAAGGTGCGCTTGTTCGTGGAGATCCTCAAGGGCCTCGAGCGGGCACGGAGCAAGCCGTAGGTGACGGAAATGGCCGCAATCAGCATCGTTTCGTGCCGCCCCTCACCCTTACCCTCGCCCCGCAAGAAGCGGGGCGAGGGGGCTTTGGCGATGCGCCTGTATTGAAACAGCTTCATCTCGCCCAACCGTCGATCGAGATGAGAGATCTGATGATTACTCGCGACACTTGTGCGTCCCTCGCCCCGTTTACGGGGAGAGGGTAAGGGTGAGGGACGGCGCAAGTTTATTGACGTGGGGAATGCACCCCTCACGCCCGTGCAGATTTTTCTTCCGGCAGGATCATCTCGTTGGGGACGTTGGCGCCGCCGCGGGCCAGGGCGTAGTAAACCACCGAGGTCACCACCAGGCTGACGATCCAGGAGATGTCGGCATCGTCGAGCATCTTGGCGATCGGCCCTTCATAGAGCGCCTGGTTCAGGAACGGGATCTGGATCAGCACGCCGAAGAGGTAGCAGCCCAGCGCCGTCCAGTTATAGGCGCCGTAGCGGCCCGAGGCATCGTAGAGGGCGGGAACGTCCACCTTCTCCTTGGAGATCAAATAGTAGTCGACGAGATTCACCGCGCTCCAGGGCACGAACACGGCCAGCAGCAGCAGCATGAAGTTCTTGAAGGCCGAGAGGAAGTGGGCGCTGGCGAACAAGGCGATCGCCACAGAGCCGGCCACGAACAGCACGATATAGGCCATGCGGGCCGCCTGCGACACGCTGCGCTGGCCAGCATAGGCGCTCACGGTGGTGAGCAGGGTCATCGAGCCGCCATAGGCATTGAGGCAGTTCACCGTCAGCTTGTTGGTGACGATGACGACATAGACCAGCACGGCCACGCCCGGGCCGGCGAGCTCGCCGAGAAAGCCGACCTGATTGGCCAGGAACTTGCCGCCGAGGGCCGCCACCACGGCGCCGAAGGTCATGGCGATCTGGGCGCCCACGGCCGAGCCGAGCAGCGTCGACCAGAAGGTTACCGAGGCCGGGGTGGAGGAAGGCAGGTAGCGCGAATAATCGGCGACATAGGGTGCGAAGGTCAGCTGCCAACCGGCGCCGAGCGCGATGGCGAGCAGGAAGGTCGCCATGGTGAAGGGCTTCTGGCCGAAGGCATCGGCGACATTGTACTGCCCGAACAGCTTGAAGGTGAGATAGGCAAAGCCGAGGATGCCGACCACGGTGGCGATCCGGCCGATCACATGGATGAGATTGTAGCCGATCACCGCCACGATCACGGTGATGACGCCGAAGGCGATCATGCCGAAGGCCGGGTTCTCCACGCCGAACATCAGGTTGATGGCCTGGCCGGAGAGCACGGTGCCGGTGGCCGCAAAGCCCAGATACATCACCACGGTGAGGAGGAGTGGCAGGGTGGCGCCCTTCACGCCGAACTGGGCGCGGGAGGAGATCATCTGCGGCAGGCCGAGCCGCGGACCCTGCGCCGAATGCAGGGCCATCACCGCGCCACCGAGGAGGTTGCCGATAGCCAGGCCGATGATGGCCGTGAGCGCTTCGGCACCGAACACGATCGAGAGCGCGCCGTCGACCACCGCGGTGATCTGCAGATTCGCGCCGAACCACAAGGTGAACTGGTTGAAGGGAGAGCCATGCCGCTCGCCCTCCGGAATCCGGTCGATCGTCCGTTTTTCGATCGCACCCGTCTCTGCCGCCATGCCGCCCCTCCCAAGAGCTGATGTGCAAACACTATGATAGAATATGTATATACAAGTTATTTCAATGCGCGCGGGAAAGAGCAGAGTCAAGGGGGATTCTGCGGCAGAAACCGCGCGTTGCGGGGCGCGGGTCCCGTCGGCGATGGTTCTCGTGCGCAAGGCGGGGGGCCGTAACAAAGGTGCCCCTGTTCGACCGACATCGCGTGACGGACGGGCCTGAGCATGCCTCTTTCCTCCATCCCGATCAGGGTGATGGCCGTGCAGCGGCAGACCATAGTCGGAAGAAGGATGATGCCCGTCGTGCCCTGGCGCAGACATGGGAACATCCTGGCTCCGAGCGTTGTTCTGCCGGGGCAGAATGTTGCAATCCCGTGCCGCACCAAAACGCCGAGGAATTCCGCATGAGCGATGACGAGAAAGCCATTCGGAGCGTGGTCGAGGGCTGGATGCAGGCAAGCAGGCGAGGCGATCTCGCCGCGATCCTCGACCTGATGACGGACGATGTCGTCTTCATGGTCCCGGGCCGGGAACCCTTCGGCAAGGAAGCCTTCGTGGCGGCATTCAAGGGGCTCGACGGGGTGAAGATGGAAGGCAGCAGCGAGATTGCCGAATTGAAGCTGCTGGGCGACTGGGCCTTTATCCGCAACCATATCAACATCACGGCGACGCCGCCCGGCGGCAGCGCCATCCGCCGATCAGGCTATACGCTCACGCTGCTGCGCAGGGAGGCCGATGGCCGGTGGCGCCTGGCGCGCGACGCCAATCTCCTGGCCACGTTATCGGGCTGAGGCGCCTCGGCGGGGCTGAAATGGCTGTCTGGCCGAAATCGGATGGGAGCAGCCTCGCTTTGCGCCCATAGCGCTTTGCTCTAGGCCTTGCGCGCCACGATATAGGGGCGGTTGTCGTCCCCCTTGCCTGCATGGTTCTCGATGGCAAGGATCTCGAAGCCGGCAGCGGATATCCACCGGCTGAGTTCCGAAGCCCGAAACACGCCGGCATAAGGTGCCTGGCCGACCACACGCATGAGGGGCAAGGCAAGCCGGATGAGCGGATTCATCTCACCGACACAGGGCGTCTTGGCGATGAACAGGCCCTTTGCCGCCAGCAGGGCATGGATGCAGCCCAGTGTGCCGGGAAGGTCGCGAACCAGATGCAGATAGTTGAAACCGAGAACCGCGTTGAACGCGCCGGCATCGGGCATGAGCGCCTCGGCGGTCGCGACGCGAAAAGCCAGGGCCGGGATGGAGGCGGCGGCGTGTTTCTCTTCGGCGATGGCGATCATGCCGGTGGAGATATCGGTCGCGAGATAGGCCTGAACGCCCCCCGCGAGCCGAAGGGCCGTCGTGCCCGTGCCGCACCCCAGTTCCAGCACCCTGTCGCCCGGTTCCAGCAGGGCCCGGGTCCGCTCCAGCGTGCGCTCATAGCCGGCCTGATCGGCAACCGCGCTCCTGGCGTATTTACGCGAACTCCGGTCCCAGAAACGCGCGTCGCTGGCCAGGCTCATGATGGAAAGCTCCTCGCCCGAGATCCTTGCCGGAGAAACGCCATGGTGCGGATGGCCGGTTTTCATGGCGCCGTTCGATGGCGGCAAGAAGGCGAAGGGCGGAAAACGAAAGCGCGGGCATAACCTGCCTTGCGGGGATTGTGCCCTATGGCCTCACGCGGCGGGTTTCGTCACGCGGGAGACCGCGGCTTCGCCGAGATGCTGTACGAGGAAGGGAACGACGCGCTCCAACGCAACCCCGGTCGGCACCGGATGGTCATAGAGGTCATAATGCGACCAGCCTTCGACCACGACCATTTGCTTGTTCTTGGAGGCGGCGCGGCCATAGATTTCCATGCCGTCGCGATAGGCGCCGAACCCGCCGGGCTTGTCGCCGACCACCACCATCATTGGCTGAGTCAACAGCGTTTCGGCGAAGGCGAAAGCATCCCACGCCATCGCGGGGGCGGCGTGTGAGAACAGCATCCTCGTGCCCGATCCTTCGGCTGGGCAACGGTTGCGATAGTAGTCGGTCGCCTCCAGCACGTCGATGTCCGTGATGCCGGCGGCCTTCCCCTGTTCCACACTGGCGGGCAGGAAGATGTCGATCCGCTGGCTTGCACCCGCAATCTCGGCGCTGCGCTGCGCAGCCATCGCTTCGAGTGCACCGACCGGATCGAAATTGCTGAAGCCTTCGCGCATCAGCCGCCCGAAGTTCACGCCGGTGATGCTGACCAGTGCCTTGATCCGTTTGTCGATGATCGCGGTCTTGATCGAATAGCCGCCACCGCCGCAGATGCCGAGAATGCCGATCCGGTCGGCGTCGACATAGGGCAGGGATTGGAGATAATCGATGACGTCGCGATAGTCCTTCACGCGCTGTTCGGGATCTTCGATCCAGCGCGGTTCACCGCCGCTGCCGCCCTGGAAGCTGGCATCGGGGACGATGACCACGAAACCAGCCTTCGCTAGCGCTGCGCCATAGATGTTGCCGGAGGTCTGTTCCTTGCAACTACCGATGGGGTGGTTTGAAACCACCGCCGGATAGTGCTTGCTGGCATCGAAATTGGGTGGGAAGTGCAGATTTGCCGCGATGTCCCAATACATGCCGGGATTGCGAATGCGCACGGTTTCCATGGGTCTCTCCTGTCGGATCGGGCGGGCTGTGCGCCCGATGTCTGTACTTCCTTGTTACTCGGCGGCCTGTCTCGCGGCGGTGTCGCCTGAAAGTTTCGCCTGGAAGAAAGGCGCGAGCACGGACACGGCCTCGTCGACGAATCTCTCACCGTCGTAGAGGTCCATATGGTTGGCGCCCTCGACGAGGTGGAACTGCTTGTCGGTGCTGGCTGCGCGGTCGTAGAGGTCGTCGCTCATCCATTTGCTGCCTGCCAGGTTGCCGGCCACGATCTGGATTGGTTGGGTGAGATAGACGTCCGCCATGTGATAGGCGTCGTAGGTGATGATCTGGTTCAGGCTGCGCAGTGTCGCTACGCCGGGTGCCGTCGAGCACTGCGCACGGGGGGTATGATAATATTCCCAGGCTTGGCGCAGTTCTTCGTTCGGTGCGTCCGCTTCCTTCAGCGGAGCGAGCGGCATGGTGGCGATCGTGCCGCTGCCAGCATCCGCCGTGCGCGCGTTCGAGCCGGCCTCGACATAGGGCAGCGCATCGATCGACTTGACGTTGTTTTCCCAGCCATTGCGGAACATCGAGCCGATGTTGACAGCGCTGACCGTGCCAATCGCCTTGATGCGGCGGTCCTGGATCGCGGCATTGGCCGTGTAGCCGGCGCCGGCGCAGATGCCCATGGCACCGATCCGCTCCTTGTCGACGTAAGGCAGAGTGGTCAGATAGTCGATGACGGCGCTGACGTCCTCGGTGCGGATATAGGGGTTTTCGAGCTGGCGGGGTTCGCCGCCGCTTTCGCCTTGATAGGAGGCATCGTAGGCGATGGCGACGAAACCCCGCGCGGCGAGTTTCCTGGCATAGGTGCCGGCGGTCTGTTCCTTCACGCCGCCGCCTGGATGCGAGACCACGATGGCCGGATAGCGCTTCTTTTCGTCGAAACCTTCGGGAAAATCGATCACTGCCGCCATGGCGATCGTCTTGTTGTTCGAATTGGCGAAGCTGATCTTGCCCATCTCCACTCTCCTTCCATTGAAGCTTTTGTGGTCCGGCGCGCGGGTCTTCAGAAGCGCGCCTTGCCGATGCCGTGAATCTAGGCCAGAAAGATTGTGTGGATTAGACGGATAATTCTTATTGGGCCTATCATCGAGGTGATGAATGCGACGGGATGAGATCGCCGACCTGGCGGCCTTTGTCGTCGTTGCCGAGGAGCGCAGCTTCACCAAGGCGGCGCAGCGTCTCGGCATGGCGCAATCCGCGCTGAGCCAGATCGTTCGGCGGATCGAGGAACGGCTGGGAATGCGGCTGCTGTCGCGCACGACGCGCAGCGTGGCGCCTACCGAGGCCGGTGAGCGCCTGATCGCCACCCTCGGACCCATGCTGCATGATCTCGATGCCGCGGTGACCTCGCTCCGCGATCTGCGCGACCGGCCTTCCGGTACGATCCGCATCACCACGGTCGAGCACGCGGCCAAGACGATCATCGTTCCGGCCATGAAGCGGTTGCTTCCCGACAATCCGGACATCACGGTCGAGATCACCATCGACTACGGCTTGGCGGATGTCGTCGCCGACCGCTTCGACGCGGGTGTCAGGCTGGGAGGAGACATTGCCAAGGACATGATCGCCACGCGTATCGGCCCGGATACTCCGATGGCGATCGTCGGCGCCCCCGGCTATTTTCGCCTGCATCCGGCTCCGGCGTCACCGGGACAACTGATCGACCATCGCGCCATCAATCTGCGCCTGCCGACCTCCGGCACGCTGAACGGCTGGCGGCTGATGCGTGGCGGACGGGAAACGCGGGTGCGGATCGACGGGCCGCTCGTCCTCAACACCATAGACCTGATCCTCGACGCTGCGCTGGATGGCCATGGCCTTGCCTATCTGCCGCTGGATCAGGTTCAGCCTCACCTGGATTCCGGTCGCCTGGTGCGGGTGTTGGGCAAATTCACCCCCGACCTGCCGGGCTACCATCTCTACTATCCGCACAGACGGCACGCATCTGCTGCGTTCACTCTGTTCGTAGAGACTCTGCGCTTTCGGGAATGAAGACCAAGTCCTGGAAAACTCGGGTCAAGTGGCGGAAGGGGCGGGATTCGAACCCGCGATACGGTTTCCCGTATACACACTTTCCAGGCGTGCGCCTTCAACCACTCGGCCACCCTTCCGTCGAGCGGTGCTTATGGCGATGTCGGCGCAGTTTGTAAACGGGGGATTGCAGTTTTTTGAAAGGGAAAGCGCTTTCATTCGGTCCGCAGGCCCTGTGCGCCGACACAGGCTTGGTTTGGGCCGGATGCAGACCTCCCGCTCGCATCTGGAAAGACCGTTCACCTTCGAGCCCGAATTTCCTACGCGCGGGGGAGGCCCTGCGCTAGACTGCTGCGAGTCCTGCCCTCCTCGGCAGGCGCGTGCAGTGTTGGAGTGCGTGATGCGTTTCCTGGCTCGTTCGCTCGGCCTGTTCCTGGCCGCCGCCGCCTTCGTGGCTGCGGTGGTCGACGGTACGCGTTCGATCGCCGACAATCATCTCGTCTTCCTGCCGGTGCGTGCGGTCTGGCTCTGGCTCGGCCCGGCCAGCTTCGACCGCATGCGCGCCTGGGTGGAGGCCTCGCTCTCGGTCTTCTTGTGGAACAATCTGGTTTCGCCCCTGCTCGGCCTGCCCTTCGCCCTGGTTCTGGCGCTGGCCTCGGCCCTGTTCTTCTGGCTGGGACGTCCGCCCGCGAGCCGGATCGGCTATGTCTCGCATCTGTGAGGGGCAGTGTCGCCGGGCTGACGCATCCGTGATGAAAGGGCCCCTGACAAGGGCGGTTCGCACCCCCATATTGGCCAGGTAGCCATAGAACTTGACCATAAGAACAGGAAGGAAGAACCATGTTCGGCTTTCGCAAGAAGACGGCGTTTCCCTCCGCCGACGAAGCCCTGCCGGGGCGCGGCGAGGCCATCGAGACGGCGGATACCCATTTCGTCAACGGCGCGGCCCTGAAGGGGCCCTATGCCGAGGGCAGCGAGACGGCCTATTTCGGCCTCGGCTGCTTCTGGGGCGCCGAGCGCAAATTCTGGCAGACTCCGGGCGTGCTGGTCACGGCGGTGGGCTATGCCGGCGGCCTCACCCCCAATGCCACCTATGAGGAGGTCTGTTCCGGCCTCACCGGGCACAATGAGGTGGTGAAGGTGGTGTTCGACCCCAAGACTATCTCCTACGACCAACTGCTGAAGGTGTTCTTCGAGGCGCATGATCCCACCCAGGGCATGCGCCAGGGCAACGATATCGGCACGCAATATCGCTCGGGCATCTATGTCACCAGCCAGGCGCAGCGCCAGGCGGCCGAGGCGGCCAAGGCGCGCTACAACGAGGCGCTGGCGGCCAAGGGTTATGGCGCCGTCACCACCGAGATCCTGGAGGCACCGCCCTTCTATTATGCGGAAGCCTATCACCAGCAATATCTCGCCAAGAACCCGGCAGGCTATTGCGGCCTGGGCGGTACCGGCGTCTCCTGTCCGATCGGCGTGGGCGTCGCGGCTTGAAGGGGGCGGGCAATCTGCCCGCCACTTGCGTCCAACACGCGGCAGGCGCGACATTCGCGCCTGCCGGCCCGCCTTGCGCTCTCTCCCTCGTCGCTATATCCCTTGATATATAACCATCATGGCTGCTAGAGCAAAGCGCGTTCAAGCATGAACGCTTGTTTGCTCTAACTCTTTGGTTCGACGCGTCTTTGCGATTCTTGGTGACTCCACCAAATCGCAAAACGCTTTAGGGGATCTCACCATGCTTCGCTTTGCCCGCCGGGCTTTTCTGGCTCTTTCCGTCAGTCTCGTTTTCGCGCCCGCCATGGCGCGGGCCGAGGACGCTTCCGCCGCCAAGGCCGCGCAGGCCGGGGGCGGTGACGTCACGGTCTTCGCCGCCGCCAGCCTCAAGGGATCGCTCGACGAAGCAGCCAAGGCCTGGACCGCAAGCTCGGGCAAGAAGGTGGTGATCTCCTATGCCGCTTCCTCGGCGCTGATGAAGCAGATCGAGCAGGGCGCGCCGGCCGAAGTCTTCGCCTCCGCCGACCTCGACTGGATGAAATACGGCGTCGACAAGAAGCTGATCAAGGAAGGCAGCGTGGTGAAGCTGCTCGGCAACGCCCTGGTGCTGATCGCGCCGGCCGATGCCGCTACGACGGTCGAACTCAAGCCCGGGGTCGATCTCGCCGGCGCCATCGGCGAGGGCAGGATCGCGGTGGGCGAAGTGAAGACGGTGCCGGCCGGCAAATATGCCCGGGCCGCTTTCGAAAAACTCGGCATCCTCAAGGCCGTCGAGCCGAAATTCGCGCAGACCGACAATGTCCGCGCTGCCCTTGCGCTGGTCGCGCGCGGCGAGGCCAAGTTCGGCGTGGTCTACGCCACCGATGCGGCCGCCGATCCGAAGGTGAAGGTCGTCGCCACCTTCCCCGAGGATTCGCATGAGCCGATCGTCTATCCCTTCGGCCTGACGGCGTCGTCCAACAATGCCGATGCTGCGGGCTTTCTGGACTATCTCAAGACGGCGGATGGGCAGAAACCCTTCGCCAAGGCCGGATTCACGCTGCTGAAGGAGTAGGGCCGGGAGGGACCTGCTTCATCGTCCGGCAACAATCCTCACTCGATTGTGTCCTATCTCCCGCTTCCCCCTCTCCCAATTTTGCCGGAATTCGGGCAAGAAATGAGACTCGCTGGTTTTATCCGTAACCAGCGGGTTTTGATTCGGGGCCATCATGGAGCAGCGCACGGACGACAAGTCCTCCGGAGAAGAGCACTGGCGTGACGTTCGGCGCAACAATCTGCTGGACGCCGCCGGGCGCATTTTCGCGCGGCAGGGCTATGACTCCGCTTCGGTCGATGACATCGCCTTCGAGGCCGGCATCGGCAAGGCCACCGTCTATCGCTATTTCACCAGCAAGGAAGCCCTGTTCGAAGCGGTGTTTGCCCAGACGCTCGACGATCTCGAGGTTCGGCTCGACACGGCCCTGCTGCGCGAGGGCAATTTCCGCGAGCGCCTGACCTATCTCGTCGCGGAGATCGTGCCCACTGTGCGTACCCATCTCAGCACCATCCGCGACCTCAACGAGGGCGAGAACTCCAAGCGGCGCATCTTTCGCCGTCGCCGCGGCGCCATCGCCCAGCGCCTGATCACCGTGATCGAGGAGGCCCAGCGCCGCGGCGAGGCCCGGATCTATGACGCCGACATGGCGGCGCGGCTGCTGATCGGCATGGCCTGGATCGGCGTGGGCGCCGACTACCTCTCCGACATCGAGGTGACGCGCGACGTGGTCGACATGGCGCTCAACGGCATTGCCCAGGGACGGCCGGTGCCGGAAGGACGGGTCACCCGGCTCGAACCTGGCAGGCGCGGCCGCAAGGGGAGAGTGCCCTCGTGAGCGAGGGGCTGAAATCGCAGGGCCGATTGCTGCCGCTGATCATCGCTACCGGCCTGTTCATGGAGAACCTGGACTCGACGGTGCTGTCGACGGCGCTACCCACGATCGCGCGCGATTTCGGTACCAGCCCGATCTATCTCAAGCTTACCCTGACCTCCTATCTGCTGTCGCTCGCCATCTTCATCCCGACCTCCGGCTGGATGGCCGACCGCTTCGGGGCCCGCACCGTGTTCCGTGCCGCCATCGTGGTGTTCGGCCTCGGCTCGATCGCCTGCGGCCTGTCCTCCAACCTCACCGAGCTGGTGGCCTCCCGCATCGTGCAGGGCATGGGCGGGGCGATGATGACGCCAGTGGGCCGGCTGATCATCCTCAAGACCACGCCCAAGCACGATCTCGTCAACGCCATGATGTGGCTGACCCTGCCGGCCCTGCTCGGCCCGCTCAGCGGGCCGCCGCTCGGGGGCTTCATCACCACTTATTTCCATTGGCGCCTGATCTTCTGGATCAACATTCCCATCGCCGTGCTCGGCATCGTCCTCGCCAGCCTCTACGTGCCGAATGTGCGCGAGGACGAGCGCCGGCCCTTCGATCTCGTCGGCTTCCTCATCCTGGCCCCGGGCCTGGTGGCCCTGATGGGCGGGGCGACGCTGTCGGGCCTCGATGTGGTGCCGGCCAGCGTCAATATCGGCCTGGCCGTGGCGGGGCTCGCCCTGATCGGCCTTTATGTCCACCATGCCGGGCGGGTCGCCAACCCGCTGATCGAACTGAGGCTGCTGCGCTTTCCGACCTTCCGCGCCGCCATCGGCGGCGGCTTCCTGTTCCGCATCGGCGTCGGCGCCACGCCCTTCCTGCTGGCGCTCTATTTCCAGCTCGGCTTCGATTTCAGCCCGTTCCAGTCGGGCCTGCTGACGCTTGCCACCGGTGCCGGCGCCATGGCGATGAAGGCCCTGGCCGGGCCGATCCTGCGCCGGCTCGGTTTCCGCCGGGTGCTGACCTGGAACGCCGTGCTGTCTTCCTGCCTGGTGGCCGCCCCCGCTTTGTTCCATGCCGGCATGCCGGTGCTGCTGATCTCGCTCACCCTGCTTGCCGCCGGCTTCACCCGTTCGCTGCAATTCACCTCGATCAACACTGCCGGCGTCTCGGACATTCCACCCGAGCTGATGGGCCGGGTCACCTCGATGACCTCGGTGCTGCAGGAGTTGGCGGGATCGGTCGGCGTTTCCATCGCGGCATTGGCGCTGGAGACCTCGATGCATCTCAACGGGGCCAGCCATCTCACCGCGCCGGTCTTCCCGCCCGTGTTCCTGATGATCGGCGTGATCGCCATGACCTCGGGCCTGATCTTCCTCACCCTGCCGCGCAATGTCGGCAGCGAGCTGCTCGCGCCTGCGCCGGTGCCGCGGACACCTGCGGCAGCGGAGTGAAACGGCGGGTCTGACCCCATCACGGGGTATCACGATGGGGTGATCCGGCCCCTCCAGACACCAATCGAAAGCGGGCAGAAACATCCCTTAACACTGGCCCACACTTCCGTCGTCATCACCGCCCCAAATCGGGTTCGAACCCCAAGCCGATTCCTCTCGATCGAGTCACGGCCCGACCGAGAGGGAGCGGCAAGGCGCCGACATTTGCGGCGCTTCCCGGCGAGGCTCGTCCGCGGGCCTCGCCGGGAAGTTCCACTCAGAGCATGCGCGCTTGCAGGCAGGCGCGATTCGACGGATCGGACCCATGAATATCGAACGTGAACGCAGACGGCGCCGCTGGCCCGCCGGACTGGCAGTCCTGATGGTCGGGCTGGGAGGCTATGTGGCCTGGCGTCACCTCGCACAGGCGGCGCCGGCACCCCAGGCCCAGGCCGCACCCGCCGCCAAGGTGCCGGTGACCTTCACACCGGTGGCGAAAGCCGACTATCCGGTCGAGGTCGACGGACTGGGTACGGTCTCACCCTTCAAGACGGTGACGGTCAGAAGCCGGGTCGACGGGGAGATCACCCGGGTGTTCTTCAAGCAGGGCCAGATGGTCAAGCAGGGCGATGCCCTGGTGGAGATCGACAAGCGTCCCTACCAGGCCGCGCTGGACCAGGCAGTCGCCAAGAAGGCCCAGGACGAGGCCAGCCTTCGAAACGACCAGTTGAACCTGCAGCGCTTCCAGAACCTCGCCCAGAAGAGCTTTGAGTCGCAGCAGGCCGTCGATACGCAGCAGGCCCTGGTCGACCAGGTCAAGGCGCAGATAGAGGGCGACGACGCGGCCATCGCCAATGCGCGCACCAATCTCGACTACACCACCATCAAGGCACCCTTCACGGGTCGCACCGGCTTCCGCCAGATCGATCCGGGCAACATCGTGCATGCCGCCGACCAGAACGGCATCGTCACCATTGCCCAGCTCCAGCCCATCGCGGTGCAGTTCACCGAACCGCAGGATCTGTTGCCGGCCATCACCAAAGCGTTTTCCGATCCGACCGGATCGGAAAAACGCGTCAATCCTTCTGAAACGACGAGCGATGTTCGATCCAATGGGATCGAAAATCGCTCTAGGGCCTTCGAGCGCGGGCCGGCCCCGGTCGAAGCCCTGAGCTCCGATGGCCAGAGCATTCTTTCCCACGGCACGCTGGCGGTGATCGACAATACCGTCAACCAGGCGACGGGCACGATCAGCCTGAAGGCACGCTTCGACAATGCCGACAACGCGCTCTGGCCCGGCCTGTCCGTCAATACCCGCCTGCTCGTCGACACGCTCAGGCAGGTCCTCGTGGTGCCCGAGGATGCCGTCCAGCACGGGCCGTCGGGCCTCTTTGCCTATGTGATCGGCAACGACGGCAAGGCCGTGGCGACACCGATCCAGGTGAGCATGAGCGGCAATGGCCGTGCCGTGGTCAGCCAGGGCCTGACGGTGGGGCAGAAGGTCGTGGTCTCCGGCCAGGCGCGCCTGCAGAACGGTGCGGAGGTCGAGGCGCGGCAGTTGCCGTCCCCGGACGGCAAGATTGCCGATCAGGCCGCCTTGCCGACGGGCGGCGATGCAGGGAAGGCGGACTGACCATGCCCGGTATTTCCACCCCCTTCATCCGCTATCCGGTCGCCACCACGCTCTTGATGGTGGGCATCCTGTTCGTGGGCATCATCGCCTATCCGCAATTGCCGGTGGCACCGCTGCCGGAAGTGGACTTCCCGACCATCCAGGTCTCCGCCAGCCTGCCCGGTGCCGATCCCGCCACCATGGCCTCGTCGGTAGCCCAGCCCTTGGAGACGCAGTTCTCGCTGATCCCCGGTATTTCGGAGATGACTTCGTCGAGCCAGACGAGCTCGACCCAGATCACCCTGCAATTCGACCTCTCCCGCAACATCGATGGCGCCGGTGCCGACGTGCTGGCGGCCATCAATGCCGCCAACGGACAATTGCCCAAGAACATGCCGAGCCCGCCGACCTATCGGAAGGTGAATCCAGCCGATTCCCCCATCCTCCTGCTCGGCGCCACCTCAGACACGCTGCCCTTGACCGAGGTTTCCGATCAGGCGCTCACCAAGCTGGCCCAGGCCATCAGCCAGATCGGCGGCGTCGGCCAGGTCAATGTCGGCGGCCAGCAGACCCCGTCCATCCGCGTCCAGGTCGATCCGGCCAAGCTGGTGGCCAAGGGATTGTCGCTGGAGGACGTACGGACCCCGCTTGCCGTCACCACCGTCAACAATCCCAAGGGCACCTTCAACGGCGCCACCCGCTCCTACACCATCTATGCCAACGACCAGCTCACCGACGCCAAGGACTGGAACGACGTCATCATCGCCTATCGCAATGGCAGCCCGGTGCGCGTGCGCGATATCGGGCAGGCGGTGAGCGCCCCCCAGGACGACACCCAGGCCGGCTGGGCCGACGGCAAGCGCGGCGTGTTCCTGGTGATTTTCAAGCAGCCCGGCGCCAACGTCATCGACACCGTCGACAATGTGATGAAGGTGCTGCCCCGCCTGGAGGCCGGCATCTCGCCCGCCATCAAGATCTCGGTGCTGTCGGACCGTACCCAGACCATCCGCGCCGCCGTGAAGGACGTGCAGTTCACGCTGTTGCTCACCATCGGCCTCGTCGTCATGGTGATCTTCGTCTTCCTGCGCAGCGTATGGGCTACGGTGATCCCTTCGATCACCGTGCCGCTGGCCTTGCTGGGTGCCTGTGCGCTGATGTGGCTGGCGGGCTACAGCCTCGACAATCTCTCGCTGATGGCGCTGACCATCGCGGTGGGCTTCGTGGTCGACGACGCCATCGTCATGCTGGAGAACATCACCCGCCATATCGAGGAGGGCGAGAGGCCGATGGCCGCCGCCCTCAAGGGAGCGGGCGAAATCGGCTTCACCATCCTGTCGATCAGCATCTCGCTGATCGCCGTGCTGATACCGCTCCTGCTGATGAGCGGTATCATCGGGCGGCTGTTCCGGGAATTCGCGATCACGCTCGCCATGACCATCGTGGTCTCGGCCTTCGTATCGCTGACCCTGACGCCGATGATGGCCTCGCGCTTCCTCAAGCCGATTCACGAGGAGCATCACGGCAGGCTCTACAAGCTCAGCGAGGCCTTCTTCGAGGGCCTGGTGAACGCCTATGAGCGCGGCCTCGATCTCGTGCTGCGTTTTCGCTTCATCACCCTGCTGACCTTCTTCGCCACGGTGGCGCTGTCGGGCTACCTGTTCGTGATCATACCCAAGGGGTTCTTCCCGCAGCAGGATACCGGCCTGATCACCGGGGTCGTCGAGGCGGCGCAGGATACCTCCGTGGCCGACATGGCGCGCCATATGGAGGAACTCGGCGCCATCGTGCTCAAGGATCCGGCCATCGCCCATATGGCGATGCGCATGGGCGGCAATGGCAATACCCTCAATGACGGCACCATGTACATCACGCTGAAGCCGCGCGACGAGCGCGGCGCCTCGGCCGACCAGGTGATCCGCCGCCTGCAGCGCCAGACCGCCAAGGTCGAGGGAGCGCGGCTCTACCTGCAGTCGGCCCAGGATGTGCGCCTCGGCGGCCGGCCCTCGCGCACGCAGTTCCAGTTCACCCTGCAGGGCACCGACATCGACCAGCTCAACCAGTGGGCGCCCAAGCTGCTGGAGGCGATGAAGGCGATGCCGGAACTGCGCGACGTCGCCTCCGACCAGCAGGCATCCGGCACCACCCTGACCCTGTCGATCGACCGCGACCAGGCCGCCCGCTACGGGCTGACGCCCGACATCATCGACGCCACGCTCTACGATGCCTTCGGCCAGCGCCAGATCGCGCAGTTCTCGACGCAGCTCTCGACCTATTACGTCATCCTGGAGGTGCTGCCCTCGCTGCAGAAGAGCACGGCGACGCTGCAGCAGATCTATCTGCGCTCGCCGACCACCGGCGGCGAGGTGCCGCTCTCGGCCTTTGCGAAATGGAGCACCGATCCGGTCCGCCCGCTCGCCATCAACCATCAGGGCCAGTTCCCGGCGGTGACGATCTCCTTCAACCTGGCACCCGGCGTGGCGCTCGGGCAGGCGACGGCTGCCATCGAGGCTCTGGAAAGGCGCATGGAGCTGCCGGCCACCATCGGCTCGACCTTCCAGGGCACGGCGCAGGCCTTCCAGGACTCGCTCGCCTCGGTGCCGATGCTGATCGTGGCGGCCCTGGTGGTGGTCTACCTGATCCTCGGCATTCTCTATGAGAGCTTCATCCACCCCCTCACCATCCTCTCGACCCTGCCTTCGGCGGGCGTGGGGGCGCTGGCGACGCTGCTGCTGTTCCATTTCGACTTCAGCCTGATCGCCCTGATCGGGGTCATCCTCTTGATCGGCATCGTCAAGAAGAACGGCATCATGCTGGTGGATTTTGCCATCGTCGCCGAGCGCGACCACCGCATGAGCGCGGTGGAGGCGATAAGGCGGGCCTGCCTCCTGCGCTTCCGGCCGATCCTGATGACCACCATGGCCGCCTTGCTCGGCGGCGTCCCGCTGATGCTGGGGTCCGGCACCGGCTCGGAGATCCGCCAGCCTCTCGGCTATGCCATGGTCGGCGGCCTCATCGTCAGCCAGGTGCTGACGCTGTTCACCACGCCGGTGATCTATCTCTACCTCGACGGCTTTTCGAAATGGCTGAGAAGCGGCCGTGATTCAGGCGAGCCGAGCGAGCCGCCGGAAGCCGTCCTGGCGGGAGAGCCGAGGGAGGACCAGGATCTGGTCCTGCCCGAGCCGCGCGCGGTGGCGATGCGATGAAAGCGAGCTTTCTCAGCCGGCCCGCACGACCATCTCGATGGGCGCGATCAGCCCGTCGGCGAGGGCCGACATCACATTGCCGATGCGCAGGGCGGCGTTCTCGCCCATCAGGACCTGCGGCCCGAGCGGCGAGGGGCCGTCGCGGGCGACCTTCTCCCTCATCTCGCGGCCGAGCCGAAGGGCAAGGTCGCGATGGCTGCGCTCGAGCTCCAGGCTGAAGCCGGCCTGGGCCAGGGCCTGGCGGTAGCGGCTGGGCGGTTCCACGAAGCTGGTGGCCGAACTCATCGCCCAGGGCATCGGGTAGGGCAGGTCGCCCTTGCCCTGATGCATGATGTCGTAGACGCCGAAGCGTGCCCCCGGCCTGAGCACCCGGCGTATCTCGCGAAAGAGCGTATCCTTGTCGGCGATGTTCATGCCGACATGGAACAGGGTGGCACCGTCGAAGCTCGCGGTCTCGAAGGGCAGAGCGAGGGCGCTGCCCTGCACGAAGGAGACCCGCCCCGACAAATGGCAGCGCCGGGTCACCGCCTCAGCCACCGTGACGAATTCGGCGGTGAGGTCGATACCGGTGACACTGCAGCCGAGCGCCTGTGCCAGATGCCGCGCCGGCCCGCCGATACCCGAGCCGACATCGAGCACATGCATAGCGTGGGTGAAGCCGAGATCCTCGGCGAGCTCTTCCGTGGCGGCTGCCCAACCGAGATGGAACTCGTCGATGCCGGCGAGATCACCGGTGGTCAGGTGGTCCGGATCCTTGCCGGCCGCCTCCAGCGCCGCGAAGAGCGTGCGTTCGAGCGAACCTTGCGTGTAGTGGCTGGCGACGGCGCCTTCGATGTCCATGGCCACATCCTTTCTTGGCGGGATGGTATTAAGCGGTGGCATCGTAAGTTCGGCACCCACTATACCGCGGGCGGCCAAGCAATGACAGACACGCCGCAGTATCGGCTGGAGCGCGCGGGGGACTTGCCCTGTGCACGCGCTTTGTCATAAGCGTTCTAGAAAGCGTCTTGTGATTTTTGGCGGAATTGCCAGGAGTCGCAAGGACGCCCAAGCTAAGCCATCAGGTTGGCTTGAAACACGGAGCTGGAGGGAAAGGGCGTTTCGCGAAGACGCGCTTTGCTCCAGAGGAAACGCCGGCCCCGAAGCCGGCGCGGGTTCAAGGCCGCGGCACGATCCCGGCCGATGGGAGGAAGGCATGTCTGAGGCCAAGATCTACGACGTTCCGCGCGAATGGGCCGAGGAAGCGTATGTCGACAATGCGCGCTACCAGGCGATATACGAGGCCTCCGTCAGCGATCCCGAGGCCTTCTGGGGCGAGCACGGCAAAAGGATCGGCTGGTTCGAACCCTATACCAGGGTCAAGAATACCCGTTTCGAACCCGATGTCTCGATCCGCTGGTTTGAGGACGGCACCACCAACGTCGCCTGGAATTGCGTCGACCGTCACGTTGCCGAGCACGGCGATCGCACCGCCATCATCTGGGAGGGTGATGATCCCTCCGAGAGCCGGCACATCTCCTATCGCGAACTCGCCAGCGAAGTGCAGCGCTTTGCCAATGTGCTGAAGGGCGAGGGCGTCAAGAAGGGCGACCGGGTCACCATCTATCTGCCGATGATCCCCGAAGCGGCCTTCGCCATGCTGGCCTGCGCCCGCATCGGCGCGGTTCATTCCATCGTGTTCGGCGGCTTCTCGCCCGACTCCCTCGCCGGCCGCATCACCGATTGCGGCTCGACCGTGGTGATCACCGCCGACGAAGGCCTGCGCGGCGGCAAGCGCGTGCCGCTCAAGGCCAATGTCGATGCG
Organism: Labrys sp. (in: a-proteobacteria); assembly: GCF_047605565.1. Classification (NCBI taxonomy): domain Bacteria; kingdom Pseudomonadati; phylum Pseudomonadota; class Alphaproteobacteria; order Hyphomicrobiales; family Xanthobacteraceae; genus Labrys; species Labrys sp. (in: a-proteobacteria). The sequence goes on from NZ_JASGFM010000011.1 coordinate 79,394, forward strand.
GCCCTGGCCAAGGTGGGCGGGGTCTCCTCGGTGATCGTGGTCAAGCGCACGGGCGCCCCGGTGGCGATGGTCACCGGCCGTGATCATTTCTATGCGGATCTCGCCGCCAATGTCTCCGACGAGTGCCCCTGCGAGGAGATGGCGGCGGAGGACCCGCTGTTCATCCTCTATACCTCCGGTTCCACCGGCAAGCCGAAGGGCGTGCTGCACACCACGGCGGGCTATCTCGTCTATGCCGCGATGACGCACCAATATGTCTTCGACTACCGCGAGGGCGACATCTACTGGTGCACTGCCGATGTGGGCTGGGTCACCGGCCATTCCTACATCGTCTACGGCCCGCTGTGTAACGGTGCCACCACGCTGATGTTCGAGGGCGTGCCGAACTACCCGTCGATGTCGCGCTTCTGGGAGGTGATCGACAAGCACCGGGTCACCATCTTCTACACCGCGCCCACCGCGATCCGCGCTTTGATGGGTGCCGGCGAGGAGCCGGTGAAGAAGACCTCGCGCGCCTCGCTCCGCCTGCTCGGCTCCGTGGGCGAGCCGATCAATCCGGAAGCCTGGGAATGGTATCACCGGGTGGTCGGCGACCATCGCTGCCCGATCGTCGACACCTGGTGGCAGACCGAGACGGGCGGCATCCTGATCTCGCCGCTGCCGGGCGCCACCCGGCTCAAGCCGGGCTCGGCCACCCGCCCCTTCTTCGGGGTGCGCCCCGAGATCGTCGACGCCGAGGGCAAGGTGCTGGAGGGGGCCTGCGAGGGCAATCTCGTCATCGCCGATTCCTGGCCGGGCCAGATGCGCACCGTCTATGGCGACCATCAGCGCTTCTTCGACACCTATTTCGCCGCCTATAAAGGCAAGTACTTCACCGGCGACGGCTGCCGCCGCGACGAGGACGGCTATTACTGGATCACCGGCCGCGTCGATGACGTCATCAACGTCTCCGGTCATCGCATGGGCACGGCCGAAGTCGAGAGCGCGCTGGTGGCGCATGAACTGGTGTCGGAAGCGGCCGTGGTTGGCTATCCCCACGACCTCAAGGGCCAGGGCATCTATGCCTATGTCACCCTGATGGCCGGCACCAGCGGCGACGAGACCCTGCGCAAGGAGCTGGTCGGCTGGGTGCGCCGCGAGATCGGGCCGATCGCCTCGCCCGACCTCGTCCAGTTCGCGCCCGGCCTGCCCAAGACCCGTTCCGGCAAGATCATGCGGCGCATCCTGCGCAAGATCGCCGAGGACGATTTCGGCTCGCTCGGCGACATCTCCACCCTGGCCGACCCGACGGTGGTGGAGGATCTCATCGCCAACCGCCAGAACAAGCCCAAGGGTTGAGGGGCTGAGGCTGAGGGAGCGGATGACGATGCGGCGGGCGCTTTCCATCGCGCTCGCCCTTTGTCTCGGCATGATCGCGCCGGCCGGGGCGGAGGAGGGGCCGTTGCGCCCGGACGCAGCCCGCTTCGAGGCGGCGTTCAAGCCCGGCGCGACGGCCACGGTCAATGGCGCGCCGGTGCCGCTCGACAGTCGCCTTCTCGGTGAGGTCACCGTGTCCACAGGCCAGATCGTGGCCTGTGATCCCTTTGTCTTCATCGAGGCCAGGCCCTTCATTCGCACCGTGCCGACGGGGCGCTTTCCCGTACGCATCGCGGTGATGCGTTCGCAGCGTTTCGGCGATCGCATCGCCTTTGCGCGCGTCGAATTCTCACAGGCGCCGGTCGTGACCTGGGAACGGGCGTTGGTGCCGGGCCAGGATCCGGCCAAGCTTGGCAAGGATGAATATTACGGCTTTCCGGTCGATGCCGGCACCGGCGCCTTCCTCGATCCTGCCGTCGGCAAGGATATCGCAGCCCTGTCGACCGATCAGGTGCAGGCCATCTATGACGACTGGATCCGTCTGGGTGAGAGCTACGGCAAGGAGCATGGCCTGCCCTATTCGCTCTCGACCACCCGAGCTCCCCATTCCCTCGTGCTGTTCTCGAGCGGCTGGGGCGATGGCGCCTATCCATCCTGGTTCGGCCTGGCGGCCGATGGCAGTGTGGCGATGCTGCTGACCGATCTGCGCGTGGTGGATGACCCGCCTGGCAGGCGAGAATAGTGCCTGGCATCCCCGATCGCGCCAATTTTCGTCGCTTGCGGACTTTTGCCTTTCACAACAAGCGTCTAAACAGGATGGATCGGCCTTCCCCTTATTCCCGCCTCCACCAGAGGCGGGCCAGCTTGCCATGTTCCATCAGCGTTTTTCCCGCCAGGCTCTCAACCTCGCCTTCGACCGCATCATCCCTGGCTGGATGCGCCTGCTGGTGCGACGCAGCGAGAGCGGCATGGTCGCACTCGCGGCCGTGGTGGGCGCGCTGGCCGGCGTAGCGGTCTATGGCGTCGCCGCCACCGCACAGCTCGCCCATGAGCTGTTTTTCGGCCTGCAGGCGGAGGAGAGGCTGAGCGGGACCCTCGGCCTGCCGGTGATCCTGGCCGTCTCCATGCCGCTGATCGGCGGCCTCCTGCTCGGCCTGTTCAACCTGGTTCTGGCGCGGACCCGCTCGCCCCGCCCGGTCGATCCGATCGAGGCCAATGCCCTGCATGGCGGGCGCCTGTCGCTCACCGGCAGCATCATCGTGGTGATCCAGACCTGGATCTCCAACGCCTTCGGTGCCTCGGTGGGGCTCGAAGCCGCCTATTCGCAGATCGGCTCCGGCATCGCCTCACGGCTCGGCCTCGGCTTTCATCTGCGCCGCGCGGATTTACGCCTGCTGGTGGGCTGCGGTTCGGCCGGGGCCATCGCCGGTGCCTTCAGTGCGCCGCTGACCGGTGCTTTCTACGCCTTCGAGATCATCATCGGTACCTACGCCGTCTCGCATCTGGCGCCCGTGGCAGCAGCGGCCATTGCCGGCACCATCGTCACCCATCTGCTCGGGATCGATTCCTACGCCTTCGTCATCGATGTCGGCTACAAGCCGCAGGCCTCGTCCTTCATGGCCCTGGTCGGCCTCGGCCTGTTCAGCGCCGCCGTCGCCATCCTGGTGATGCTGGGCGTCGCCATGACCGAGAAGGGCTTCCGTCGCCTGCCCCTGCCGATCTGGCTGATGCCGGGGCTGGGCGGCCTGATGGTTGGTGGACTTGCCTTGATCACGCCGCAGGTGCTGTCGTCGGGGCATGGTGCGCTGGTGAAGATGCTCGCCGGCGGCGAACTGCCGATGCTGATGCTGGGCGGGCTGATCCTGCTGAAGGGGCTCGCCTCTTCCATCTCGCTCGGCTCGGGCTTTCGCGGGGGCCTATTCTTCGCCTCGCTCTTCCTCGGCGCGCTGATCGGCCAGTTCTATCTCGGCGGCATCCATCTCTTCTCCCTGGATACGGGGCTGACGCCCCACGCGGCGGCGCTGACCGGCATGGCGGCGCTGGCCGCGTCCGTGATGGGCGGACCGCTGACCATGAGCTTCCTGGTGCTGGAGATGACGGGTGATTTCCAGCTCACCGCCGCCGTGCTGCTGGCGGTGATCATCGCCAGCATCACCGTGCGCGAGACCTTCGGCTACTCCTTCGCCACCTGGCGCTTCCATCTGCGCGGCGAGGCGATCCGCAGCGCCCACGACATCGGCTGGGCCCGCGATCTCACCGTCGGCCGGGTGATGCGCAAGCCCGCGCCGACGGTAGACAAGGACGCCTCCCTGGTAGTCTTCCGCAACGCCCATCCGCTCGGCACCACGCATTACATCGTGGCCGTCGACACCCTCACCAATCGCTATGCCGGGCTGATCCGGGTCGCCGATGCCTATCAGGTCAGCCCCGAGATCCAGGATGGCGCCAATCCCGTTGGTAGCCTGGCGCTCTATCGCGACGAGGTGCTGACGGCGGGGATGACGCTGAAGGAGGCGACCGAGCGCATGGAAGGCTGCGAGGCCGAGGCGCTGGCGGTGGTCGACGAGGCCGGCCATGTCATCGGCCTGCTGTCGGAAGCCCATGCCCTGCGCCGCTATGCCGAAGCCGCCGACCGCGCCCGCCGCGATCTGGCGGGCGGGGTTTAGGCGCTACAGCCCCTACCGCGAGGGCTGCACCCGGGCCAGGAAGGCGAGGATCTCGTCGGCGATCTGGCGGTGCAGGGCCGTTCGGTCGCGCGTGCCGCCGTCCCGGCAGACGAAGCTCTCGCCCGGGGCGATTTTCTCGATGGCGGCGTCCGCGTCCGGCAGGCAGAGCTGCATGAAACTGAAATGGGTGGCATCGGGGATGGGCAGGTAGCGGGTGGTCGCCTGCGGCAGGGCGCTGACGAGGTAATCGGAGTCCTGCTTCAGGGCCGCGATGCCGGGCACAGGCGTTCCCGCCGCAAGCGCCAGCACGGGTATCCTGACAGCCGCCAGGCTTTGCGGCGTGAAGCCGAGCGCGGGTCCGAGATCGAGCGAGACGACGGCGCCGATCCTGGCGTCGCGAAGATCGGCTCCCAGCCTGGCGGGATCGGTCCCGCCATCGCGCAGCCCGACGGCCGTGAGCGCTTCGCAAAAAGGCGCGGGCGAGCAAATCGCGGGAAGACGGCTCGCATCATAGCGCCCGCCCGCCAGCGCCATCACCGTCCAGCCGCCGAGGGAATGGCCGATGGCGGCGATGCGGCCCGCCTCGATGGGGCCGGCGAGGCCGGGATCGGTGCCGACGGCATCGAGAACCCGGCTGAGATCGTGGGGCCGTTCCCACAGGCGGGCGGCCTGTTCCGGCCGCTTGTCGAAGGTGGTGGTGCCGGGGTGATCCGGTGCCGCCACGACATAGCCGCGACCGGCGAGTTCGCTCGCCAGCCAGTTGAGGTTCCGCCAATTGCCGCCGAAGCCGTGCGAGAGCAGCACGAGCGGATGGCTGCCGGCGGCGGGCGGGGCATTCTCCACCACTTCGATACCCGGGAAGCTGCCCTCCCGCCCGCCGATCGACGTCAAGGGCCCGGAGGTGCCGGCCGGATACCAGAGGCGGGCCTGGAGCGGCCGCTCGCCGGCCGGGTCGGGAATGCCGATCTGTTTGGAGCCGACGGGCTCGCCGGCCAAGGCGGCATGTCCTGCCAGGCAGGCGACGAGGGCGAGAAGGACAGCGAAACGGCGCATGAAACTCTCCAGAAATGCGGTTGACGCCGCCTTCCTGCTGCGCGGTGGCCGGGGCTTGCGACCTGGAACATGTTCGAGGTCGTACCGAAAGGCGATGGGGGACCCGCTCTGTCGAGGGGGCCATCCCAGGCGATTGACGTCGCCTTCATGAGTAGCTAGGATATCTGATATATCAGATATGGTGAGAGTGATGAGCGCCTTTGGCCATTTCCAGGACCGTACCGGTGGGCGGCCGCTTGCGGCCCAGCCGGGCATGACGACGGCAGCGGTCGTGCATCGGGCACTGCGCGACGAGATCGTCTCCATGGTCAGGTTGCCCGGCGAGAAGATCGCCGAGGTGGAGGTCGCCACGGCGCATGCCGTCAGCCGCACGCCGGTCCGCGAGGCGCTGCTGCGCCTGGCCGACGAGGGACTGGTCGAGATCGCGGCGCGCTCCGCCACCCGCGTGGCTCGCATTCCCGCCGCCATCCTGCCCGATGCGATCTTCGTGCGTTCGGCCGTCGAGCACGCCACCGCGCGCGCCGCCGCCCACCAGGCCCGAGGCAGCAGCGTCACCCTGCTGCGCGGCCTGATCGAACGCCAGCGCGAGAGCCTCGGGGCCGGCGACACCAACGGTTTTCACGAGGCGGATGAAGCCTTCCATGCTGCGCTCGCCATGGCGGCGGGCCGGCCTGGCGCCTGGGACATGGTGCGTGAGGTCAAGACCCAGCTCGACCGTTACCGCCGGCTGACCCTGCCGGAGGCCGGGCGCATGCTGCGCGTCGTCGACGAGCACGGTGCCATCGTCGACGCCATCGAGGCCCACGATGCCGAGAAGGCCGGCCTTGCCATGGACCATCATCTCGATGGGCTGCGGCGGAGCCTGGCCTCCATCCGCGATCACAACCCCGACTATTTCTCGGGGGATGCCGCCGGCATCTCCGCCGCCTTCGAGACGCTGCTGTTTCGCTAGCGCCTCGCGACTTGGACAATCCAGAAAGTTCTCATGTCCCATCAATCCCTCGAAATTCGCCACGCCAGCCACCCCGAGGCCGCCAAGGGCCTGGATACGCAGGGCTTGCGCCGCGAATTCCTGATCCCCGACCTGTTCGCCGCCGGCCGCATCAAGCTGGTCTATTCCCATGTCGAGCGCATGATCATCGGCAGTGCCTGCCCGGTCGATGCGCCCCTGGCCCTGCAGACGCCGAAGGAGGTCGGGCAGTCGAGCTTCCTGGCCCGGCGTGAACTCGGCGTCATCAATATCGGCGGTCCGGGCATCGTGCGTGTCGACGGCGAGGTTCATGACATCGGCACCCGCGAGGCTCTCTATGTCGGCATGGGGGCGGGCGAGGTGGTGTTCGAAGCCGGGAATGGCGCTGTGCCGCCGCGCTTCTATCTTCTGTCGGCGCCCGCCCATCGCAGCTATCCGACGCGCCGGATCGACGCCTCGGTCGGGCGCATCCTGGAACTCGGCGACAAGAGCACCGCGAATGAGCGCAGCATCCACCAGATGCTGATCCCGGGCGCCGTCGAGTCCTGCCAGCTCGTCTTCGGCATGACCACGCTGGCGCCGGGCTCGGTGTGGAACACCATGCCCTGCCACACCCATGATCGGCGCAACGAGGTCTATCTTTATTTCGATCTCGCGCCCGAGGCGCGCGTCTTCCATTTCATGGGCGAGCCGCAGGAGACCCGCCATCTGGTGGTGGGCGAGGGCGATGCGGTGATCTCGCCGCCCTGGTCGATCCATTCCGGCGTCGGCACCGGCGCCTATACCTTCATCTGGGCCATGGCCGGCGACAACCAGGACTATGCCGACATGGACATGGTCGCGACGGCGGATCTGCGATGAGTCCGGCCACGATGAACACGGCTTTCGCCAATCCCTTCGATCTCACCGGCAAGGTGGCGATGGTGACGGGATCGCGCACTGGGCTCGGGCAGGCCATCGCCATCGCCCTGTCGCAGGCTGGCGCCAGCATCGTCGGGGTCGATCGCGGCCCCGCCGACGAAACCCGTGCGGCGATCGAGGCGCAGGGCGGCATCTTCCTGCCTGTGACCGCCGATCTCGCGACCACTGCGGGCCTGCCCGCCATCGTCCAGGCCGCGCTCGATCGTTTCGGCGCCCTCGATATCCTGGTCAACAATGCCGGCATCATCCGTCGCGCCGACGCCCTCGACTTCACCGAAGAGGATTGGGACGCCGTCGTCGACGTGAATCTCAAATCGGCCTTCTTCCTGGCCCAGGCGGCGGCCCGCGTCATGCTTGCGGGCGGACGCGGCGGCAAGATCATCAACATCGCCTCGATGCTGTCCTTCCAGGGTGGTATCCGCGTCGCCTCCTACACCTCGGCCAAGAGCGGGCTGATGGGGCTGACCAAGCTGCTCGCCTGCGAATGGGCCGCCAAGGGCATCAACGTCAACGCCATCGCCCCCGGCTACATGGCGACCAACAACACCGCGCCCTTGCGGGCCGACGCCGAGCGCAATGCCCAGATCCTGGCGCGCATTCCGGCCGGGCGCTGGGGCGCCCCCGCCGATCTCGGCGGCGCTGCCGTGTTCCTGGCCTCCGAGGCCTCCGCCTATGTCCACGGCATCACCATCCCGGTGGATGGCGGCTGGCTGGCGCGCTGAGCGATTTCCTTCTCCCCTTGCGGGAGAAGGTGCCCCGAAGGGGCGGATTAGGGGAGATGCACAAACCCCACGAGTGTTCGCCAGCACCCCTCATCCGTCATTGCTTCGCAATGCCACCTTCTCCCGCAAGGGGAGAAGGAATTTGCGGAGCGGCCACGTCTGGCCGTTCGCCAAAAATACAATCTGGGAGGCAGTCCATGAAGATATTGAAGGTCATCGATAGGATTCCCGGCGGGCTGATGCTGGTGCCGCTGGTGCTCGGCGCTTTGTGCAAGACCTTTGCGCCGGGAGCCGGCAGCTATCTGGGGTCGTTCAGCAACGGGCTGATCACCGGCACCGTGCCGATCCTCGCCGTCTGGTTCTTCTGCATGGGCGCCACCATTGACCTGAGGGCGACCGGCGTGGTGCTGCGCAAATCGGGCACGCTCCTGGTCACCAAGATCATCGTGGCCTGGGTCGCCACCATGATCGCGGCGCGCTTCATTCCCGATGGCGGCATCACCTCCGGCCTGTTCGCGGGCCTGTCGGTGCTGGCGATCACCGCCTCGATGGACATGACCAATGGCGGCCTCTACGCCGCGGTGATGCAGCAATACGGCACCAGGGAGGAGGCCGGCGCCTTCGTGCTGATGTCGGTCGAATCGGGACCATTGGTCAGTATGCTGATCCTCGGTGCCTCCGGCGTGGCCGTGTTCGAGCCGCGCCTGTTCGTCGGCGCGGTGCTGCCCTTCCTGATCGGCTTTGCCCTGGGCAATCTCGACCGCGACCTGCGCGAATTGTTCGGGCGCTGCGTCCATCCGCTGATCCCGTTCTTCGGCTTCGCCCTCGGTAACGGCATCGATCTCAAGGTCATCGCGCAGAGCGGCCTTGCCGGCGTGCTGCTCGGCCTCGGGGTGATCGTGGTCACCGGCATTCCCCTGATGCTGGCCGACAGGTTCATCGGCGGCGGCAACGGCACGGCCGGGCTGGCGGCTTCCAGCACGGCGGGGGCGGCGATCGCCAACCCGACGCTGATCGGCGAGATGATCCCGAGTTTCAAGCCCGTGGTGCCGGCAGCCACCGCCCTGGTGGCCACGGCCTGCCTGGTGACGGCGATCCTGGTGCCAATCCTGACGGCGCTGTGGGCCAAGCGGATGGGCAGGTTCCCGGCCCCGCAGGCGGAAGCCGTGCACCGGCCTGGCGTGGAGCCGATCTGAGGCGGCCGTTGCTTCGCCTCAGCCGAACAGCGTTTCGATGGCCCGGCGCAGGGCCGCCGGATCCTCCTCCGGCACCAGGGTCAAGCCGGGACGCGCGGCGAGGCCGCAGGCCGGAGTCGCGATGACCGGCAGGCCTGCGGCAAGGGCGGCGAGGAGCAGGCGCGGCTGGTGCTCGACCACGGCCGGCAGCACCACGCCGGCAAGGGTGGCGGGCATCTCGCCCGGCGCCAACAGGCGGACGGGCATATTGCCCCAGAAGCCGAGGCTCTCGCGCGCACGCCCCTTGACGGCAAGCTCGATGGGCAGACCGTAAAGCGCCTCGCGCAGGGCATAGGCGCCCTTGCGGCCGAGGGCCGAGGCCGGAAAAAGCAGGGTGCGGCCGCCTTTCGCGGCCGGGAGTGGCCGGGCGGGGGACCAGTCGAGCAGATGGGTTCTGCCGGGGGCGAGGGCGGCGATCTCCGCATGCGGCGTCAGCAGCCGGTCGGCGGCGGCCAGGGCGGCGCTTTCGGCTGCCACGATCGCTTCCGGCGCCCGGAAGTCGGCCAAGGTGGGGCTTTCCGGGTGGTGTGCAGCAGCGGCATCGAGCCTTGCCTGCAGGACCGCGAGCGGCAGGCGCTCCATCAGCACCTCGAAGCTGCGGCCCTGCAGGGCACCCGACAGCCACAGATGCGGCAGCAGGTTCTGCGAGACCACGAGATGCGTGTGCCGGTGCGACAGTCTGGCGGCATAGGCGGCGGCGAGCCGGGCATCGCCCTGCAGGGCCTTCGCCTGCAGGCTGCCGCCCGTGGCGCCCCGTAGCGCCAGCGAGCGGCGTAGGGTAGCGATGGTGGCCGTGGTCTCGCTGCCGGCAATACCGGCCGGCCAGCCATAGCGCGCGGCGCCGAGATGGCGGGAGGGCAGGAACAGGGCATCCTCGCTGCCGGCCCTCTGCTTCAGCAGGGCGGCGAATTCCGGCCAGCAGGCATCGACGAGCCAGGCCGTCGGCACGCCGGCGCGCAAGGGCCGTTCGGGATCGTTGCGATGGCAATCTTCCTGGCCGCATTGGGTGCAGTCATGCACCACCGGCTCGGCGGATGGCTTTTCCACCGGCAGCTCGGCGGCCTTGGCGCGGCCATGGCCGCGCAGCACGATCTCCAGCCTGTCCCGGCTCATCGAGGCTTCGATGCGGAAGGCGTGGGGGCTGCGGATGCGGAAATCGACATAGTTCCAGAACACGGTGGCGTCACGGCCGAGCTGGGCACGCGAACCGGGTACCACGCGGCTATGGGCGTGGCGTTCGACGATCTCCAGCCCGGCCGCGAGGGCGGCCTCGTAGAGGGCGTTGGAAAGCTGGCAGAGGCCGCCGCCGACGCTGGTGATCAGGCAGCCTTCGCGCAGCTCGCGGCCGGGGACGTAACCGCGCGCCCGGCTGGCCCGGCCGACCTGCTTCCAGAAACTAAGTATGGCGCCGGCCGGCACCTCGACGCCGTCGAGCCCCTTCAGGGCCATGCGCAAATTCTGGACCTTGCCGGCGGTGAGCTCGCGGTCCCTGGCCCCAGCGAGATGGGTCCACAGGGGCGAGCCGGCCCGGCCGAGCACGGGCGCGGCGGCCAGCCGGGCTGAGCGGCCATGGCGGGCCACGGGTTCGGCTGTGAATTTCTCGCGCAGGAAGCGCAGGCCCCGCAAGGCCATCGCCTTGGCCTCGAAGGCGAGGCTGTCGGCATAATCGGGGACGCGGCGCTGCGGGAGGGCGATCATGGCGGGATCCTGGCTCGGCTGAGAACTTGCCGAGACCTTAACGGACCCCCGCCAGGCCCGCCGTGCGCGCTGGCACGCGGAGGGCAATTCTGGCTGTCGCGGGAACAGAATGAAGGATTGGGCTGGGTGATGAAGGTGACGTGAGGCCGCGACGCTCAAGCCCCCTCGCCCCGCCACTTGCGGGGAGAGGGTAAGGGTGAGGGGCTTCGCAGAGTTCAGTTTTCTACGTGTTGCGCTGCCCCTCATCCCGGCCTTCTCCCCGTCAGAACGGGGAGAAGGGGTGGTCGGCGGCGCGCCCTTCCTCATAAGCTGCTATCGCGGCCTCTATCCCCGATCAAGCCAGGCGACCTGTTCCGGTGTCAGGGTGATGTCGAAGGCCTCGAGGCTGTCATCGAGCTCGGCGAGCGTGCGCGGCCCGATCAGGGGTACGGACGGGAAGGGCTGCGACAGCACATAGGCGAGGGCGACATGGATCGGGCGCTTGCCCAGCTGGCGCGCCAGCTCGACCGCCCGGTCCCGGCGCGCGAAATTGCGCTCGGAATACCAGACCCGCACGAGCTCCTTGTCATCCTGCCTGTCGCGTCCGGCCCGGTCTGTGAAGAAGCCGCGCCCCTGGCTCGACCAGGCGAAATTGGGGACCTGCCGGGCGGCAAGCCAGGCCTTCCAGTCATCGTCCGAGGCCGAGACGCAGCCGGCCCAGATCACGTCCTGCATTTCGGCGAGGGCGAAATTGTTGGAGAGCGCTCCCGGCTTCTGCTTGCCTGTCCGTTCTGCATAGGCGACCGCCTCGTCGAAACGCTCGCGTGTCCAGTTCGAGCCACCGAACGGGCCGCGAATGCGGCCGGCCCTGACCTCGGCGTCCATGGCGTCGACGAATTCGCCCACCGGCACGTCGGGATTGTCGCGATGCATGAAATAGACATCGACATGGTCGGTCTTCAGCCGTTCGAGTGACAAAGTGAGCTGCTGGCCGATGAATTCGGGGCGGCAGAGCGGGGTATGCGCGCCCTTGCCGATCACCACGCTCTCCTTGCGCACGCCTCGTGAGGCCTGCCAGTCGCCGAACAGCTTTTCGGTGATGCCGGCGCCATAGACGAAGGCGGTGTCGAACAGGTTGCCGCCCTTCTCGAAAAAGGCGTCGAGCAGGATGGCGGCGCTGGAGAAGGTCCTGAAATCCTCGAAGCCGAGCGCCACGGCGGAGGCGGCCGGTTCGAGGCCGGGGATGCGGCGCCGGGGAATCGGCCCGCTGCCCTGCCTGAGCGCTCCACCTTTCAGGGTCTCCTTCCGCCGCTCGGGCTTCTCGATGCCGTATTCGAGCCCGATCGCCTGGCGCCATTTGTCGAGCACGCGCAGATTGCCCAGGCTGTCTGCCCAGTCCATGCCCGGCCAGGCGAATTCCTGGCGGCCTTCGCGAATGGCCCTGCCCGCGGCGTCGGCCTCGAAGGCATAGAGATGCCGCGTCTCCTCGACTGTCACCGTCTCGCTCGTGCCATCGGGCCCGATGATGCGGATCTCGCCGGTGCCGCCCTGCACGCCGCCGGCAAACCAGAAGTCCTGCACCTCGATGCGGCCTTTGGTGCCGAGGATGCGCAGCACATTGTCCTGCTTCAATGAGATCGAGCAGGAGACTTCCGCGAGGATGCCACCGGGGAAGTGCAGCAGGGCCGAGGCCCATTCGTCGACGCCGGATTGGCCGAGATGGCCGGCGCCGGAGACGCTGTCGGGTTCCGCGAGATCCTTGCCCGAGGCGGCACCGGCGATCAGCCGCGCCATCGAGACGGGATAGCCACCGACGTCGAGGATGCCGCCGCCCGCCAGATCGTTGGCATAGAGCCGGTGCTCGGGCTTGAACGCCGGCATGGCGAAGCCGAAGCTGGAGCGGATCAACCTGATCTCGCCGATCGTGCCTGACCGGATCAGTTCCACCAGCTTCAGGGTCTGCGGGTGCTGTCGATACATGAAGGCCTCGCCCAGGAAGGTTCCGGCCTTGCGGGCGGCATGCATCATGGCGTCGGCCTCGAAGGCCGTCAGTCCCATGGGCTTTTCCACCAGCGCATGCTTGCCGGCCTCGGCTGCCTTGATTGCCCATTGCGCGTGGCCGGGATGAGGTACGGCGATATAGACGGCATCGATCGTGGGATCGGCCAGCAAGGCCTCATAGCCCCGATGGATGCGGGCGCCGGAGAAGGCTTCGGCAAGGCCCGGCTGGTCGGGATCGCGGGTGCCGATCGCCGCGAGGACGCCGCTCTCGGAATCGGCCAGGCCGGCAGTGAAGGCCTTGGCGATGGCGCCGGGCCCGATGATGCCCCAGCGGATCTTGTCTTTCTCGGTCATGTCGGTCTTTCCAAACACTTTCAGGACATGGGGATGCTGCGCTTCAGCGCAGGCGCCGGCCGTCCTTGTCGAACAGCAGAGCGCGGTGGCGGGGGATGGCGACGGTGAGCTGGCGCTCCTCGGCCCATTGGCGGGAATCGTCGCGCTGGATGATCAGCGGCTCGGCGGAGGCGGTGCCGGCATAGACATAGGAGGTGGCGCCCAGATGCTCGGCCATGTCGACCTCGATGGCGAGATCGGCGTCGCCGCTGCCTCCAGGCCCGAAATGTTCGGGGCGGATGCCGATGCTGACTTCGGCGCCTGTTGCCGGCGCCGGGCCGGAGAGCGGCACTGCAAGGCGCGCGCCTTTCTGGTTGACCAGTTCGACCGTCACGCCGCCGGCTTCGGCCGCGACGGTGCGGCCCGCCAGGAAGTTCATCTTGGGGCTGCCCATGAAGCCGGCGACGAAACGGTTGGCAGGATCCTCGTAGAGCTCGAGCGGACGTCCGACCTGCTCGACATTGCCGCCGCGCAGCACCACGATCTTGTCGGCCAGGGTCATCGCCTCGGTCTGGTCGTGGGTGACGTAGATCATGGTGACGCCGAGTTCGCGGTGGAGTCTCGCGATCTCCACTCGCATCTGCACCCGCAATTCGGCGTCGAGGTTCGACAGGGGCTCGTCGAACAGGAAGACCTGGGGATCGCGCACGATCGCCCGGCCGATCGCCACGCGCTGACGCTGGCCGCCCGAGAGCTGCTTGGGCCGGCGCTGCATGAGATCGGTGATGCGCAGGATCTCGGCCGCCCGTGTCACCCGCCGGTCGGTGTCGGCCTTGGGATTGCCGTTCATCCTCAGGCCGAAGGAGAGATTTCGCTCCACCGTCATATGCGGATAGAGGGCGTAGGACTGGAACACCATGGCGATGCCGCGATCGGCCGGCTCGACCTCGTTGACCACCTGGCCGCCAATGCTGATCTCGCCGCCGGAAATGTCCTCGAGCCCGGCGATCATGCGCAGCAATGTGGACTTGCCGCAGCCCGAAGGGCCGACGAAGACCACGAATTCGCCATCGGCGATGTCGAGGTCGACGCCGTGGATGATCTCGAAACTGCCATAGCGTTTGGTGACGGAACGGAGCGCAAGGCCTGCCATATCGGTCGCTCTTCTTTTGTTTATTTCACGGCGCCGGCCGCGATGCCGGCGATGAAATGGCGCTGCAGGAGGAGGAAGACGGCCAGCATCGGCGCGGTCAGCAGCACGGCTCCGGCCATGATGCCGCCCCAGCTGACATTGGAGATGCCGATCAGGCTGCCCAGCGCCACGGGCGCGGTGAACATCGCCTTGTCGCCGGCGATCAGGAGCGGCCACAGATAGTTGTTCCAGCTCGTCAGGAAGAGGATGATGCAGAGCGCTGCCAGGGTCGGGCGCGCCAGCGGCAGGGCCACGAACAGGAAGATGCGCCACTCCCTGACGCCTTCCACCCGCGCGGCGTCGAACAGCTCCACCGGCATCATGGTGAAGGCCTGGCGCATGAACAGCACGCCGAGCGAATTGAACAGGGGCGGCACGATCAGGCCGAACCAGCTATTGGCCATGCCGAGGTCGCGCGCGACCAGGATGAATTGCGGGATGATCACCACGAAGAAGGGCAGGGAGATGGTGCCGAGGATGATGGCGAGCACCGCGCCGCGGCCGAAGAAGCGGTAGCGCGCGAGGGCCCAGCCGGCCATGGCGGTCAGCCCGGCCGAGAGCACGGTATAGGCGAGCCCGACCACGATCGAGACGGTCATGGCATGCAGGAAGTTGGTCGTGCGCTGCAGATTGGCGAGATTGTCGAGGAAATTCGCGCCGAACCAGAACGACAGGCCTGGCGCGTAGATGCCGTAGTCGGGCATAGTGGCGAACACGCCCATCATCCAGAGCGGAAACAGCCAGACGAGCGCCATCGGTGCGATCAAGGCGTGCAGGATGACGGCGTTGAGCCTTTGGCGGTTGGAGCGGGTCATCGCGGTTCCCTCGACAGGCGCAGCTGGACCAGCGAGACGATCACCGCCAGGGCCGCGATGGTGTAGGCGATGGCGGAGGCATAGCCGACATTGCCGGAGAGGAAGGCCTGGCGGTAGAGCAGCAGGCCGAGGGTCTCGGTCGCCCCGCCCGGCCCGCCGTGATTGGTGATCAGGAAGGGCTCGGTGAAGAGCTGCATGGTGCCGGAGATCGACAGGATCACGCAGAAGGTGATCACCGGCTTCAGGAGCGGCAAGGTGATGTGGAAGAACTGGCGCAGCTTGGAGACGCGGTCGAGCGTGGCCGCCTCGTAGACGTCGCCCGGTATCGACTGCAGGCCGGCGAGGATGATGATGGCGTTGTAGCCGGTCCAGCGCCAGGTCAGCGCTATCATCACCAGGGCCAGCGCGGCCGTCGGATTGGAGAGCCAGTCGATGGCGGGCAGGCCGATGGCGGCGGCGAGCTTGTTCACCACGCCGAAATCCTGGGCGAAGATCAGCCGGAACACCGCCGAATAGGCGACCTCGCCCACCACGACGGGGGCGAAGAAGGCGAAGCGGAACAGGCCCTTGGCCTTGAGCAAAGGCGAGTTGAGGAAGACGGCGATCACGGTGGCGAGGCCGATCATCACCGGCACCTGGATGACCAGGATGATCAGCGTGTTCTTCAGGGCGTTGAAGAAGGCGGGATCGGAGATCAGGCGCCCCCAATTGGCTGCCGGCCTGAACTGCCAGGGCGACACCCGGGTCTGATGCAGCGAGATCACGAAGGAGGAGATGATCGGCCAGATCCAGAAGGCGAGGAAGATCGCCAGATAGGGCGCGAGGAAGCCATAGGCCGCGCGATTGTGCCGCTGCATCGGAGGGACTCCGCTGGGGAAGAGGACGTTTGACCGGAGGCTAAACAGAATGTGGCACGACCAGCCTTCTCCCCTTGCGGGTGTCGTCAACCCTCTTGAGTTGACTAGAGGTGGCATTGCGGAGCAATGACGGATGAGGGGTGTTGGTGATCAACCAACAAGGGATGCGTTTCTCCCCTCATCCGCCCCTTCGGGGCACCTTCTCCCGCAAGGGGAGAAGGTAGGTCGCGCCCTTCCCCGCTACTGCGCCATCGGCAGGCCCGAGGCTGACGAGATCTGGTTGGCGGCATCATCCAGCGCCGCCTTGGCGTCGGGGTAGCCGCCGCCCAGGAACTTGGTCTGCACGGTCTTCAGCGCGGCCTCGGCATCGTTGAGGAAGGCGGTGCCGTGGGTGGACTTGATCTTGGGCAGGGTGGCAAGAATGTCGGTCCAGATCGCCTGGTTGCCCCAATAGGGCTGGCCCTGCTTCACATAGGGGTCCTCCAGCGCCGAATTCAGCGAGGGCACCAGGCCATAGGCCTTGAGCATGGTGACCTGGCCCTCATCGGTGGAGAGGGCGTATTTGACGAAGGCGAAGGCCGCTTCCTTGTTCTTCGAGCCGGTGGGGATCGCCAGCGACGAGCCGCCGATATTGGCGGCGCGCGGGCCGTCCGCCGTGAGGCTCGGCATGCGGTAGACTCCCCATTTGCCGGCAAGCTCGGGGGCGTTGGTGCGGATCGTGCCTTCGTACCAGCCGCCGAACATGATGGTGGCGACCTTGCCGGCCTTCAGGGCCTGGATCTTGTCGGACCAGCCGGCCGAGATGATGGTGCCCGCGTCCTTGAGCTGCTTGAGCTTGTCGTAGACGGCGATGCAGGCGGGCGCATTGACCGTGACGGCGCTGGCGTCCGCGGCGAAGTAGTTGCAACCCTGCTCGTTGCCGACCATGCGGAACCATTCGGTAGTGCCGTCGCCGTCGAGATCGGTGGCGCTCATGGTCACGCCGGAATTGGCTGACGCCACCTTTTTGCCGGCAGCGATGAAATCGTCCCAGGTCTTGATGCTCGCCGGATCGACGCCGGCCTTCTCGTAGAAGTCACGCCGGTAATACATCACCACCGGGCCCGAATCCCAGGGCATGGCATAGGCGGCCTCGCCCTTTTCGAGTTCCGCCCGCTTGAAATCGGCGAACTTGCCGGCGACCTCCGCCGTGTAACCGAGCGGCTTGAGATCGGCGAAGCAGTCGGGGAACTGGTTCCAATAACTCTCCGCCTTGTAGTTCTCGATCGAGACGACGTCGGGCAGGCCCGCTCCGCCGGCGGCGCAGCCGGCCTGGGTCTTGGAGAAGACCTGGGCGTTGCCGAGATCCTCCACCGTGACCTTCACATTGGGGAATTGCTTGTTGAAGCCTTCGATATTGGCTTTCAGCGAGGCGGCGGCAATGTCCCAGCTCCAGACTCGGATTTCCCCCGATTGGGCCAAGGCCGTCGACGCATGAAGGCCCGCGGCCAAGCAGAGTGCAGTGGATGCGATCCACCGCACTCTGCAAAGCGTTAAATATCCGCGGAATTGCCCGATTTTACGAACTGGTTCGCAAAGTCGGGCAATTCCGCTAGGTGCCAGCGCGGCGCAGCCGATCGTCTTGCGCATTCCATTCCTCCCCTTTTCATTTGCTCTTGTGTGGCGGGAAGCTACTTTAGGCAGGCAGCGCGGTCTGTCTGCGATAAAGGGAAGATGGACTTGCCTGAAAGTAAGATGCAGGAACGCTCCTATTATCAGCCGACGGCCAACAGCGTCGAAAACCTGCCGACGGTGCTGCAGACCTTCCACAATACGCCGCGCGTCATGCTCTCGCCCCACTGGCACGCCCAGGTCGAGGTGAACTTCATCGTCCAGGGCTGGGTGCATTATCGCATGGCCGGCTACGAGCTCAGGCTGGCGGCGGGCGACATGGTGCTGTTCTGGGGCGGCCTGCCGCACCAGATGGACGATGCCTCCGACGAGGCCATCTATGCCGGCGCGCATCTGCCGCTGGTGCATTTCTTCCGGCTGCGGCTGCCCGAAGAGGTGCCGGCCCGGCTGATGGCCGGCGCGACCCTGCTCATCCGCGAGACCGACTCGTCGGATGGCGCCAATTTCGCACGCTGGAACGGCTACACCCGCTCGGGCGACATGGTGCGTGCGCAGCACGCCGTGAGCGAATTGCTGCTGCGGCTGGAACGGGTGCGGTTCGAGCCCTATGCCCTGTTGCCCAGCCTCGATGCCCATGCCGGCCAGGCCAGCGCCGCCGATCCGCAGGCCCTGCGCCATGTGCGCAACCTGTGCGACTTCATCGCCGACAATTTCCTCGACGACATCGACAGCGCCGACATCGCGGCGGCCGCCGACCTCCATCCCAAATATGCCATGAGCCTGTTCAAGAAATGCACGGGCATGACGCTGAACGACTATGTCAGCCTGCTGCGCCTGTCCTATGCGCAGGCGCGCCTGATCAGCGGCGACGGCAATATCCTGCGGGTGGCGATGGAGTCGGGCTTCGGTTCCCTCTCGGGCTTCAACAAGAGCTTCCGCAAGATCGCCGGCATGTCGCCCTCCGATTTCCGGCGCAGCGGACAGGGCGAGCGCCCCATACTTGCTCCGGTCGAACCGGGAACGGCGCCTCAGGCCTGACGTTTCCCATCAAAATTCGTCAATTCACTTGAAATATTTGCCCTCTGTGGCGAAAAAATCACCTTTTCGTCACGATTGATATGCTACAGATCCCTCATCTGAGCGCCGCTTTATTGCCCCGCCGGTTATAGATTTTCACATTTCCGAGTTTTCCATGCCCCGTCCCGTTGCCGGCGCGGCGCTGGAGCCTGCCGTGCGGCGGGAGCCCCAGCCGTCCTTCGCCGAGTTTGTTCTCGTGATTGCCCTGATGATGGGGCTCAGTTCCCTCTCCATCGACAATCTCCTGCCAGCCTTCTCCGCCGTGCGGTCGGAATTCGGCATTGCCGATGCCAACCGCATGCAGCTGATCATCACCGCCTATATGGCGGGCTTTGCCATCATGCAGCTGGCCTGGGGGCCGATCTCCGATTCGATCGGCCGCCGCAAGGTGCTGATGATCGGCCTGGGCATCTATACGGCCGGCACGCTCCTGGCGATCTTCGCCCCCAGCTATGAGGTGTTGCTGGCCGCCCGCGCCATTCAGGGCCTCGGCGCCGGCTCGGCGCGCGTGCTCTCCATTGCCATCGTGCGCGACCGCTACGAGGGCCGCGAAATGGCGCGGGTGATGTCGCTCACCTTGATGATCTTCATCATCGTGCCGGTGATCGCGCCGGCCACGGGCAGCGCCTTCCTGATGCTGGGCGACTGGCGCACCATCTTCATGAGCATGCTGGGTCTGGTGCTGGTGGTGGTGTTCTGGTTCGGCCTGCGCATGCCCGAGACGCTGCATCCCGAATATCGCCGGCCGCTGTCGCTGCCCGCCGTCGCCAGCGGCATGCGCCGGGTGGTGACCACACGCGCCTCCTTCGCCAACATGCTGGCGATGGGCCTGGCCATGGGCTGCCTGATGACCTATCTCGGCTCGTCCCAGCAGATCTTCGAGACCGACATCTACAAGCTCGGCCCGCTCTTCCCGCTGGCCTTCGCACTGATCGCCATCTGCATGGGCCTGGCTTCCTTCGCCAATTCCCGCCTGGTGAGGCGGCTCGGCATGCACCGGCTGTCGCGCTTCGGCATGGTCGGCTTCTGGCTGATGGCGATGCTGCTGCTCGGCCTCGCCGTGCTGTTCCAGGGCCGGCCGCCGCTGATCTATTTCGGCATCGTCATGGGTGTGGCGCATTTCCTGCTTAGCCTCACCATGCCGAATTTCAACGCGCTGGCGATGGAACCGGTGGGCGATATCGCCGGCACCGCTTCCTCCTTCATCGGCTGCGTCACCACGCTGATGGGCGCGGTGATCGGCGCGGTGATCGGCGAAGCCTATGACGGCACCATCTTCCCGCTCGCCTGCGGCTATCTCGGCCTCTCCAGCCTGTGCATGCTGGTGCTGGTGTGGTCGAGCGAACGCGAGGCGGCGGTTCCCGATCCGGCAGCGACCCCGGCGCTGGTGGCGGGGGAGTGAGCAGAGCGGGAGGTCCTAACCTCCTGCTCATCTTTTCCAGCCACACTGGCGGAATGAACGCTTCGCCGCCCATCCTCGTCGCCGCCGCCGACCTTGCTGCCGCCAAGGTGCAATGGCTGGCCTATCTTGCCGTCGAGCGGCGCATGAGCCCCAAGACGGTGGAGGCCTATGACCGCGACGTCACCACCTTCCTGCGCTTCCTGACCGGCCATTTCGGCGAGCCGCCGGGGCTCGACGACATCGCTTCCCTCGCTCCGCGCGACGTCAGGGCCTTCCTGGCCGCGCGCCGGGCCGATGGGCTGAAGCCGCGCTCGTTGATGCGGGCCCTGGCGGCGACGCGGGCCTTTGCCCGCTTCCTCGAGCGCCAGGGCCATGGCGCCAGCGCGGCGCTGTCGGCGGTGCGTGGTCCCAAGCTGCCGCAAAGCCTGCCCAAGCCACTGTCGCCCGAGGCCGCCCGCAAGGTGGCTTCCGCCGATACGCGCCTGGGCGAGGCGCGCGAGCCCTGGATCCTGGCCCGCGATGCCGCCGTGCTGGCGCTGTGCTATGGCGCAGGCCTGCGTATTTCCGAAGCTCTCGGCCTGACGCGCAAGGATGCGCCGGTCAGCGGGCGCGACAGCCTCACCGTCATCGGCAAGGGCAACAAGATGCGCTCGGTGCCGGTGATCGCGCCGGTGGTGCAGGCTGTGGAGGATTATCTGAAAATACTGCCCTATCCGGGCGGTCCGGACGATCCGCTCTTCGTCGGCGCGCGGGGTGGCCCCCTGTCGCCCCGCATCATCCAATATGCCATGCAGCATCTTCGGGGGGCTTTGGGCCTGCCGGACAGCGCCACGCCGCATGCGCTACGCCATTCCTTCGCCACCCATCTGCTCGGGCGCGGCGGCGACCTGCGGTCCATCCAGGAACTGCTTGGCCATGCCAGCCTGTCGACCACGCAGATCTACACCAAGGTCGACGCCACCGAGTTGATGCGGGTCTACCAGTCGGCCCATCCTCGAGCAAAACGCGTTCAAGTGTGAACGCTTATTTGCTGTCGCTCTTTGTTTGGACACGTCTTTGCGATTCTTGGCGATTACGCCCGATCGCAAAACACCATGGAGCGCGAAGTTGAGCTGCTCCGGGTGCACGGGCAGGATGTCCGTGCACCCGGGAATAGTCTGCTTACAGCGCTGCTTCGACCATGATCTCGACGTCGAGGCCGGGGCCGGCGAGCTTGGCTTCCACCGTGGCGCGGGCCGGGGCCTGGCCGGCGACCACCCAGGCGTCCCAGGCCTCGTTCATCTCGGCCCAGGTGCCGATATCGGTGAGCCAGATATTGGCCTTGATCACCTTGGTCTTGTCGGTGCCGGCCTGCTTCAGCGTCTCGTCGATCTGGGCCAGGATGTCGGCGGTCTGCTCCTTGACCGACTTGCCGACCGTGGTCTCGGCGACATAGCCGGACAGGTGGATCTTGTCGCCATGGATGACGGCATCGCTCATGCGGTTGCCGGCGCCGATACGCTTCAGGGTCATGTCAGTCTCCAGTTTGGTTGAACGGGTTACTCCGCGCGCGGAGGGCGCGACAGCAATTGCTTGATGGCCTGGTCGATGCTGGCCTTGCCGGCCACCAGGTCGGAGACGGCGGCGGCAATCGGCATGTCGACATGCCTCTTCCTCGCCATATCGGCCAGGATCGGGGCGGTCCAGACGCCCTCGGCCAGGCCGACATCGGCGATCGCCGTTTCCAGGCCGATGCCCTTGCCGAGTTCCTCGCCGAAGCGCCGGTTGCGCGAGCGCGAGGATGTGCCGGTGAGGATGAGGTCGCCGAGGCCGGACAGGCCCGCCAGCGTCTCCGGGCGGGCGCCGAAGGCGAGGCCGAAACGGGTGAGCTCTGCGAAACTGCGTGCAAGGAGAGCGGCCACCGTACTTTCGCCGAAGCCACGCCCGGCGGCGATGCCGGCCGCGATGGCGAGCACGTTCTTGGCCGCTCCGCCGATCTCGACGCCGCGCAGATCGTCTGTGTGGTAGAGCCGGAAGGTCGGGGAACCGATCAGCCGGGCAAGGCGCTCGCCGAGCGAACCGTCGGCGCAGGCCAGCGTCAGGGCGGTCGGATAGGCCTTGGCGATGTCGGCGGCAAAGCCCGGCCCGGAGAGTACGGCGGGAACGCAGCCCGGCAGGATCTCGGTGGCGATCTGCGAGACGAATTCGCCGCTCGAGCGCTCGATGCCCTTGGCGGCCAGGATGAGCGGGAGATTAGCTGCAACCATGCCAGCCAGCCGCCCGCAGACGTCACGCAAGGCCTGGGTCGGAACTGCCAGGATCAGGGCATCGGCGCGCGCTGCTTCTGCGAGATCGGCGGTGGGATGGATGGCTTCGGGCAAGGCAAGGCCGTCGAGCCTTGGCAGCCGGCGCGTCCCCGCCAGTTCGGCCATGGCCGTGGCATCGCGCCCCCACAGGCTGACATCACGGCCGGCGCGTGCGGCGGCGCAAGCCAAGGCGGCGCCGAAAGCGCCGGCGCCGATCACGCCGATGCTCTTCAATCCCGAGGCACTCAAGCTTTGGCTCCCTTGCCGACGCCGGCCTTGCCGAGGCCCTGCTTGCCCGCTCCCGGTGCGTTGGGGTCGAGCGGCCAGCGCGCCCGCGGGCTGACGTCGAGGCCGTCGGTGATGCCGGCGGAGAGGCGCTCCGCCCCCGCCCAGGCGATCATGGCGCCATTGTCGGTGCACAGGGCAGCCGGCGGCATGACGATGCGCAGGCCCGTCTCCGCGCCGAGGCGCTGCAGGCCGCGACGGATGGCGAGATTGGCGGCAACACCACCCGCGATCACCAGGGCGCTGGGGGATTGTCCCGCGGTGTCGCGGAATCGCCTCAGGCCGACGCGGGTGCGGTCGACCACCATGTCCACCACCGCCGCCTGGAAGGAGGCGCAGAGGTCCCTGATATCCTTGGCGGCGAGCGGCGCCAGCCTCTCGGCTTCGAGCCGGACCGCCGTCTTCAGGCCCGACAGCGAGAAATTCGGATCCGGCCGGCCCTGCAGCGGGCGCGGAAAGGCGAAGCGGGCGGCATCGCCGCTCATCGCCTGCGCCTCGACGGCGGGGCCGCCGGGATAGCCCAGGCCCAGCATCTTGGCGGTCTTGTCGAAGGCCTCGCCGATGGCGTCGTCAATGGTGGTGCCGAGCCGGACATAGTCGCCGAGGCCGCGCACGGCCAGGAGCTGGGTGTGCCCGCCGGAGGCGAGCAGCAGGAGATAGGGGAAGGTAACCTGGTCGGTGAGGCGCGGCGTCAGCGCATGCGCCTCCAGATGGTTGACCGCGACCAGCGGCTTGCCGAGCGAGAGGGCGAGCGCCTTGGCGGTGGTGAGGCCGACGATCACGCCGCCGATCAGGCCCGGCCCCGCTGCGGCGGCGATGCCGTCGAGCTTGTCGAAGCGGACATTGGCCTCTTCAAGGGCCTGTTCGATGATGTGGTCGAGCACCTCGACATGGGCGCGCGCGGCGATCTCCGGCACCACGCCGCCATAGGCGGCATGCTCGGCGATCTGCGACAGCACGACATTGGACAGAATCTCGCCCTCGCCGTCCTGATTGCGTGCGACGATGGCGGCGGAAGTTTCGTCGCAGGTGGTTTCGATGCCGAGAACGAGCATGGGGCGGGCGGGTACCTAAGTGCTTTGCGATGTGATGGATCACCAGGAATCGCAAAGACGCGTTGCAAAGGAAAGCCACAGCAAAGATACGCTTACGCCGAAACGTGCCCTTGCTTTTGGAGCTGATGGTCCACCCTATAGCACGATCCGCCCGCCGGGATAGGGGCGAGGCCATGCCCGCCCAGCACGGGAGGCTCCCGTTTCAGCCGTGCCAATGCGAGCAGCGGATCACCGAGCAGAAATTGCCGCGCTCGAAATGCGGCTCCTTGTCGGCGATCACGTCCGCTTTGACATTGCCGAAGGTGGTCTGGGGCTTGTGCCGGATACCTTCGTAGAAGGCCTGGATGATGTCCTCCTTGAAATGCGGCGTGCGCGGATGGGCACCGACCACGGCCTCGCGTTCGGCATCGCCATATTGATGATAGGTCAAGCCGAGAACGTCCATCTCGACGCCCGCCGTCACCAGGGCGACCACGGGATGCATGTGCTCGGGAATGCCAGGCGTGGTGTGCAGCGCGATCGCCGCCCAGACGAGGTCGATGTCGGCAGGCGTGATGCCGCGGCTCGCCAGGAAGTCGCGGGCGGCATTGGCGCCGTCGACTTCGAAGCGCTCGGTTGCGCTGCTATGGGCTGGCATCAGGCCGATGTCGTGGAACATGGCGCCGGCATAGAGGAGCTCGGGATCGAAATTGAGCCCGCGGCGCCTGCCGGCCAGCGCGCCGAAATAGAACACCCGGCTGGAATGGTGGAACAGGAGCGGGGTTTCGGTATCGCGGATGAAGGCGGTGATGTCGCGGCACAGGCGGCTGTCCGGGATTTCGATGCCTGAAATGGCGGTCATTTCGATGTCTCCAGTGGATTTCGCTGGCGCAGAGCCTAGGCTCACCCTAGGTATGTCTTCAATTGATGTATTACGCCGATTTCTGCCAAAGCCGGTTGCAAGCGGACGCCGATGTCAGGAATGCTCATGTCTGGGAACGAGACCAGGACCATTGCGATACTGGCCCTGCAGGGCGTGCAGCTGCTCGACGTATCCGGGCCGATGGATGTGTTCGCTGAGGCCAATACGCAGGCCGGCCGGGAGGTCTATCGCCTCCTTGTCGCGTCCCGAAGCGAGGAGGCGATCCGCAGTTCCTCGGGCGCCCGCCTGCTGCCCGACATCGTGATCGGGGCGGATGGCGGCGAGCCCGTCGACACGCTTCTCGTCGCCGGCAGCCCCAACGCAGCGGTGACCGAACCCGATGCGGCCGTGCTCGCCTGGCTGAAGCGGGTGGCCGCCACGACGCGGCGCTATGGGTCGGTCTGCGCCGGAGCCTTCGTCTTGGCCGCTGCCGGGTTGCTGGCGGGCCGGCGGGTCGCCACCCATTGGGCCGTGGCGGATCGGCTGGCCCGGGCCTATCCCGACATTGCCGTGGACCCCGACGCCATCCACATCCGCGACGGGCGCCTGCGCACCGCGGCCGGCGTGACGGCCGGGCTCGACCTTGCCCTGGCGCTGGTTGAGGAGGATCTGGGACGGGACATCGCCATGCGCGTCGCCGCGCAACTGGTGATGTTCTTCAAGCGGCCCGGCGGCCAGATGCAGTTCAGCCGCCGCGAGGAAGCCCTTCCCGCCGGGCGCTCGGCCCTACAGGAGCTCCAACGCTGGGTGGCCGCCAATCCTGCCGAGCGGCACAGCGTCGCCAGCATGGCCAGGCGCCTCAATCTGAGCCCGCGTCATTTCGCCCGGCTCTTCGCCACGGAGGTCGGCGTGACGCCGGCGGGTTGGGTGGAGGCGGCTCGTATCTCCGTGGCCCGGCGCCTGCTCGAGACAGGTCAAAACCCGCCCAAACAGGTGGCGGCGGCTTGTGGGTTCGCCAATGCCGACGTGTTGCGTCGGGCCTTCATGCGGCATGTCGGTGTCACGCCTGCCGATTATCGCCGGCGCTTCACGCCGGAGGATTGACCGGCGCCATCGGCCTTGGCGGGGGAAAACGGCCGGCCGGGGTTTGCCTGGCTGCCGTCGGAAACGCTAAACGTTTCACCACTGCCGGATCATTGAGTCGGCGAGAAAGGGGGAAGCATGGGCGAACAATTCGACATGTTTCGGACCGAGGCGCTGCCGGAGAGGCGTCCACCGGCCACCCGGGCCAAGCGTGCCCTTCCCGCACCGGCCCGCCAGCACGAGGCGCTCGACGAGGCTGCCCTGGTCAGCATGCTCGAAGCAACCGGCCGCTACCGCATCCTGCGCAAGCTGGAGCCGCGCCCCGTCATCCCACGGGACAGGAGCCGGTTTTCGCGCCTGGCGGTCGTCGTCGATACCGAGACCACCGGTCTCGACCATGAGAAGAACGAGATCATCGAGCTCGGCATGGTGGCGGTCACCTATGATCCGGCCGGCCAGGTCGGTGACGTCGTGGGCGTCTTCAATGCCCTACGCCAGCCCGGGGAACCGATCCCGCCCGAGATCACCAGGCTGACCGGCATCACCGACGCCATGGTGGCCGGCAAGCATATCTCGCCGGCCGAAGTCGAGGCCTTCATCGAGCCCGCGGACCTGGTCATTGCGCATAATGCGCGGTTCGATCGCCCCTTCTGCGAACGCTTCGCGCCGGGGTTCTCGCCCAAGCCCTGGGCCTGCTCGAATGTGGAGATCGCCTGGTCCGACCGTGGCTTCGAGGGTACCAAGCTCGGCTATCTCCTGGGACAATCGGGCTATTTCCACAACGGGCATCGCGCGGTCGACGATTGCCATGCGCTGCTGGAGGTGCTTGTCCGGCCGAGCGGGCCGGGCAAGACCGCGCCTTTCGCCGAACTTTTGAAGGCCTCGGAACGCGCCCGGATCAGGATCTCGGCGACCAACAGCCCTTTCGACATGAAGGATCGGCTCAAGGCGCGTGGCTATCGCTGGAACGACGGCAGCAATGGCCAGCCCAAGAGCTGGTGGACCGAAGTCGGGGAAGAGGACGCGGAGGCGGAGCTGAAATTCCTCCGCGCCGAGATCTATCAATGGCCGGAGGCCAGGCCCCTGACGCAGCGCCTGGCCGCGACGGATCGGTTCAAGGCGTAGCCGGGTGGGCTTGCTCCTCCGGCCGCCTGTCTTCGGAGCGTTCAGGCCGCCAGATTGTGCCGGAACCAGGAAACCGCGCTGCCCACAATGGTATCGATCCCGCGGTGCTGGGGATGCCAGCCCAGCAATTCGGCGGCCTTGGTGGCGGCAGCGTAGAGACTGGCGGGATCGCCGGGCCGCCGCGGCTGGAAGCGGATGTCGAGCTTGCGGCCGGTGCAGCGCTGCACCGCCTCGAGGATCTCGATCACCGAGGTGCCGATGCCGGTGCCGAGATTGAAGGCCGAGCTTTCGCCGCCGGCCTTGAGATAGTCGATCGCCCGCACATGAGCGTCGGCGATGTCGGCGACATGCACATAGTCGCGGACGGCCGAACCGTCGGGCGTGGGATAGTCCCGGCCCAGCACGTTGAAGATGGGCCGATGGCTGAGGGCGGCCTGGATGGCGAGCGGGATGACATGGGTTTCCGGCTCATGGCGCTCGCCCAGCTCGCCGTCGAGATCGGCCCCGGCGGCATTGAAATAGCGCATTGCCGCCCATTTCAAGCCATAGGCGGTGCCGTAGTCGGCCAGGGCATGCTCGACCGCCAGCTTGGTCGCGCCATAGGGGCTGATCGGGTTGCGCGGGGCGTTCTCCAGGATCGGCAGGCAGGTGGGAACGCCATAGGTCGCGCAGGTCGAGGACAGGATGAAGGTCTCGATCTCGTTCTGGCGCACGGCCTCGAGCAGGGTCAGCGAGCCCACGACATTGTTGGAATAGTATTTGGCGGGATCGGCGACCGATTCGCCCACCGTGGAGCTGGCCGCGAAATGCATCACCGCTTCGGGCTTGTAGTGGGTGATCACCTTGTTGAGAAAGGCGCTGTTGCGGATGTCGCCGACTTCCAGCGGACCCCATTTGACCGCATCGGCATGGCCCAGGGAGAGATTGTCGACGACGACGGGGTCGTAACCCGCCAGGGCCAAGGCCTTGCAGGCGTGGCTGCCGATATAGCCGGCGCCACCCGTTACCAGAACACGAGTCATGTTGGTTCCCATACTTGCAGGGCTCAATCGGCCCGGTCCCGCGTATCGGGACTTCTCACTGCGATTGGCCTGTCAGGTGCGTCACTGCTGTTAACCAAGATGTACCCCCAGATCGCCGGCCCGGCTAGCTGGGAATGAGCGGTATCGCCGCACCGAAAGGATAAGGGGCTGCCCGCCCGTCCCCCCTCCCAAAAGATTGAGCCACCCGCTCATTTCGACGGCGGCGATGGGACCGACCTCCCACCGGGCAGGAAGGCCAGCCGTGCCGGCGAGGCGTGGTGGAACGCCAGGCCGCAGGATGCTTCTAGCCGTAAACCGCGGCACGGAGGGCCTCGGGATAGGCACCGCCGACACCGGCGACCGCCGTGTTGGTGAACATCACCACCGAAAGCCTGCGCGCGGGATCCACGAACCAGCTGTGACCATAGACGCCGCCCCATTGCCAGCATCCGGGCGAGCCGGGCAGGCCGGCAATGGCGGGATCGCGCAGAATCGACCAGCCGAGGCTGAAGCCGCAGCCAGGGTCCTCGATGTCGAGATCGGCGACCGCATCCTCGTTCAGAAGGCGCTGGCTCTCCGGCGAGAGGATCGGTGCCCCGCCGCTGCGGACCGCTTCCAGAAAGGTGAGGAAGTCGCCGGCCGTGCCCACCATGCCGGCGCCGCCGGAGGGGAAGGCCGTGGGGTCGAAAGCCCGCTGCGGCGCGAAGGTGAGCCACCAGCCATTGTGGCATACACGCTGGATCTCGCCCATGCGCACGGGCCGGGGCTCGCCATCGGCATAGGCGGTCGCCAGGCGATGGGGCTTGCCGGCCACGAATTCGGTGTCGGCCATGCCGAGCGGCCCGGTGACGCGTTCGGCGACGATCTCGGGCAGGCTCCTGCCGGTAGCCTTCTCCATCAGCCCGCCTAGCACGTCGATCGCCATCGAGTAGCGCCAGGCGCTGCCGGGTGCGAAGGCTAGCGGTTGCGCGGCGATCTTTTCGAGATTCTCCGCCATACCGCGGCCGGGCCGGTCGAGACCGCTGGAGATGTCGGCGGCGTCATCGTAGTCATAGCGCAGGCCGGCCGTGTGGCTGAGGAGATGGCGCACGGTGATCACCGGCTCGCTGCCGTCGGCGAGCTTGGGTCGGAAAGCCGGAAGATGGCGGGTCACAGGGTCGTCGAGCCGGAGCTGCCCGGCCTCGACCAGCGCCAGGGCGGCAGCGGCCACCATCGGCTTGGTCACCGAGGCGAGGCGGAAGATGGTGTCCTCCGCGATCGGCGTGCCCGCCTCGCGATCGGCATGGCCGGCACTGCGGCGATAGACGATCTCGCCCGCCTCGGCCACCAGCACCACGGTGCCGACGATGCGCTCCTCGGCGATGGCGGCGTCGATCACGGCATCGAGGCGCTCCGTACGGGCTTGGTCGAGGGTGGGGGAAGGTTGGCCGTGCATGAGGGAAGCTCCGAAGCGGGATAGTGCCGGACAATCGGCAACAATCCCGCTTCGTACAAGTCCTTTCCGGAGGGCGCTCCGCGGCGGTCACTCCGCGGCGGTCACTTGCCGGCCTGGTCGCTCCAATTGGCGTTCTCGCTCCTGCCGTCGAGGAAGGGCAGGGCGGCTGCCGTGAGCTGCGGCGACAGGAAGATATCGTAGTGGGTCAGGCCCGGCAGGATGGCGAGGCGGTTCTTGGCCATGTGCTCGCGCTGCCAGCCGGCATCACGCAGGCCACCGCCGAGCAGCTGGTAGAATTTGACCACATGCTCGGGACGATACATGTCGCTGTCGCCGAAGATCAGCATCACCGGCATGGTCAGCTTCGGCACGTCGGACGACCAGTCATAGGGCTTGCGCATCAGCGTGCCCATGGCGTCGAGCAGGCGCGGGAATTCGGCCGGATCGGGCGCGACCTTGACATAGGACTGGTACATCGGCGTGGCCTTCATCATCTCGGCCATGCCGGCGCCGACCTGGGCCTGCATCGGCAGCATTTCGGGATAGAAGCCGTCCTGGGCAAAGCCCGCGGAGACCAGCACCAGCCGGCGCACCTTGTCGGGATGCTGGACGGCGAGCTGGAAGGCGACGCCGCCGCCCATGGAATAGCCGAAGACGTCGACCTGGCCGTAGCCGAGCTTGGCGAGGATCTGGCCCATGTCGTCGCCTATGGCCTTGAGGTCTATCGGGCGCGTGCCGAGCGGCGTGCGACCATGGCCCTGGAGATCGACGGCGATGATCTGGCGGTGGGCTGTGAACACCGGCATGACGGGCTGGAACATGTCGATCGAGCCGAGGCCGCCATGCAGCAGGAGGAGCGGTTCGCCGCTGCCCCGTATCTCGTAGTAATAATTCACGCCGCCGGCCTCGACATGGCCGCTCTTGGCCGGGGCCTGGTCGTTCGTCGCTGCCTGCGCAGCCATGGCGGCGCCTGCGGTGGCGGCCAGGCTGCCGGCGCCGATCACCAGGGCGGCCAGCAGGGATTTGAGGATGGAGGCTTTCGGCATGGTTCGTCACTCCTGTCTCGACGGGTGGGGTCGATGGTTCCGATTTCGCCGCGCGAGCCGTTCTTCGCTCGCGAGGTGTCGGGCAGAGGACGCCGGCAGGTGGGCCTGGCCGACATTGGACGAGCGATTTTTTTGCGTCGCGCAGCCGGCCGGCTGGAGAGGAATGCGGGGGGGTGAGTCGATTTGCAAAGGACTGTGGCGATTTTGCTCTATCGAAGGAACGACAAGCGGTGTTATAAATCCGTACAAGATGCTAACTGTATGGCTCTGTTGAATTTTTTGTTTCCGATCCGGTTAAGTGAAATAGCCGGCTCGAAGCAAGGCGAGCGGCTTGGTCAAGACCAAAATTCGTGTGATGCAGGCCGCTGACGCAGGCCGGTGTTTCACGTTGATCTCACGCCGAACGCAGACAGTGCCGCGGGAACGTGCCTGGGCCGGGGAACAAGGTAGGTCGACATGATGGATGATATCGATGACCTCGAGGGCAAGAGCGGAGCGATCGAAGCACCGGTGCTGACCAGCCTGCTGCGCCTCGCCTCGCCCCCCAGCGGTCGTTTCGTGCTCGCCGAGTTTCATTTCGATGGGGACGCCGTCTTGAAGGTGCCTCTCTCGCCCGAGGCCGCCGAGGCCCTGCACACCGCCCTCGGCCTCTGGCTCGCCACCACCGGGGCGCCCCCGCCGGTGCGTCACTAGCGCAGACCCTATTCAGCCTCTCGCGGACTTCGGCGCGCCGGTTGATATCCAGGGCATATCGGCCACCGTCATGCGGGCATTGTGATCTTCTTCCGTGAGGTCGCCTTTGACTCCCCCAACCTCCGGCGCTAAGCAGCCGCGAGCTTTTTGGGAAAAATATCGATCGTGTCCATTCTGTTGCGCCTCGGCACGCGAGGCAGTCCGCTTGCATTGGCGCAGGCCCGGCAGACGCAGGCCCTGCTGGCCGGTCTCCTGGCGATCGCGCCCGAGCGTATCGAGATCCGGGTGATCAAGACCTCCGGCGACATGATCCGTGACCGGCCGCTGTCGGAAGTGGGCGGCAAGGGGCTGTTCACCAAGGAGATCGAGCGGGCGCTGGAAGACGGCGATATCGATATCGGCGTGCACTCGTCCAAGGACATGCCGACCGTGCTGCCCGACGGCCTCATGCTCGCGGGTTTCCTGGAACGCGAGGATGTCCGCGATGCGCTGATCGCGCCCGGCATCGCCTCCTTCGCCGAGTTGCCGCAGGGCGCCGTGGTCGGCACGGCGGCGCTTCGGCGCCAGGCCCAGGTCAAACATCTCAGGCCCGATCTCCAGACCGTTTTGTTCCGCGGCAATGTCGAGACGCGCCTGCGCAAGCTTGCCGAGGGGCAGGCCGATGCCACGCTGCTGGCCGTGGCCGGCCTGAAGCGGCTCGGCCTCATCGCCCATGCAAGCGCCATCCTGTCCGAAGAGGATTTCCTGCCGGCCGTCGGCCAGGGCGCCATCTGCCTGGAAACCCGGGCCGATGATGGCGAGACCAACGGCTATGTCGCCGGCATCGATCACCGCGACACCCATCTCGCCGTGAGGCTGGAGCGGGCCTTCCTCGCCGTGCTGGACGGGTCCTGCCGCACGCCGATCGCCGGCCACGCGGTGGTGGAGGGGGATGCCATCCGCTTCCGCGGCCTCATCCTCAAGCCGGACGGCAGCCAGGTGCACGAGGCCCGGCGCAGCGGTAGCGTCGCCGATGCGGAGGCGCTCGGACGCTCGGCCGGCGAGGAGCTGCGCGCATTGGGCGGCGAAGGATTCTTTGCCGGCTGATTGCCGAAATGGCCCCCCTTGCCGCGCAGACCGCGCGACCGGCGGCTTTTCGGCGGAGGGATGATCATGGCGCGCATACTCGTCACCCGGCCGATCGAGGAGGCAAGGCAGACGGCGCAGGCCCTTGCGCTTCTGGGCCATGAGCCGGTGATCGAGCCGATGCTGGAGATCGTGTTCGGCGGCGATGCCTTGCCGGCGGGGCGCTTCGATGCCCTCATCGTCACCAGCGGCAATGCCCTGGCAGCCCTTTACGAGAGGCCGGAGTTCCATGGGCTGACCGCAACGCCGCTGATCGCGGTGGGGCGTCGCACCGGGGCCGTCGCCCGCGCCATGGGCTTTGAGGATGTCGAGACCTTCGGGCGCGACGTCGCCAGCCTGATCTCCCATGTCCGGCAGGCCTGGCGTGAACCGCATCGGGCTCTCTATCTGGCCGGGGCCGACCGCACTGGCGATCTCGTCGGGGCGTTGGGGGGAATGGGGCACCGCATCGACCTTGCCGTCGTCTACACCGCGCACCAGGCGGCGCGATTCCGGCCCGAGATCGCGGCCGCGCTGGCTCAGGGCAAGCTCGATGGCGTGCTGCATTATTCCGCGCGCACGGCGGAGGCCTTCATCGCCTGCGCCGGTGGCGCCGAGGCTGTGGCGCGCCTGCCGGTGCGGCATCTGTGTCTGTCGCGCAAGGTGGCCGAAGTGATATCGGCCACCGGTGCCGCCGGGGTCGTCTTTCCGGCGCGTCCGGAGGAGGATGCGCTGCTGGCGTTGATCTGAGCGCTTCCCAGGCTCGCGCGCTGGAGTAAGCTGCGATCAGCGGCCCTGGCTCGAATGGAGGTGCTCGGGCAGGATTTCCGGCGGAATCGGGCTTTCGAAGGGCCGGCCACCGGTGCGCCGCTTGAGTTCCGCCTTCGCCCTGGCGATCAGGTCCGGCTTGCTCAGGCAGTCGGCCGCCGTGCTGGCAAGCGCCTTCGCGGCCGCGACCATGCCCTTGTGGGCTGCCGGTTCCAGGCCCTGCGTCACCAATTGCCAGCTGTGGAACGGGGTGCCGATCGCAAAGCAGGCGGTGTGGCACTGTACCGTCGGCGCAATCCAGCTGACATCGCCGACATCCGTGCTGCCCATCTGCACGCTGGCATGCCTGGCCAGGGGCAGGATGCCTTCGTGCAGGCTGTGGGCGGCCAGGGTGGGATCATGCGAGGCCACGCTGGCCGCGATGTCCTCGTCCGACAGGCTGGCCCGGCGCAGCCGGTCGGCGAAATCGCGGTCGTCGCCGTCGAAAGTCGGGGCGCCGATGCGGACCATATTGTCGTGCATGGCTTCGAGCAGGGTCTCGTTGGGCACCAGATTGAGCCCGGCATCGGTCACCTGGTAACGGACTTGCGTCTCGGTCATCAGAGCGGCGCCCTCGGCCGCCTTCCTGACCCGTTCGAACAGGCGCTTGGTCTCCGCGATATCGGGCGAGCGCACCAGGTAGAGCACCTCGGCATTGGCCTGTACAACATTGGGCGCGATGCCGCCGCTATTGGTGACGGCGTAGTGGATGCGTGCCTCTGCCGGCATATGTTCGCGCATATAATTGACGGCGATGTTCATCAGCTCCACTGCGTCCAGCGCCGAGCGGCCGAGATGCGGGCTGGCCGCCGCATGCGAGGCGCGGCCGGCGAAGCGGAAATAGCATTGGACGAAGGCGAGGCTGGAAGCGGCTACCACCTCGTTGACGACGTTCGGGTGCCAGCAGAAGGCGACGTCGACATCGTCGAACACGCCGGCTCGCGCCATGAAGCTCTTGCCCGAGCCGCTCTCCTCGGCAGGGCAGCCATAATAGCGCACGCGGCCCTCGATGCCTGCCGCGGCCAGCGCATCCTTCAAGGCCACCGCGGCCAAAGCGGCGCCGGCACCAAGGAGGTTGTGGCCGCAGCCATGGCCGGGACCGCCGCGCTGCAGCGGTTCGGCTTTCTCGACGCCGCTGGCCTGGGACAGATCTGGCAGGGCGTCATACTCGCCCAGAAAGGCCAGCACCGGGCCGCCCTCGCCATATTCGGCCATGAAGGCGGTCTCGATGCCGCCTGCCTTGCGTGTGATGCGGAAGCCCTCTGCCGCCAGGGCCGCGACATGCTCCTCGCAGGATCGATGCTCCTCGAAAGCAAGCTCGGGCATATGCCAGATGCGGTCGCTCAAGGCGCAGAAGGATTGCGCCTTGGCGTCGACACGCTCGATGATGTGCTGGAGCGTCAGACGGTCATTCTGCGTCATCTCTGCGCTTCTTCCCTGTCGTGGCGGTTGAGCCGCCAATTGTCTTCGATGGCCGCGATTCCGGCGGCCACAGGCTAGAGGCTGTCATGGGCCGTGGATAGGGTTTTGACATGAGCGATTTTGGTCGAGGAGAAGGCGTTTCGCGTCCGCTCCCTACGCCGGTCGCTGTCCAGCGCACTTCGGTTCGGGCAAATTGGCTTGTCGGGTTTTCATGCTATAGGCTGGGCCTGTTGGGGGTCTCCATGGGGGTCGCATGGCACGGGAAGACAGCACGCAAGGCAGGCCAAAAAAGCAGAAAAGCGCAGGTCTCGG
Organism: Labrys sp. (in: a-proteobacteria); assembly: GCF_047605565.1. Taxonomy (NCBI): domain Bacteria; kingdom Pseudomonadati; phylum Pseudomonadota; class Alphaproteobacteria; order Hyphomicrobiales; family Xanthobacteraceae; genus Labrys; species Labrys sp. (in: a-proteobacteria). The sequence continues at coordinate 113,797 of NZ_JASGFM010000011.1, forward strand.
TCCCGCGACGTTGGATTTGAACGCCACGGAAGTCGTCGAATCGCCCGCAGCGTCGACAGCGCCGCCGACTGAGGCCGCTGGCGAGGAAACATCCGCCTCCAGTCCCGAATCCGCCGCCGAGACACAGTCTGCCGCCGGCGAGGCTGCGAAGACCGAGGACACCGGTCCTGGCGCCGCGGCAGAGGCCGGGGAGGCGGCGGGTTCGACCATCTGGACGCGGCCGTCGGGCGATGGCGAACAGGCCAGCGGCGATACGCCGCGCACCGAGACGGTCGCCGAACCGGAGGCGGCCGCTCCTCCGCCCCGCTCCGATCCCGAATTCACGCCTCCGCCTCCTTCCCCGCCGCCCCGGTCGGGCTTGTCGACCCTCGCTGCGGCGCTGGCCGGCGGCATCGCCGGTGGCGTGCTGGTGCTGCTGGCTGGCGCCCTTGGCCTCGTCCCGCTCGGCAAGGGCGGCGGCGATGACGGGCTGGCTTCCCGGCTCGCGATAGCCGAGCAGGAAGCCGCCGGCGCCAAGAAGACCGCGGATGGGGTCCTCGACCGTCTCGCTGCCCTCGAAACCGGCGTCAAGACGACTCAGGAAGCGGCGAACAATGCCCTCTCTCTCGCAGGTGAGGCTCAGAAGGCTGCGAGCGCCGCCGGCTCGTCGACACCGGCAGCTCCCTCGCCCGGTCCCGACATTTCCGGCCTGACCGAGCGCCTCGCCAAGGCCGAAGGCGAGATTGCCACGCTCGGCGACGGCCTGCGCCAGGTCGGCACGGCGGCCAACGGCCTCTCGCAGGAAGTCGCGCAGGTCAAGCAGACGGTGAGCGCGACGCCGGACAAGGCGGCCGCCTATGCCGTCGCGCTCGGCCAGCTCAGCGAGGCCATCCGCAGCGGCAAGCCCTTCGCCAATGAATTGCAGACGGCCAGCGGTCTCGGCGGCGATGCCGGAGCCCTGGCGCCGCTGGCAAGCCTCGCCGCGGCGGGCGTGCCGTCGGTCGATGCCTTGGCTACCAGCTATGACGCGCTGAAGCCGCAGATCGAGGCCGCGCTCACGCCCAAGCCCGAACCGCTGTCGCCCGATGCCGGCGTGATGGACCGCATCACCGCCAGCCTCGGCAACATCGTCACGGTCACGCGCGAAGGCGAAGGCGGCGATGGCGATCCGGTCGCCTCGGCCGAAAAGGTCTCGAAGGCCCTGCACAAGGGTGACCTGCCGGCGGCCATCACCGCCTTCAAGGCGATGCCGGAGGCAGGCCAGCAGGCCGGCGCCGCCTGGCTCACCCAGGCCACGGGAGCCGCCGAAGCCCTGGCCTTGATCAAGGCGCAGACCGGCGCCGCCCTGCAGAAATTCTCTCAACCGTGAGGCGTCGATGATCCGGGCTCTCGTTACCGTTCTCGTTCTCGCTCTCGCGGCCTACGGGCTCTATCTGCTGGCCGGCCGGCCGGGCGATGTCGCCCTGACCGTCGGGCTGACAACCTATAAGGTGAAGCTGGTCTGGGCCGCCGTCGCCGTGCTGGTGCTGGTCGGCGTCCTGATGGCCGTTATCGGTTTCCTGCGCTGGCTTCTGCGTTCGCCTGCCAATGTCGCCGGCTTTTTCCGCACCCGCCGCCGCTCCAAGGGCTTCAATGCCGTGACGCAGGGCATGATCGCCGTTGGTTCCGGCGATGTCCGCCGCGCCCAGCGCCAGGCCTCCGATGCCGAGCGTATCCTCGGCTCCGAGCCGCTGGCCCTGCTCCTGCGGGCGCAGGCCTCGCAGCTTTCGGGCGATCGCGCCGGCGCCGAGGCCGCCTTCCGGGCCATGCTCTCGGAAGCCGAGACCAAGCCGCTCGGCTTGCGCGGCCTGTTCGTCGAGGCCCGGCGCCGCGGCGATGCCCGTGCCGCCCGCCAGCTCGCCGCCGAAGCGGTGAAGACCTCGCCGACCCTGCCCTGGGCCGGCACGGCCCTGCTCGAATTCCAGTCGATCGAGAAGGACTGGAGCGGCGCGCTCTCGACCCTGGCCCGCAATGCCAATCATCGCCTGGTCGACAAGGAGACGGCCAAGCGCCACCGCGCCGTGCTGCTCACCGCCCAGGCGATCGAGCAGGCCGAGCGCGACCGCGCCGGCGCCAAGGCCAGCGTGCTCGAGGCCCTCAAGCTTGCCCCGGGCCTGGTGCCCGCCGCCGTGCTGGCAGCCAAGCTGCTTTCGGAGGGCAACGATATCCGCAAGGCTTCCAAGGTACTGGAGACGGCCTGGCGCCTGCAGCCCCATCCGGACATCGCCGAAGCCTACACCAATGTCCGGCTCGGCGATTCCGCCCGTGATCGCTATGCCCGCGTCCAGACCCTCGCCGCCCAGATGGCCGGCAATCCGGAGGCCGCGATCGCGTTGGCCCGGGCCGCCCTGTCCGCCCGCGATTTTGCGGTTGCCCGCTCGGCGCTGTCGCCGCTCCTGGCATCGGGCGCCACCGAGCGCGTCTGCCTGTTGATGGCCGACATCGAGGAGGCCGAGCACGGCGCCACCGGCAAGGTGCGCGAATGGCTGTCGCGTGCCGTACGCGCGCCGCGCGATCCGGCCTGGACCGCCGACGGGATGGTCTCCGATGTCTGGCTGCCGGTCTCGCCCGTCACCGGCCGGATCGATGCCTTCGAGTGGAAGACGCCGGTCGAGCGCCTCGGCGCGCCAGTGGTCTCCTATGCCGACGACGTCCTGGCCGATGTCGACGAACCCGAGCAGCCCAAGCTGGTCGAAGCACGCGCCAAGCCGGTCGAGCCGCCGCCACCAGTGGTGGAGAAGCTGGTGGAACCGGTCGCCGCTGTGCCGCCGGCACCCGTCGAGCCCGCCAAGGTCGAACCGGCGAAGGTCGAGCCTGCCAAGATCGAGCATTCTAAGATCGAGGTACTGGCGCCCGAGCCCGCCAAGCCCGAGCCGCTGAAGCCGCCGCCGCGCCGTCCGCCGCCGCCCATGCCGGTGGTGCCGTCCCATCCGGTGCCGGATGATCCCGGCACGGGGGAGGAAGAGCCGAGCCGGGTGGTGCGTTTCCCGATCAACGGCTGATAGCGGGGACTATCGGCACCGTCGGAATCGGGCATCGCAATGCGCGGGCGCACGGACAGCGCGCCCGCAATGTCGTAGAGTTTTCCCTGCTGCGCATCGTCGTCCGGAGGGCCGCATGAGACGTCATTTCCCGATGCGTGTTCTGTTGGCACCGGTTGCCCTCGCCTTGATGGCAGGTGCGGCATCTCCTGCCCTGGCGGCAGGCTCGGCCCCCGACGAGGCCTTCCAGCGCCAGGTCTTCGGCCGCGTCATCGGCAGGGACAGGATCCATGCCTGCTACAGGCGGGCCTATGACGCGGCGCATCTGGGCAGCCACCCACAGCAGAATGTGCGCACCATGACGCTGCTGGTCACGGGTTCGGCGGAAGAGGGGGGCGATCCCGGTTATACGCTCGGACTGGGCGTCACCTTCCGCAAGGCCGGCACGCATTTCGAGACGTTCGGGGGCTGTGGCGCGATCGGCTCCGCCACCTTGCCGACGGCCAAGGCGAATGTGGCCCATTGCAGTGTCGATTGCGACGGCGGCGCCATTGACGTGCGGCTCAAGAACGACAAATCCGTCCTGGTCGCCATTCCCGACGGCGCGCGCATCTGGAAGGCCGGCAGCGACAGCGAGGACAGCGATGAACGCAAGCGCTTCGGAGCGGACGACAAGCTGTTCCGGCTCGACCGCACCGCGCTGACCGATTGCCTGTCCCTGGTCGGTGACGAAGACGAGAAGGCGATGTTGCGCCGGGGCCAATGAGCCGCTTCGACGAAAACAGCGCGGACATCCTGTCCGCCAATCCTTGCCCCAAACACAGTTGTTGTTGAGGAAAGGGAGAACGGAGGAAGTCCGCGCTCCGCAGGAGGTCCGGATGGATCGCAGAACAGCCGTGAGGGCCATGCTGGCGAGCGGCCCGGCCATTCTGGTTGCCGGCGCCGGCGGTTCGCTTGCGGCCGAGGCCAGGCCCGTGCCGCGCATTGCCTATCACCTCGCCGATCTGGAGAAGGCCGGCTTCGTGCTCGGCAATCTGCGCAACCATGTCGACGGCATGGGCGGTCCCGAGGGCGTGAAACTGGCCGTGGTGGTGCATGGCCCGGCCTTGCGGGCCTTCCGGGCGGATAGTGGCAACGAGGATTTCAAGGCGCGCTTCGGCCGACTCGTGCAGGAGGGCGTTGCCTTTCATGCCTGCCGGCACACGATGGACGGCATGAAGCTCGGCCTTTCCGACCTGCTGCCCGGTTTTGCGGTGGCGGAGAAGGGCGGCGTGGTGCTGCTGGCCGAGCTCCAAAGCGAGGGCTGGCTCTATTTGCGGCCATAGCTCGGCGGCGAGGGGGAGCCGGCCTGCTGTGAGTCGCCCTGCAGCCGCAGCCGCGGTATTTCATAGCGGGCCAGCTTGGCGATATCGGCGGGGCGCTCGGTCTTCAGCCGGGCCAGGAAGGCCTTGGCGGCCGCATTGCCATAGGCGCGGCGGCTGATCGCGAACAGCATGACGCCATCGCCACGCGGCACGTAGCGATAGGCGTTCCACTCCACCGTGAACTCGCCCCAGGGGTTCTTCTGGCTGATCAGGAAGTCGAGCAGGATCTCGCCGGTCGGCGCGTTGCGGATCAGGGCCATCTGCACCAGCGGATCCTTGCCCTTGCGCTGGTTGAGCGTATCGACCTGCGCCTTGGCGGCACCGGCGACGTCCAGGCCGCCCGCGATCAGTTCCACCAGCACCATCCTGGTGTAGTCGGTCACGGTCTCGTCGGCCGGCAGATATTCCTGCTTGTAATAGGTTGGATTGGGCTGGGCGCTCCAGGCAAGCCTGTACTCTGTGCCGTCGAAGGCCAGCGGGCCGGGCAGGCCGAGGCGATCGACGGCCTCCTGCGCGGCCAGGCCGGCCGGCAATGCCGCCAACGCTGCCACGACTATGATCGCGTGGAAGGCACGGCGGATGGAAGACCGGAGGCCTTCCCTATTTGGAAACGAGCGTTTCCGTATCGTCGTCATCCTGTCCTTTCGGGCCGGTTCGCAAGAATGGCGCCACCCTAGGGGCAAGTCCCTGCCCCTGACAAGAATGGCGATGGACCGGTCCGCCCGATGCGGAAGTTCCAGCCGGCCACAGGTCGGTGAGCCCCGTCCTCTTGACGCTATCGGCAAACTGCCGGATGCAACCAGGAGACGATGTCGAGGTCGCGATGGAAACCTTCGAGTGGATCATTCTGCTGTTGCTGGGTGCCGCCCTGCTGTCGACCCTGGCCCGGCGCCTGGGGGCGCCCTATCCGACCTTCCTCGCCCTTGGCGGCGCCTGCCTCGCCTTCGTGCCCAACAGCCCGGAATGGACGCTGGATCCGCATCTGGCGCTGACCCTGTTCGTGGCGCCCGTGCTGCTGGACGCTGCCTACGACACCTCGCTGCGGGACCTGCGTGACAATTGGGTGCCGGTCGCCAACCTGGTGATCGTCGCCGTCGGTGTCACCACGGTCGCCGTCGCCCTGCTCGCGCGCTGGCTGGTGCCCGGCATGCCCTGGGCCGCGGCGATTGCGCTGGGGGCCATCGTGGCGCCGCCGGATGCGGCCGCCGCCACGGCGATCGTCCGGCAGGTCAAGCTGCCGCATCGCCTGACCAAGATCCTCGAGGGCGAGAGCCTGCTCAACGATGCCAGCGCCCTCCTGATCTATCGCCTCGCCGTGATCGCCATGGTTTCCGGAGGCATCACCCTCGGCAGCCTCGGCCCGGCCTTCTTCATCACGGTGTTCGGCTCGGTCGCCGCGGGTATCGCCATGGGGCTGGCCTTTCCCTATGTGATCGGGCGCTTCGACGATGCGCCGACCGCCCTGATCGTGCAGTTCGCCACCACGTTCGGGGTCTGGATGCTGGCGGAAGCGGTGGGGCTGTCCGGCATCCTCACCATCGTCTGCTACGCCATGACCATCGCCCGGCGGCGCGACGCCCCCATGCCGGCGCGGCTGCGCGTTCCCGTCTATGCGGTATGGGAGACGGTGGTGTTCATGCTGAACGCCTTCGCCTTCGTGCTGATCGGCCTGCAATTGCGTCCGATCTGGGAGCGGCTCGACATGGGACTGCGCCTGCAATATTGCGCCGTCGCCCTGGCCGTGCTGGTCACGGTCATCGTGGTGCGTTTCCTCTGGGTGATGACCTACAACACGGCGGTCCGCTTCAAGATTTCCCGCTATGGCTTCCACCCGCCTCGGCCGATGGCGCGGCCGACGGCACGGGGCGGTATCGTCATTTCCTGGGCCGGCATGCGCGGTATCGTCACCCTGGCCGCTGCCTTCGCTTTGCCGGAGCATCTGGCTGACGGCACGCCGTTTCCCTATCGCGACCTCATCGTGTTCACTGCCTTCTGCGTGGTGTTCGGCACGCTCGTCCTGCAGGGCCTCACGCTCAAGCCGCTGATCCGCTGGATGAATCTGCGCGATGGCGATCCTGTCGGCCAGGAGGTGAAATGGGCCCGTACCGAGGCCTATCGCGCCGCCATCGAGGCGATCAAGGACGACGAGTCCAAGCATGCCAAGCTGCTGTGCAAGGAATATGGGGCGGTGGTGGAGCTGAGCGAGGCGAGCCCGCTGCAGGGCGAGATCGGGGATCTGCCCGGCAATCCGCTCAGACGGCAGGCGATCGCCGCCGCGCGCCTCAAGGCGAACGAACTGCGCCGCGAGGGGGCGATCGGCGACGATGCCTATTACGTGCTGGAGGAAGAGTTCGACTGGGCCGATCTCAGCGCCGGCGCCGCGCGGAGCGCGTGAAGGGCGGTTGCGGCCTTGATGGCATGGCTGATTGCTGAAGACTGCATCAAGGGTGAGGGGCAGCGCAGGGCTCACCGAATAACGGCCATTCAAGCAAGCCACATTCGCTCTATGTCGTCATTTCCCGCCCGGTCACGCTACCCGCAGCTGCGAGGCGGCGTGGGCCACCGTCTCGCGCAGATTCTGCGGGATCCAGTCGCCATGGGCTGCCATGAGCTCGTCGACCAGGGCCCAGATCTCGTCGAGATTGAGCTCGGCGGCGGTGTGCGGATCGAGCATCGCGGCATGATAGACATGGTCGCGATTGCCGGTCAGCAATGCCTCCACCGTGAGGTTCTGGACGTTGATGTTGGTCTGCATCAGGGCGGCGAGCTGGGGAGGCAGCTTGCCGATGCTGACCGGCTGCAGCCCGTTCCTGTCGACCAGACAGGGGACCTCCACCGCGCAATCGGCCGGCAGGTTGGCGATCAAGCCGCGATTTTCGACATTGCCATAGACCACGGCGGGCTTGCCCGTCTCCATGGCATGGATGATGGTCGAGCCATATTCGACGCTGCGCTTGACCTCGAGCGGGACGGAGGCGTCCTGCAGCTGGCTGGAGAGCTCGCCCCATTTCCGGATCTGGTTCTCCGAGCGGGTGATGTATTCGTCGAGCGGAATGTTGTAGCGCTCGACCAGCTTTTCCTGACCCGTCTTGATGTACCAGGGCACATATTCGCAGAAATGCTCGCTGGATTCGGTGACGAAATAGCCGAGCCTGAGGAACATGTCGTAGCGCACCCGGTTCCACTCGGGCACGCGCCCTTCCTCGACCACCTTGCGGATCAGCGGATAGAGATCCTCGCCATTGCGCTCGAACTTCAGATAGAACGCCATGTGGTTGATGCCTGCGCAGGTGTAGTTGATCTCCTCGAGCGGCACGCCGATATCCTCGGCGATCTCGGCCGCCGTGCCCTGCACGCTGTGGCAGAGCCCGACGCTGCGGATCTTGCTCGCCCGGTTCAGCGCCATGACGTTCATCGCCATCGGATTGGCATATTGCAGATGGAAGACGTCCGGGCACAGCCTCTCCATGTCGCGCGCATAGTCGAGCAGCACAGGAATGGTACGCAAAGCCCGCATGATGCCGCCGACGCCGAGCGTGTCGGCGATGGTCTGGCGCAGGCCGTATTTCTTGGGCACCGCGAAGTCCGTCACCGTACCCGGCTTGTAGCCGGCGACCTGGATCATGGTGATGGCATAGTCGGCCCCGTCGAGGGCGCGCGAGCGGTCCGTGGTGGCCTCGATGCGGGCAGGGACCTCGAGAGTCTCGACGATGCGCCGGCCGACGCGCTCGGAGACGGCCAGGCGCTCGGCGTCGATGTCATAGAGGCAGATATGCGCCCCCGCGAGTTCGGGAAAGGAGAGAATGTCACCCATCAGGTTCTTGGCGAAAACGGTGCTGCCGGCACCGATGAAGGTGATCTTGGGGGAAGGCATCAGGGGCTCCTGATCGAGAAGAAAAGGTCGGCGACGGTGGCCGCCGCCGACAGGGGGGGAGGAGGCGGGTCAGAACAGGGCGTTCACGGCATCGTTGGCTTCCTTGAGGACCTTCGCCGCGTCGACGTCGTTGAGGAAGATCTGCTCGAAAGCGGCTTTCATCAGCGAATTGATTTCGGAGGAATGGTCCGTGATCGGGAAATAGAAGGTCTGGTCGGGGGTAGCCTCCTTGAGGAAGGCGGAGACGTCCCAGCCCTTGGTGGTCGAGGCTTGCTGGGAGAGCTTGGCCGCTTCCTCTATGGCCGGGAAGACCACGCCGGAGGCGCCGACGATGCGGGCGCAACTGGGCGAAGCCAGGAACTTCACCCATTGCCAGCTTTCCTCCGGATGCTTGGTGCCGGTCCAGATGCCGTCGGCGAGGCCGTTGAACATGGTCTTGCGACCCATCGGGCCCTTGGGCAGCAGGGCGTAGCCGAGCTTGAACTTGGCGTTGTTGCCGAAGAAGCTGATCAGCCAGGAGCCCTGCGGCGTGAGCGCGGCCTTGCCGGCGACGAACAGGGCCGAGGAATTGTTGCCGACATCCTTTTGCGGGATGGCGAAGCCCTTCTTCAGGCCGAGATCGCGCTGCCAGCCGATGGAGGCGGCCAGCTCCGGTGCATCGTAATGGTAGGAGGTCGCCCACAGGCCATCGACGAATTTGAAGCCGTTGGAGGCGGCGAAATGGGCCCAGGCCGACTGGCCGTAACCGTCGATCTCGGGAAAGACGATGCCATATTGCTTGACGGATTTCGGATCGAATTTGGCCGAGAGGCCGTCATTGCCATTGGCGTCGATGGAGAGCCTGGCCAGGATCTTTTCGAAACTGCCGCCGTCCTTCGGGTTCCAGGTGGCCTCGTTGAGCTCCTCGACACTGACGCCGGCCTTGTCGAGCATGTCCTTGTTGTAGACGATGGCGACCGTGTCCCAATCCTTGGGTAGGCCATAGACGCGGCCATCCTTCGACCACAGGTCGAGCAGGCCCTTGTAGTAGATGTCGGTCGGGACCTTGTCGCGCTTGATGAAATCGGTGATCTCCATCACCTGGTTGTTGGCGACGAATTCGGGATAGCGGCTGAGGTGGTTGGTGAAGACATCCGGCGCCGTGCCGGAGACGAAGCCGGTGGAGAGCGTCGTCCAATAGTCGTTCCAGGCGAGCTGGGTGAGCTTCACCTTGATGTCGGGGTGCTCCTTCTGGAAGGCGTCCGCGCAGGCCTGGTAGGGTGCGAGCTGGTTGTTGTCCCACAGCCAGTAGCTGATCTCGGTCGCGGCTCGTGCCGGCAGGCTCGTTCCCGCCAGCAGCATCGCGCCGAGGCCGAGCTGCAGGCGGCGGGACCCGCGCCCGGGACCCCTCGGATTGCCGGCGGGCCGGCCACGCCGCCCGCAGCACCATGAACGCAGTCGTGACGCGAGAGCTTTCGAGGTGATCGTCAAGGCTTCCTCCCGGATGTGCTCGGCCCGTTATTTCAGGCCGCTGAATTGCAGGGACTCGACCACGCGCCGGCCGAGGATGAGGAGCAGGGCGATGACCGGCAGGATCGACAGGAAGGTCGCGGCCATCAGGCCGGTCCAGTCGGGATTGCCGTTCGGCTGCTGCTGCAGGAAATTGGTGAGGGCGACCGACAGGACGCGCGAGCTTTCATCGCGCCCGATCAGATAGGGCCAGAGGAATTCGTTCCAGCTGTTGATGGCGAGCAGGATGGCGAGCGTAGCGATGGCGCCGCGATGGACCGGCAGCACCACGCTCCAGAAGATGCGCAGCGGCGAGGCGCCGTCGAGGCGGGCGGCATCCTCCAGCTCCGAAGGCGTCGACAGGAAGAACTGGCGCAGGAAGAACACGGCGAAGGGCGTCATCAGCACGAAGGGCGCCACCATGCCGGTCATGGTGTTCAGCCAGCCGAGCTCCTTGATCAGCACGAAATTCGGGATGAACAGCACGATCGCCGGCACCATGGTGGCGGAGATGAAGAGATAGAAGATCACGTCCCGGCCGAAGAAGCGCAGCCTGGCGAAGGCATAGGCGGCCAGCGAGGAAAACAAGATCTGGCCGGTGACGCAGATCGCCGTGAAGACGAGGCTGTTCACGAGGGCCGGCCCGAAATTGATGCGGGCGACGAAACCTCCCTCTTCCGGGCTCAGGCCGAAGATGCGGGTGAAATTCGTGGTCGTCACGCCGTCCGGCAGGGGAGAACCGGCGCTTTCGTAAAGGTTCGGCAATGGCGTGAAAGCCGTCTTGAGGGCGATCCAGAGCGGGAAGAGCGAGCCGATGACGAAGAGCCAGAGCACCAGCCAGGCAAAGGCGCGCCCGAGGTTCCGGCGTGGGGCGACGATGGCCATGGCGCCTACTCCAGGTCCGAGCTGCCGGCCCGCATCACCCGCATCTGGATGAGGGTGACGCCAACGAGCACCAGGAAGAGCAGCACGGACATGGCCGAGGCATAGCCCATCTTGGAGAAGCGGAAGGCGCTCTCATAGATGTACCAGATGATGGTGCTGGTCGAATTGACCGGCCCGCCCCTGGTGGCCACGGCGATGGTGTCGAAGACCTGGAACGAGCCGATCACGCTGGTGACGACGATGAAGACCAGCACGGGGCGCAGCAGCGGCAAGGTGATATGCCGGAACATATGCCATTCGCTGGCACCGTCGATCCTGGCTGCCTCGTAGAGCGAGCGCGGAATCGCCTGCAGCCCGGCATAGAACAGGATCGCGGTCATGCCGGTGTGGCGCCAGACATTGATCGCCGCCACCGAGACCAGGGACAGTCCGGGCGAGGTCAGGAAGGGCTGACGGGATATGCCGATCAGGCCGAGGAAGGCGTTGGTGATGCCCAGGATCGGATCGAGCAGCCACAGGAAGATCAGGGCGGCGACTACGTTGGAGAGAAGATAGGGCGCCACCACCACCGCGCGCAGCGCCACGGATTTCGACAGCCTGTCCATCAGCACGGCGAGGGCGAGGCCGAGCACCGTCTGGACCGGGATGTTGTAGAGGACGTACAGGCAGGTGATCTTGACCGATTGCCAGAAGCGGGGATCGGCGATCAGCCTGGCGTAATTGTCGAGCCCGACGAATTTCGGCGCCCGCATCAGGTTCCAGTCGGTCAGGCTGATCTCGACGGCCCGCAAGGTCGGCAGCAGGTAGAACACCGTGAAGCCGAGGAGGGCGGGGGCGATGAAAAGCCAACCCGTCAGGTTCTCGCGCCAGCGCAGGCTCCTCGCGCTGCGGGCCGGGCGCCGTCTGGCCAGTGATTCGGACTCGCCGATCGATACCAAAGGCGTTGCCTCCCCAGGCTGGTCTCATTTTTCATTCGTTGATGACACGTGTTACTTGTTTACTAACACGTGTTAGTATGATTAATGCAGAGGAAGGGCGCGCTGTCAAGACGGGTGCCCGCAGGCTTGACAGGCTGGGATCGGCACGGCTTGTTGACGGTCTCGGAGGACGGATGGAGCGCATGAAGGTGACGAGCCATGACGTGGCGGAGCGCGCCGGCGTATCCCGCGCCACCGTCTCCATGGTCCTGAATGGTTCGACGGCCGTTTCGATCAGCACCCAGACGCGCGAACGCGTTCTGCGGGCCGCGGCGGAACTTGGTTATCGGCCGAATTCGGCAGCCCGCATGCTGGTGCGGGGCGACACCGAAACGATCGGCCTGGTCGCGACCGACCCGGCGCTCCTGAATGTCGACGGCTTCGTGCCCCAACTCCTCTATGGCATCAGCCGGGTCAATCGCGAGCATGGCTATGGTGTGCTGCTGGAGGTCGTCGACAAGGGTGGGGCCCCCAATATCTATACCGATCTGGTGCGCAGCCGCCGCATCGACGGCATGATCGTGCTCAACCCCGCCAGCAACGACCAGGCCTTGCGCGGGCTGATCGAGGATGGCTATCCCCTGGTGCTGCTCGGCTCCGTCGGCCATCCCAACGAGCATTCGGTCAATTTCTCCAACCGCAGGGCGATCCAGAGCGCCGTCGATCATCTCGTCGGGCTCGGGCACCGGCGCATCGGCCATATCGGCTTCTCCGCCATGGGCAACATCGCCACCGATCGGCGCCTGGCCGCCTATCGCGACAGCCTGGCCAGCCATGGCTTGGAGCCCGAACCCGACCTGGTCGGCTTTGCCCATCACAGTGCGGAGAGCGGTTTTGCGGCGATGAGGGAATTGCTGGCACGGGCGCAGCGGCCACCGACCGCCATTCTTGCCGGCAACGATACGATCGCGCTCGGCATAATGGCGGCGATCGAGGCGGCCGGCCTGCGGGTGCCCGAAGACATCGCCGTCATCGGTTTCGACGATTTGCCGATCGCGGCCTATACCAGGCCGGCCCTCACCACCATCCACAACCCGGCGATCGAACAGGGAGAGGCGGCGGCCCGCATGCTGATCCGGCTGCTTAATCGCGAGGTGATCGAGCGCCCCAGGGTCGTCTTCGGTACGGAACTCGTCATCCGAGCCTCGAGCGGCGGCAGGGTCGGATAGGCATCTTCGCCTGCGCCGGACAGAAAGAGCCCGCTTCGGATGAAGCGGGCGAAGGTGCGGAAATCACGCTTCCGGAGCGTTCTGCCGCCGGGGAGATGCGGCGAGAAGACGGCGCATGCGGTAGGCCTGCCCACGGTGGCGACAGGCCGTCATGACGCGGAAGTTCGGCCCGTCCCGAGGGCGATCGAGCGCTTGCGGGCGAGGCCGATATTGACCGCGATCAGCAACTCCGCCAGCGCGAGGCCGAGCAGGACGACCAGAAAGGTGCTCTTGCCGAAATTGACCAGCATCCAGCCGCCGATGACGGGAAAGCCGAAGACACCGATGAAATAGGAAAGGACGAACCAGGTGAGTGCCGCATGGCGCAACTCCCGCGGGGTGTCGTTGACCGCCCAGGTCTGGATGACCGGATAGACCAGGCCATAGCCGATACCCGTCAGGATGGCGGCGAGAATCTGGAATGCCGGATGGAGGGTGACCCCCAGCATCGCCAGGACCCCGAGCACCATGGCGGCCAGCAGGCCGGTTGCAAGTGCGACTTGCGGCAGCCCGGCCAGGGTACGGGCGAGCAGCAGACGCGCGGCGACGACCGTGACGGCGTAGACGGCGAAGAAAGTCGCCTCGTTCGCGGCCGTATCCCGCACCAGCGTGGACTGGAAGGTCATGAGGCCGGAGAAGACGCAGGCCCCGAGCGCCACCATGATAATAGGGCGTATCGATGCGCCCCGGCCGATGACGGCGATGTCGCGCAGCCAGGGGCGCAGGGCGACGATGCGTGGCTCGCCGGGCGCGAGGGTCCCGAAAATCCAGAGGAGTGCCGATGCGGCCAGACAAGCGAGGCCGACCAGCAGGAACGCCGCCTCGATCGACAGGCCGGCCTGATGGATGGACAGATTGAGAAGGACCGGCCCGCCGCCGATGCCCGCCATCTGGAAGGCGGCGAAGCGCATGAACCAGAAGGCTCGGTCGGCATCGGTGATGCGTTCGGAAAGGGCCATGGGCGCGGCGATATAGAACATGCCCCAACCCAGCCCGATGAGGAAGCCCGAGGCCAGGCCGGGTGTGAAACCGCTTTGCGCGGCCGATGCCGCCAGCAGCAGGAAGCCGGCAGCGACGGCGCAGCAGGCGGCCACGCACATGCGGGCGGCATCGAAGCGGCCGGACAGCCAGCCGACGAGCGGAACGCCGGTGAAGGTGCCGACCATCGCCGCCCCGAGGGTGAGGCCGGTCTCGATGTCGCCGCCGCCATGCGCGCGGTAGTAGGAGGCAAGCAGAAAAGTGGCGCCATAACCGGCGGCGGCCAGCATGGTGCCGGCGAAGAGGAAGGGGGCTGAAGAGGGGCGCATTGCGGTCATCCTTGAAAGTGGATCGACAAAACGCCAAACTTGGACCCTAATCCAGGGCCACTTTAGGATGAAGATGCGAGCCACTTCCGTGTCGGACAGCCAGGCCCGGTCGCTGCGCCGGGAGAGCGCGGCGGCCGGCTTTCTTCCCGCGATCGAAACGCCGTCGCCGATGCCGGCCGTGCGCCAGCTCTTCGTGCAACTGCGCGACGGCATCGTGGCAGGCCGGCTGCAGCCGGGGCATCGGCTGCCCTCGACCCGGACGGCCTCGCGCGAATGGTCCTTGTCGCGCGGCCTGGTCGCGGAGGCCTATGACATGCTGATTGCAGAGGGATACGCCCTTGGCCGGCATGGTTCCGGAACCTATGTCGCCAGCGGCTTGCCGTCGATCCCGACCGGAACAAGCGAGGGGCATCAGGCGGTCGGGGGGAGCGATAGCCGAGCCATTTCGACGGCAGCGAAAATGGCCATGCGCATCGGGACGGCCCTACCCCTGCAGGCTCCCTTCACCACCGGCCGCGTGATCCATGATGCCAGGACAGCGAGCCTGTTGAAGCGGCTCACGCTCCGCCATCTCGACTACACGCATGACGGCTATCGCGAGGCGCAAGGCGAGGCAGCGCTGCGGGAGGCGATAGCCGCTCATCTCATCGCCTCGCGTGGCGTTCGATGCGAACCGGGACAGGTCTTCATCACCTCGGGCACGCAGCAGGCCCTCGACCTTGCCGTTCGTCTCCTGGCCTCGCCGGGGCAGACGGTGCTGGTGGAAGATCCCTGCTACCCGCCGGCGCGACAGGCCTTCGTTTTCAATGGCGCCCGGCTCGCCGGCATACAAGTCGATCGGGACGGGTTGAGCACGCAGCAGCTCAAGGCCTATGACGGTCCCAGGCCGGCGGCCGTCTATGTGACGCCGTCGCATCAATATCCCTCCGGCTCTGCCCTGCCGCTGGCGCGCCGGCTGGAGCTTCTGTCCTTTGCGCAGGAGCGGGGCTGCTGGATCATCGAGGACGATTACGACAGCGAGTTCCGCTATGAGGGCCGGCCGATCACCTCGCTCCAGGGCTTGGATGCCACCGACCGCGTCCTCTATCTCGGCACTTTCAGCAAGGCGCTGCTGCCCGGGATCCGGGTGGGCTATCTCATCGTTCCCCACGATCTCGTCGCCACCTTCAGGGCCGCGCGGCCCATTGTGGATCGCTTCCCGGCGCCGCTGCATCAGCGCGTCGTGGCCGATTTCCTCAACGAAGGATATTTCCCGGCCCATTTACGGCGCCTGCGCGAGCGCTACCGTGCCTCGCGCGACTTTCTGGCCCGCTTGCTGAACGAGCGGCTATCGGAGCATTTGATTGCGCCCGTGCCCGAGCAGGGCATTCACTTCACAGTGCGGAGCACGGGAACCTGGACGGATGATCGCGCGGTAGCACAGGCCGCGCTCCAGGAAGGCGTGGCCGTTCTGCCGGTATCGCCGATGCATATATCAACTGCGGCCGAGTCCGGGCTCCTGCTGGGATTTTCCGGATTGACGGATGAGGAGGCCGATGTCGGGACCAGGAGGCTGTCGCGGGTGTTTGCCCGATTGACGCGATAGCGTATGGCGCGGCTTGACCTAGCGAGCCGCCCTGGTTGCCTGGTAGAGCCGGCGGAAGGCCGCCACCTTTTCGACATAGGCCTGCGTCAGCTCGGGGCGCGGCTCGGCAACATCCAGGATGGGCGGCTTGGTGGCGATGGCTGTGATCGGTTCGCCGCTGGCCGCGGCGCGTGCGAGCCGGGCGGCGCCGAAGGCCGGCCCCTTTTCGCCGCCGCGATAGCGCTTCAGCCTGAGGCCGAGCACATCGGCGAGGATCTGCACCCACAAGGCGCTGCGGGCGCCACCACCGATCACGGCAGCTTCGCTGAGCTCAGTGCCGGCTTCGGCGAGGCAGGCCGCCGCATCGGCGAAGGAATAGGCAACGCCCTCCAGCACGGCGCGAATGAGGTCGGCCTTGCCGGTGCCGCCGGTCATGCCGGTGAACAGGCCGGTTGCCTCCGGATCGTTGTGCGGGGTGCGCTCGCCGGCGAGATAGGGCAGGAACATCACGCGGCCCGGGCCGGACGGCTGGGCGGCAACGTCGGCCAGCAGCTTTTCGATCGGCTCGCCCACCAGCCCTGCGGCCCAGGCGAGGCAGGAGGCGCCGTTGAGCAGGGCGGCCATCTGCACCCAATGACCGGGCACGGCATGGCAGAACGTATGCAGGAACTTGTCGGGCAGCGGACGATAGTCGGTTCCGGGCACGAAGAACTGGCCGGACGTGCCGATGGAAAGGAAAGCGCCGTCGGCAATGGTGCCGATGCCGATGGCGCCTGCCATGGCGTCGCCCGCGCCGCCGGCCACCGGGATGCCTGGCTTGAAGCCGAGCCGGCTGGCGAGCGCCGGGCGCAGCCGGCCGGAGATTTCGGTGCCCTCGATCAGGCGCGGCACCTGGCTGCGCTCGACACCGGTTGCCGCCAGGGCCGCATCGGACCAATCGCGCCTGGCCTGGTCGAGCCACCAGCTTCCCGCCGCGTCCGACATTTCGCTGACATGCTCGCCGGTCAGCCACAGGCGCACGAAATCCTTGGGCAGCAGCACCCGCTTCAGACGGGCGCGCAGTGCCGGTTGGTGGCGGGCGAGCCACAGCAATTTGGGAGCGGTAAAGCCGGGAGCGGCCGGCACGCCGAGCTGCCAGGCGAGTTCGGGGTGCTCGCGGTTGAGTTCGGCTGCCTCGGCTGCGGCACGGCCGTCGTTCCACAACATCACCGGCCCGAGCGGCCGGTCCTCGGCATCGAGGCAGACAGAGCCATGCATCTGGCCCGACAGGCCGATGCCCTCCACGCCGGCCAGCAGAGCCGGCTGTTCGGCCCGCCAGCGCGTCAGGATGGCTTCGATCGCTGCGATCCAGTCATCGGCATTCTGCTCGCTGAGCCCGGGGCCCGGACGCGACAGCGAGAGAGGCTGTTCGCTCTCGGCCAGCACGGTCTCGCGTTCGTCGACGATGACGGCCTTGACGGCCGAAGTTCCGATATCGAGGCCGAGATAGAGCATGGCGATCATCTCAATCTGCTGGGTGCCGCAAGCGGCGCCGAAACAAAGGGTCGTTTGCGCCTTTGCCCGGATCGCGCCGGCGATGCAAGGGGGAAGATTGGGGCGCTTGCCCAGCCGACATCAGTCGGGCCGGATCACTGCGTCGCGCGGCGCGATCGTCGTGCCGGTGGAATCGGGGGTGAAATCCATGCGGACGTCGACCTTGCGGCTGCAGCCGCTCAGCGTCCAGGTTTCGGACCAGGGAGCCTTGAGGCCGCCGCCCGTTCCTGGCGGTTGGCTCGATGCGGGAGCCTTGGTATCGATGACCAGAAAATTCTTGCAGTCGGCCACGGCGCGCGTGGCGCCGAGATTGGCATAGAGCAGAGCGTCTCGCTGGAGGAGCGGATCGGCGAGCGTGGTGCCGGGCAAGGTGGCGCCGGCCTGGGGTTTGCCGTCCGCCGCCACCGAGAAATAGAGATTGAGCACGGTGTCGTTGCCGCAGCCGCTGACCGGAAAGGATTGTTTCCATCGCCCACTAGCCGGGCTGCCCTGCGGACCGGCGGATACCGGCTGAAGGATGGTGACGGAGGAATCCCGCGCCACCAGCGTCGGACAGCGTGTGAAGATGGCCGGCGGGATGCCTGAAAGGGCTTTGCCGGTGATGTCCCGGTAGCTCTGGCTCGCCATGAAGACTTTCAGGACGCCCATGCCCTGATCATCGTCCTGAACATTGCCCTGAGCGTGGCCGAGCCCCGGCACGACCAGTGCCGCAAGACAGGCGAGCCAGCGGATATGCACGGCCGGAGATGAGATCGGATTCGTCCGTACCGGTCGAGCCATGGATCCACCTCCAGTTCCTGCATCACGCAAGAACTGGGTTAAGCCCATGCATGGCCGATGGCAAGATGTCGGCGATCACCGACATCCCGCCGCCGGACACGCATCGGCATTCTATTCCGAAAGCAGCCGGCGCAGCAGATCCACTTCCTCGGCCAGACCGGTGTCCTTGCCGACCAGGCCCTCGATCTTGCGCACGGCATGCAGCACCGTGGTGTGGTCGCGCCCGCCGAAGCGGCGGCCGATCTCGGGCAGGGAACGCGGCGTCAGCGATTTGGCCAGATACATCGCAACCTGGCGCGGCTTCACCACCGTGGCGGTGCGGCGGAGCGACAGGATGTCGGCGCGGCTGACATTGTAATGCTTGGCGACGATGCGCTGGATGTCCTCGATCTTGACCCGGCGCGGCTCCCGGTTCTTGACGAGGTCGCGGATGGCGGCCTCGGCCGTCTCCAGCGACATGCCCGAGCCGGACAGAGCGGAATGGGCGAGCAGGCGGTTGACGGCGCCATCGAGATCGCGGCCATTGGTCGTGACCTGATGGGCGACATAGGCCACGACATTGTCGGGCACGTCGAAATTGGCGTGATGGGCGCGGGCCGCCTCGATGCGAGCCTTCAGGATCTTGATGCGCAGTTCCTCGTCGAGCGCACCGATCTCCACCACTAGGCCGCCCGACAGGCGCGAACGCACGCGCTCGTCCAGGGTCTCCAGATCCGCCGGCGGCCGATCCGCCGCGACCACGACCTGCTTGCCGCCGTCGATCAGGGCATTGAGGGTATGGCAGAACTCCTGCTGGATCGACTTGCCGGCCAGGAACTGCAGGTCGTCGATGACGAGCAGGTCGATCGCGCGCAGCTTCTCCTTGAAGGCGATGGCGGTCTGCGCCTTCAGCGCGGCGACGAAGCCATACATGAAGCGCTCGGCGGTGAGGTAGAGGGCGCGCTTGCCTTGGGCTTCCGACTGATGGGCGATGGCCTGGATCAGATGCGACTTGCCGAGGCCCACCAAGGCATGGATGAACAGCGGATTATAGGGCAGCGGATCGGCGGCGCCGGCCTTGGCGACCTGCAGGGCCGCGGCATGCGCGAGTGAATTCGAGCGGCCGATGAAATAGGCTTCGAACGACATGCGACGGTCGAGCGGGGAGCCGGAAAGGTCGTCCTCGCGTGCCGGCGTTTCCACCGCCCGCAGGAAGGGGACAGCCGGCTTGGCGGCCGCCGCTTCGCCGATGGGCTTGGCGCATGAGGCGGCATCGCGCGCTGCCGGTGGGCGGGCCACCGCAGTGCGGACATTGAGCGCGATATGGGCCGTGCCCGGCAGTTCGGCCGACAGGAGGCCAAGGATCTTGTCGATGTAGTGAGCCTGGATCCAGCTGCGCAGGAACCGGGTCGGGACCGACAGATTCACGGTGTCGTCGATGACGGCGTCGAGTTCCAGGCGGGCGAACCAGCTGGAAAACACGTCCTCGCCATATTCGGCACGCAGGCGGCGCTTGACGCGATCCCAGGCCGCTGCCGGCTGGATGGCGCCATCGGCGACGGAGGAATCGGAATCCAGGCCGGAAACGGTTTTTGCGGTTTGGCTGGCAATAACTGACAGGCGTTCGCTCGAGGTCATAGGGCTATCGTCTGGCAAAATGAGTTCAAGAAACAGCTCCGGCCTTTTCCGGTCCTGGACCGGCGGCTGCAGAGCGCGAATTGGTTTTTTTTAGGACTGGATCCAGGGCAAACCGGAGGCTTTCCAGCCTTCGACAATGCCACGATGCCGCGAGGCATCCATCGGGCCCTCGAAGCCCGCGGCTATGTTGCGAGCACCCTTCCAACCGGCAGCCAGCATAGCCTGGGCGGCCGCCAGCGAACGAGCGCCCGAACGGCAGAGAAACAGGACGGGCTGGTCCTGTCCGACGCCGCGGCGCTCGAGTTCGCGCTCGAGCTGGGAGACGAAATCGGTAGCGACTTCCATGCTGGGGTAGCGCTGCCACTCGGCGAGGACGGGTTCCTTGCCGAGCGCGGAGAGGTCGGGAACGCCAACGAACGACCATTCGGCCCGGGTACGGACATCGACAAGCTGTGCCTTAGGCTGCTGGCTGAGGAGCTCATAGGCTTCCTGCGCCGAAACGTCTCCCGCATAGTCATTCAACCACCCCGACGACATGACACCCCAATTCCGTCTTCTTCAGACTTCGTTCGTAATTATACACAACATGCCGTGTAACGCCGGCACGGGACGCTTCACCAGAAGGTCCATCTCATTATTGGTCTCGAAAGCAGCAATCGAATGCCGACGCTATTACCTTACTGTTTTCAAAACTATACGTAGCCATCAAAGCATACCTCACCGATGCCCCGGAATGGACGGACGTCCGCTCGCAATATCGGGAAGGAACCTACACATGACCCGTTCCGAGAAAAAACATACCGAACCGGCCCAGTCGGGTGCAACAGGCAAATCTCAATGATTCGTTAATGGCCCCTCAATGTTCTCGATTCGGACAGCAGGCGCTTTGACTGCCGCAGCCGCAAGGTGTTGAGGAGTCGACGGAATCATGGAGGCGGCAAAATGACTCAAAAATATTCGTTTCGGATGCGTAAAGATTGCGAGGCTTCGTAATTTGCCCGGCGCGTGCCGGGATGGCTGCCGGGTCACTTTTCTCTTATCCCATAAGACTATGAAATATATAGGAAAATTTTGACCGGCTACCGAGGGGGGATGGGCATGGCAGCCAAACCTTGAGTCAAGCGGAAAGATTGCCCAGTTCATTGTTGTTAGTATTATTATACCTCCATCGTCAAATATTGTTACGAGACAATGACAATCATGGGTCGCGGTTTCAGGCTGCGCTCGCCCCGGAACAAATGTTTCCAGGACGCCGTCGAGGGGCCGTGTCCGGAACGCGGACCGAGGGGGGACGGAGCCGGAACGATGGCGAGCGGCCCCCGAAAGGCCGTGGGCCCGAGCGTGGCACGGGCCTCCGGCCGGGAAGGGCCGAACAACAAAAACCCGGCTTTGGAGGCCGGGTTTCTTCACCTAAGGGAAATTAAATAAAGTGGCTCGGTCGCCTGTCTCTATTCGACGTCCCGCCGTTCGGCTCAGGCGCTGAGCTTCTTCACGGCATGGGCCAGGCGCGACACCTTGCGCGACGCCGTGTTGGCCGGCAGCACGCCCTTCTGGGCAGCGCGCATGATTTCCGGCTCGGCGCTCTTCAGCGCAGCAGCAGCCTTGGTCTGGTCGCCGGCAGCGACGGCTTCCTCGACATTACGGATGAAGGTGCGCATACGCGAGCGGCGCGCCTTGTTTACTGCGGTGCGCACTTCGATCTTGCGCGTAGCCTTCTTGGCCGACTTCGTATTGGCCATGATCCCTGCCTGTTAAGCCGGCCGCATCCATAACGATCCCGAAAGATCGCCGAAAGGCCGTGCGTTGCCTGAAAATGATAAGCCGCGAGCGCTGCGGGCGCTCGCTATTGGAAGGCGGCTCTTTACATCCCAATGGCTTCGGCGTCAACGACGGACTTCACTGAAACAGCGAAATAACGGCCTGATGCAAGGGATTGGCCGGGTCGAGCAGCAATTTGACGGCCACCGAGCAGCACACCAGCACCAGAAGGGGCCTGATCACCCGCGCGCCCTGGCGCACCGCCATATAGGAGCCGGCCTGGGCCCCGAGGAACTGGCCCACGCCCATGACCAGGCCGACCACCCAGACGATCTTGCCCGCCAGGATGAACAGGATCAGCGAGGCGAAATTGGAGGTGAAGTTGAGGAGCTTGGTGTTGGCGGTGGCATGGATGACGCCATAGCCGCACAGCGCCACGAAGGCGAGCATGAAGAAGGAGCCGGTTCCCGGGCCGAACAGGCCGTCATAGAAGCCGATGAGAGGCGCCATGGTAAGGGTGAACAGGCCTGGGCTCATGCGGGCCCTGCCGTCCTCGATGCCGGCCTTGGGCGAGAAGCGGGAGGAGAAGGCGAAATAGAGCGCCATGGCGATCAGCAGCACCGGTAGAGCCGCGGAGAGCAGTGACAGCGGTGCGACGCTGACGGCAGCCACGCCCAGGCAGGCGCCGAGCAAAGTCGTCACCACCATCCAGCGTGTCTGATGAAAGGCGATATGGCCGCGCCGGGCGAAGGCGATCACCGCCGAGCCCGAGCCGAAGCTCGACTGCAGCTTGTTGGTGGCGAGGGCCGCTACCGGGTCGAGCCCGGAAAGCAGCAGGGCTGGAATGGTCAGGAGGCCGCCGCCGCCGGCGAGGGCATCGACGAAGCCGGCCACCAGGCCGACGGCGCCCAGCATGGCGATGAGGGTCCAGGTCAATTCCACGAGCGAAGGTCTTCCTTCCAAGAGGCCTGCAGCCGGCACGCTTGGAGGTCCGGAAGGCGGGAGAGCCTCCGGCTAGGCCATTGCAGGGCGCTTGGCAAGCCATTCGCGCCGTTGGAAGCGGCGACGGCAAGGACTCAAGGGAGTTGTCGGACGATCCGCTCTTGGAAACGCTACGCCTGCAGATAAGGAGAGCGGACGGGGACATCCATAGGCGCTAAGATAAGGCGAGAGGCGCGAGGCCGGCCCCCTTCGCCCCGTTTACGGGGAGAAGGTAAGGATGAGGGGCGGCGCGACCTCACAAACTGACGCCTTCCGTAGCCCCTCACCTCCATCCTCTCCCCGTAAACGGGGCGAGGGGGCTCATATGTCGAGCTCGATCTCCAACTGCCTCATCTCGCCCAACCCCTTATCTTAGCGCCTATGGACGGGGACGTCCGCGCTCCCAGGAGTGGAGCCTACTCCGCCGCTTCGGCCAGGACGGGAATCCGGGCCGGTTCATGCGCCTCGGCATTTGCCGGAGCCAGGACCTGGGCCTGGGCCGGAATACCGGTCCACACCGTCGAGGTGGGGAGCGCCTCGCCCTTCATGATCAAGGTCAGCAGCTCGACCTGGGCGAAGGGGCCGATCTCGGTGTCGTAGAGCACGGTCGCGCCGGTGCCGATCGTGGCGCCGCGGCCGATGCGGATGCGACCCACCTTCATCACCCGGTCCTCATAGAGGTGGGTCTGCGGGCAGGCGCCCATGTTGAGCACGGCATGGTCGCCGATCTCGGTGCAATCGAACTCGCAGATGTCGGTGGTGTTGATCCAGGTGCCCTTGCCGATCTTGGCGCCGAAGGGGCGCAGCAGCCAGGGCAGGAAGGGCGTGCCCCGGAGGTAGTCGAGCAGCATCTTGCTGGCGAGGCCGCCATAGATCACCGCAACGCCTTCCGTGCGCATGGCCCACCAGGACCACATCGGCCGCATCATCGGCTTGTAGGTGCCGATCAGGAGCCATTTTACCGCGACGGCGGCCAGGTACATCAGGGCGGAGATGGCGAGGCCTGCGACCAGGAAGATGCCGATGGCGGCAAGCCAGGCACCCTCAGAGATCACCGAGGCCAGGATGTCGGCGGTGATGTAGGCGGCGGCGATCAGCACCGCCGTCGGCAGCGAGGTGTGCAGCGTCTCGAACACCACGCGCAGGAGCTTCATGCGGAAGGGAGGTGCATAGGTGGTGCCGGCGGCGGCCGCCACCTTCTGGCGGGTCGGCATGGCGATGGGGGGGCTGCCGAGCCAGGTCTCGCCGGTGCCGACCTTGAGGGAATCGGGCAGGCGCGACTTGATGCCGATCAGGGCATCGTCTTCGACCACCGAACCCTGCGACACCACCGAGGAATTGCCGAAGAAGCAGCGGTCGCCCGTCTTCAGGCGCTTGAGGATCATGCGGCCATTGCGGATTTCCTCGTCGCCGAAAATGGTCTCGTCGCCGATGAAATTGTCGCGGCCCATCTCGATCAGGTCGTAGCGCCCGGCAAAGCTGGCCGAAATCTCGGTGCCCTTGCCGATCTTGGCGCCCATCATGCGATACCAGTTGCGCATGAACACGGTGGCATAGAGCGAGTTGAGGGTTTCCAGGAGGGATTCGGTGGAAAGGCCGATCACCCATTTGCGGAAATAGAGCGAACCGAAGATCGAATAGGAGCCCTCGCGCACCTTGGGCAGCAGCAGCCAGCGCAGGGCTACCATCACCGCCATCGAGACCACGATCAAGGCGAGCGCCGCCGGCCAGGCCGCGACCGCCACCAGGCTCCAGGACAGGGGCTGGTCGGGATCGGCGCCGAACAGGGCTTCGACTTCCGAGAACAGCGAGAAGGCCGGGAAGATCGGCAGGAGGCCGATGACCAGGCACAGATTATAGGCGATGAAATAGCCGATGGCCTGCACGAAACGGCCGAAACGGCCGAGATGGGGATGGTCGGCCGGATCGTCCTGCTCGGCGGGGCCGATTTCGGCGGCAGGCGCGCCTTCCCAATGGGTGCCCGGTGCCACCATCGTGCCCTGCGGCAGGGCCGTGAGGTCGCCGATCTCGGCGCCGTCCCCGATGACGACGTCGCCGCCGATCACGCTGCCATTGCCGATGCGTGCACCGGTGCCGATCTCGATGCGCCCGACATGCACCTCGTTGCCGATCACCTCGACATTGGCGAGCTTGAGCTTGGTGCCGAGGCTCGCCCGGTCGCCGATGGTGACGAGGTCGATCGCGCCTTCCTCGAAGTCGTCGATCATGGCGTCATGACCGATGCGGGCACCGAGGGCGCGCAGATAGACGCGGATGAGCGGCGAGCCCTTGAGGAATTTCGGCGTGGTGAGCTGCACGATGCGCTGCATCAGCCAGATGCGGAAATAATAGGCGCCCCAGAGCGGATAGACGCCCGGCCTGGTGCGGCCGATCACCAGCCATTTCAGGCCGATGACGGCGAGCTTGGTGGCGAGGTTGAGGCAGATATAGACCCCGCACAGCACGGCGAGCTCGGTCAGGATGGAAGCGTTGTCGCCCACCAGCAGCATGCTGGCGAGCAGGAGGCCGATCCATTGCACCGAGACCAGAGCGACGATGAAGGGCAGCGTGACGGCCTGGGCCAGGCCGCACAGGAAGCGCCGGGCGAGCGGCACCGGCTCGAAACTGCGGTCCGGCGGTGGCGCCGCCGCTGCAGCAGCCGCGCTCTCGTCCAGGGCCTTGGCGAGATTGCGCAGGGTGCGATGGGTATAGAGGTCGCGGATGGCGATGCCGGACAAGGCCGGCACGCGGCGGACCTCGGAGACGAAGCGCGCCGCCAGCAGCGAATGGCCGCCGAGGTCGGTGAAGAAATCGGCCTCGAAGTCGACCGCCGGGGCGCGCAGCAGTTCCTGCGCAGCCTTGAGCAACTGGGCTTCGGTCCAGGAGCGTGGAGGTTCCTGCTCGCCGGCCGTGGCCTGGCGTTCCGGCACCGGCAGGGAGGAGAGCGCCTTGCGGTCGACCTTGCCCGACGGCAGCACGGGCAGCGCGTCATGGAGCTGGAAGGCCGAGGGCAGCATGTAGCGCGGGATCTTGGCGGCAAGGTCACGCTTGATGCGGTCGAGATCGATCTCGCCCCGCGGCACCAGATGGGCGACCAGCGTATCGCCGGCCTCGCTCTGGTTGGCCGTCACCACCGCGGTGCGGATGGCGGGATCGGCGGCCAGCAGGCTTTCGATCTCGCCGAGCTCGATGCGATAGCCGCGGATCTTGACCTGGCTGTCGATGCGGCCCTGGAAGACGATCCGTCCGTCCGGCTTGAGGCTTACCGCATCGCCGGTGCGGTAGAGCACCGGGTCGGAGCCGTCCAAGGCAAAGGGATTGGCAATGAACTTGGCCGCGGTCATCTCCGGCAGGTTGAGATAGCCCATGGCCACGCCTGGGCCGCCCACCAGCAATTCGCCGGTCTCGCCGGGCGCCAGCAGGTTGAGCTGATCGTCGACGACATAGGCGGTGTAATTGGGGATCGGGCGCCCGATCGTGATGTCGTCGCCGGCTTCCAGCTCGGTCGAGGTCGCCACCACCGTGGTCTCGGTGGGGCCATAGGTGTTGAGCAGGCGCCGGCCGGGCCGGGCAAAGCGGGCGACCAAAGCGGGCGGGCAGGCTTCGCCGCCCAGGATGATGGTGTTCAGCCCGGCGACGTCGCGACTGAGCATGGACAGCAGGGTCGGCACCGTATCGATCACGGTGATGCCCTCGGCTTCCAGCATCTGGGGCAGGGCGTCGATGTCCTGCAGCACGGCAGCACCGGCGATCTTCAGCGTGGCGCCGACCATATAGGGAATGAAGATCTCTTCCAGCGAGAGGTCGAAGGCGATCGAGGCCTGCTGGAGCACCACGTCATCGGCCGCGATGCGCAGGCGTTCGTTGCCGGCGCGCAGATAGTGGCAGATGTTGCGATGAGAGACCTTGATGCCCTTGGGCTTGCCGCTGGTGCCGGAGGTATAGATGGCATAGGCCGCATCGGTCAGGGCGGGGGCAGGACCGGCGGGAACCTCGCGGCGTGTGTCCTCGAGCAGGGCTTCGAGCGTTACCGTCCCGGCCTCGACGGCGGCATATTTCTCGGCCTGCGGCGCATGCGAGATCAGAAGGCCCGCGCCGGCATCGGCAAGGCTCGCCGTCACCCGCTCGGGCGGGATGTCGGCATCGAAGGGAATGAAGCTGGCACCGGTCTTGATCAGGCCAAGCAGCGCGACATGCAGGTCGATCGAGCGCTGGAACCAGAGGCCGACGAACATGCCGGCGCCGACGCCGCGGCGGGCCAGGGCGGCGGCGACCCGATCGGAGCGCTCGTCGAGCTCGCGATAGGTCAGGCGCTCGCCGGTGCCGATCGCACCGAGGGCCTGCTTGTCGGGAAAGGCCGCGGCGGACGCCTTGAAGATCGTCGCCAGGGTTTCGTCGCGGAGAAGGTCGGGACGCTGCTCGCCGCGAACCACGGCGAGGGGCCCGGCGGCATTTACTGGTACAGGAAAAGACAACACACGCGTAATCCTTCGGCCGGCGATTCGGATGGTGGCCAAAATCGTTTCCAGCTATTCTAGCGAGGTGCGCGTTGCGAGCGTCTGACAGCGCCTGCAAGCCAATTGCAAGCTTGGTTTCGGTAGACTGTCGATCGGGAAACTGTGAGTGACTCAACAGTTGCGGAATGCCCGGCGAGGCCCGTCGGGAGCCTTGCCAGCTACTCTGCTTAGGAGATTCATGACGGCTTTTAGCGCCAAGGCTTTTAGCATTAGGTCCGGCGCCTGTGCCGGACTGCTGCTGACAATCGCTTGCTTCATGCCGCCGCTCGAAGCGGCGATGGCCGGCCCTGCTCATCACGGCCAGCCCAGCGGCGTGTTGATCCGCCGCCCCGGGGCACATTCGTTCAAGGATATTTCCGCGGCGGTGGCCCGCGAGGTGCCGGGCCGCATTCTGCGCGTGCGCGAGCTGCGCCGCGGTGGGCGCCTGCTCTACATGGTCCGCGTTCTCAGGCCGGACGGCAAGAGGCGCGACGTGCTCGTCGATGCGGTGACACTGGCCTTGGTCGATAAATAGGCCTAATGTCCGGCCCGGCTCGGCAACGCATTGAGCGCCCGGCCAGTTCCGCCCACGAGATCCCAGCCCCGAACCATGCGTATTCTGGTCGCCGAAGACGAACGAGCCATCGTCGACGATATCCGTCGCAGTCTCGAAGCCCAGCAATATATCGTGGTGACGGTGTTCGATGGCGAGGAGGCGCTCTTCGCCGGCGAGAACGAGCATTTCGACCTGGTGATCCTCGACCTCGGCCTGCCCAAACTCGACGGGCTGACGGTGCTCAGGCGCTGGCGCTTGGCGCGGCGCGGCATGCCCGTGCTCATCCTCACCGCGCGCGACGATTGGCGTGACAAGGTCGACGGCATGGATTCGGGCGCCGACGATTATTTGACCAAGCCCTTCCGCATGGAGGAATTGCTCGCGCGCGTCCGGGCCCTGGTCCGGCGTGCCTCCGGCCAATCCTCCCCCGTTCTGTCGAATGGCGTGCTGGAGCTCGACACCCGCCAGCGCGCCGTCTCCTTCTATGGCAGCCCGGTGCAGGTGACGCCGCTGGAATATCGCCTGCTGGCCTATCTCCTGCACAATGCGGGCACCGTGATGTCGCAGTCGCAGATCACAGATTCAATCTACGACCAGGATGTGGAACATGATTCCAATGCCCTCGAAGTCGTGGTCGCCCGCCTGAGGCGCAAGCTCGACAACAGCGTGATCGAGACGCGCCGCGGCCAGGGCTACGTCATCCCGGCCGAGCCTCAGTGACCGTGACCTCCTTCTCCCTCAGGCGGCGCATGCTGCTCGGCTCGGTGGTGGCGATCGTGGTTGCCACCATCCTGGCCGGCATCGGCATCGATGCCATCTCGGGCCTGGCGATCCGGGCTCTCGAACTGTCCGAGATCGAGGACGAGATGCGCCTCTTGCTCGGCAGCATCGAGGTCAATGCCTCCAACCAGCTCACCATCGACGAGGGGCCGCAGGATCCGCGCTTCGAATTGCCCAATGGCGGGCTCTATTGGCAGGTCGGCCGGGGCGGCAATGTCGAGTTGCGCTCGCAGTCGCTGTGGGACCAGGGGTTGCCCTGGTTGCAGGCGACGGCAGCCAAGGGCGGCGGCAAGGTCAATGATCTCGTCGGGCCGAATGGCAGCCAGCTCCTGGCGGTCGAACGCTCGATCGTCATCTCGACCGCGAGCGGCGACCAGACCGTCAATGCCCTGATCGCCCTCGACAATGCCCAGCTCTCGCCGGTGAAATGGCGCTTCTTCTATGCGATGGCGCCCTCGCTCGCCGTGCTGATGGCCGCCCTGCTCGGGGCGGTGATCGCCTTCCTGCGTTACGGCTTCCGCCCGCTCGACAAGCTCAGCGTCGAGTTGCTGTCCCTGCGCAGCCGCCCGGCCCGCAAGATCAGCGGGCGCTATCCCGACGAGATCCAGCCGCTGATCGACAATCTCAATGCGCTGATCGCCTCCCGCGAGGCGCAGCTCATCGAGGCGCGCAGCCGGGCCGGCGATCTCGCCCACGGCCTGAAGACGCCGCTTGCCGTGCTGGAAGCCACCGCACGCTCCCTGGCCGATAGCGGGCAGGCCACCGCGGCCAATGCCATCCGTGACGAAGTCTGGCGGATGGATGCCCAGGTCAAGCGCACTCTGGCGGAGGCGCGGGCGAGTCTCGCAGCGGCGCAATTGTCGGGACGCGTCGACACCCATGCCGTGCTGTCCAAGCTGGTCTCGACCATGCACAAGCTCTCGCGCGACAAGGACATGATGTTCGGCCTCGAAGCCCCGCAGGGCATCGTGATCGCCATGGATGAGAGCGATTTCACCAACATCGCCGGCAATTTGCTGGACAATGCCCGCAAATGGGGAAATTCCCAGGCAAGGGTGCGCCTGATGGCGCAGACGGCTTCGCCCGTCATTGTCCTGTCGATCGAGGATGACGGCCCCGGCCTGCCGCCCGATGCTGAAAAGTCCTTCATCGAGCGGGGCAAGCGCCTCGATGAGACCGTGCGCGGCACCGGCTTCGGCCTCGCCATCGCCAAGGACATCGTCGAGGCCTATGGCGGCGAGCTTCATATCGCCAAATCGAGCCTCGGCGGCCTCGGCGTCGAGGTGCACCTGCCTAAGCGGCTTGTCGTCACCGACACAGGTGATGACGATCCTGCCGGCGAAGGGCGGTCCTCGGCCTGAGGCGCTGTTGTTGCAGCTCACAATGCGAGCCGCATCACCTGCCGACGCGAGCCGGCCTTGCCGCCGGGAACAAAGCCGCGCCCTGTAAACAGCTCGACAAACCCCATGAAACGATAGCTGGGCGAGCTGGGATCGACCGGATAGGCTTCGACCACCTGGGCGCCCTGGCCGCGGGCATAGGCGATGGCGGCATCGAGCAAGGCGTGCGACAGGCCGGCCTTGCGGTGGTCGCGGCGGACAAAGAAGCAGGTGATCGACCAGATGCCCGTCTCCCCATCGTCCTGGTCGGACGAGAGCCTGAGGAAGCTCTCGCGCGGCGCCACGGAGCACCAGCCAACGGGCTCGTCGTCGAGATAGCCGAGCAGGCCGATCGGCACATCGGTTTGGACCCGGTGGTGGAGCGCCTGCTTGCGGGCGGCATTATCGGCCGAACCCCGTTCGGCCATGGGGCGCCAGGCCATGCACCAGCAATATTTCGGCGCGCCCTTGCCTTCGAACAGCGCTTCGAAATCAGGCCAGGTGGCCGCGATGACGGGTCGGGCGGCGAATGTCGGAGCGATCATGCCGGCTGTCCCCCTGACTGTCTGCTGCGCCGGCTTCACCCATGCTCGGCTCCCTGCGGTCCAATCTCCGGCATTTGGGGCGGCGCTGCCAGCCGTGATTTTGGATCCCTGCCAGGTGAACCGTCATATGGCTGTCACCTCGAAGCGGCAGGGATAAAACGTGGCTTTGCTCCTGCACAGCTGTGCAAGAAGGAATAGGCCCGTCGCTAAATGCGTTTCCACGCCATGGGAGCGGATTTCAACCTCTCAGGACCGGGCGGATGGTTTCAATGGAGTGGCTCTGCGCTATTGACAGGAGTTTCGCGCAGAGCGAGCATTGCACAGCTGTGCAATCAGACATGGCGATGAGGAAACGAGAGGGAACGGTGTCCGCTGCAGGCTTCTTGCCTGAGCCGAGGACGCCGGGACCTGCCCGCGGGAGGTTGCGCCGTGAAGCCGAGTGATCAGCCCCTGGTGGCGGCCCCAACGACGCCGGTGCGGCAACCCTTGCTCGAGGTCGACAGGGCCTCGGTGCGGCTCGGCAACACCCAGGTCTTCGACAATCTCAGCCTCACGGTCGGCGAAGGCGAATTCGTCGCGCTGCTCGGCTCGTCCGGTTGCGGCAAGACCTCGCTCCTGCGCACCATTGCCGGTTTCATCCAGCCGCGCGCTGGCACCGTCCGCGTGCGGGGACGCGACATCACCAGCGAGCCGCCCGACCGGCGCGGCATGGCGCTGGTGTTCCAGACCTATGCGCTTTGGCCGCATATGACGGTGGCGCAGAATATCGGCTACGGCCTCAAGCTGCGCCGGCTGCCGCGCGCGGAGATCGCCGCCAAGGTCGCTGAGATCGCCGCTCTGCTGGGTCTATCCGGGCTGGAGGAGCGCAAGCCGGCGGCTCTCTCCGGCGGCCAGCGCCAACGCGTGGCGCTCGGGCGAGCGCTTGCCGTCAGCCCCGATATCCTGCTGCTCGACGAACCCCTGTCCAATCTCGACGCGCGCATCCGCCTCACGGTGCGCCAGGAGATCAGCGCCCTGCAGCGCCGGCTCGGCATCACCGCCATTCATGTCACGCATGACCGCGAGGAGGCCATGGTGATGGCCGATCGCATCGTCATTCTCGATGCTGGCAGGATCGCGCAGATCGGCACGCCGGAAGAGGTCTACAACCAGCCGGCTTCCGCCTTCGTCGCCGCCTTCATGGGGGCCGAGAACAGGCTGCGCCTCAACGCCGGCCCGGCGACGAAGGGCGATGGCCGGCTGCGGCTTCAAGCCCAGGGCGGCTCGCCCGCTCTGGTCGCGACCGTACGGCCGGCCGTGCCGGGGCCCTGCATCGCCCATTTCCGCTCCGAGGCGGCCGAACTGCACGAGGCCTCTGCCGCGGCGGAGCCGACCGCCGGCTTCCTCGTCCTGCCCGGCGAGGTCGGCCAGGTCAGTTTCCCGGGCGGGTTCTGGCGTCACGTCGTGGCCACCCCGGCCGGTTCCGTCGTCGTGGACGCGCCCAAGGCGTGGCCCGCCGGTTCGAAGGTCAATGTTCATATCCCCGAGACAGGCCTGTTCGTCTTTCCGGACGCGCAAGGCTGAGCAGCAAGACAAGACAGGAGAGTTCGGATGAGACTGACAGCGTTATCCGCGGTCGCGGGGCTTCTTGCCGCCGCCCTGCCCCTGGCAAGCACCACGGCATCGGCCGAGGAGCTGACGGTGATCACGGCGGGTGACCAGAACATGGTCGACTACGTCAATAATTTCCTGGCCCCGGCCTTCGAAAAGCAGAATCCCGGCACCACGGTGCGCGTGGTCGGCACCGGCCCCGGCGATGCCGGGTCGCAGAAGATCGTCGAGCGCCTCGATGCCCAGAAGAAGGCCGGCAAGGAGGTCTATGACGTCGATGTCGCCGTCATCCACGAGAAGGTGGCGGGCAAGCTGGTCCAGGACGGGCTGCTCGACAAATATCGCGGCAATATCGATACCGGCAAGCTGGTCACGCGGGGCAACGCTAGGCTGGCACTTGGGGCCGATGTCGACGGCTATGTCATGCCGATGTTCAACAGCCAGACCGCCATCGCCTACAATCCGGACCTGGTATCCAATCCGCCGAAGACCTTCGACGAACTGGTGGCCTGGACCGAGAAGAACCCCAAGCAGTTCGGCTATAACGGCATCAAGGGCGGCGCCTCCGGCGTCTCCTTCGTGATCAGCTGGATCTACAATTATGCCGGCGACGCCAAGGTCCTGCAGGAAGGTCCCTATGACGCCAATGAAAAGACCAAATGGGACGACGCCTTCGCCAAGCTCAAGGCCTTCAACAAGAATGTCGCGCTGACCCCCGGCAATGCCGGCACGCTCGACATGCTCAGCCGCGGCGAGATCGCCATGGGCGCGGTATGGGTCGACATGTTCTATTCCTGGAAGGCCAATGGCCAGCTGCCGCCGACCATGAAGCTGGTGCTGCCGGCGCCCGGCATGCCCGGCCAACCGATGCATTACGTCATCCCCGGCAAGACCGCCCACAAGGCCCTGGCGGAGAAGTTCGTCGCGCTCGCCACCAGTCCCGAGGTCCAGGCCAACGGTATCGTCAAGCAGTTCAACTGGTATCCGGGCATCGACGCCAAATATGTCCAGGACAAGCTCGACCCGGCGATCTGGCAGAAGCTGTTCACCGACATCTCGCCCGACGACCTCGCCAAATATGGCAAGTCCTTCCCGATCGGGCCTTACTATGCCGACCTGCTCGAAGCCTATGAGAAGAAGGTGGCGGAGTAGGAGGCTTTTTTCTTCAGCGAAGCTGGGGAGGGCGGTGTTGCCCCTCACCCTTACCCTCTCCCCGTAAGGACGGGGCGAGGGGCGCCGAGCGTTGCGCCTCGCTGCGAGAGGTCGCGCCAGCGGAATAAAGCTCCACATCAAGGTCCCCCTCGCCCCGTCCTTACGGGGAGAGGGTAAGGGTGAGGGGCCGCACAGATCCTGCGGAACCAGCCTTTCTTCAACCCAACCGATCATCAACCATGCCGAGCACAAACACCTCTCCCCGTACCTCCCTCGCCGGCCTGATGCTGGTGGCGCCGGCGCTTGCGGTGGTGATCTTGCTGTTCGTCGTGCCGCTGGCAAGCTCGGTCACCGGATCCTTCGCCACGCCGGAGGGGCCGGGGTTCGGCAATTTCCGCAAGGCCTTCGAGCTTTACTGGACCGACATGGTCTTTTCGGCGGTGATCATCCTGATCTCCACCGCGCTGATCGTGCTGATCGCCGTCGCCATCGCCGGCTATCTCACGCTCGGCAACAACCCTCTGGCGGTTGCGGCCTTGCGCTGGCTCTATCGCTGGCCGCTCTTCGTGCCCTTCATCGTGGTTGGCCAGATCCTGCGGACCTTCCTCGCCAAGAACGGGCTGATGAACAGCCTCCTGGTGAATGCGGACCTGCTGTCGCCGCTGCAGGCT
Source organism: Labrys sp. (in: a-proteobacteria) (assembly GCF_047605565.1). Lineage (NCBI taxonomy): Bacteria > Pseudomonadati > Pseudomonadota > Alphaproteobacteria > Hyphomicrobiales > Xanthobacteraceae > Labrys > Labrys sp. (in: a-proteobacteria). The sequence continues at coordinate 147,301 of NZ_JASGFM010000011.1, forward strand.
GTCAGCTTCCTCGACTGGCGGGGCATCGTCATCGCCTTCGTCTGGAAGCAGATGCCCTTCGTCACCCTGCTCACCGCCGGTGCCATGGCCTCGCTCGACCGCTCCACCATCGAGGCCGCCCGCAATCTCGGCGCCTCGCGTCTGCGCATCCTCCTGGAGATCGTGGTGCCGCAGGTGGCCTCCACGCTGCTGGTCGGGGCCGTGCTCAGCCTGGTGACGATGATGTCGGTGCTTTCCGTGCCACTGATGATCAACGCGCAATCGCCCACCATGATCACCGCCGACATGGCCTTCCGCATCAATTCCTATGGCGACTACGGCGTCGCCAATGCTCTCGGCCTGCTCTCGCTCGCCTTCACCGGGGCGGTGGCCTGGATCTATCTCAGACAGACCATGAAGGAGAATGCGCGATGAGCGATGCCGGTCACGCGCTTGCCGCCCGCAGCTGGCGAATCGACTGGCTGTGGATCCCGCGCGGCATCGGGCTCGGCCTGCTCGCCTTCGCCATCTTCGGCCCGCTCGCCAATCTCCTGCTGTGGACGGTGGCGGAGCGCTGGTATTTCCCGCATAGCCTGCCGCTGCAATATGGCTTTTCCTTCTGGCCGCGCGTATTCGCGCCGCGCGGCGATGCCCTGGCCTCGCTCGGCACCAGCGTTTCCATCGCGCTGCTCACCGTGGCGCTGTCCCTCGCCCTGGCGGTTCCCGCCGGCTATGCGCTCGCGCGGCTGAAACTGCCTTTCCGCGCCGGCATCCTGCTGCTGCTGCTCCTGCCTCAGGCCTTTCCGAACCTGCCCGTCTACGTCAACATCGCCCGCCTGTTCTACGAGATCGGCCTGAATGGCACGGTGCTCGGCGTCGTGCTCGTCCACACCACCCATGGTCTGGTCTATGCGGTGTGGATCGCCACGGCTTCCTTCTCCGCCGTGCCGGTGGATCTGGAGGAGGCCGCCCGCTCGATCGGCGCCAGCGGGCCGCGCGCCTTTCGCGACGTCGTGCTGCCGCTGGCCGCGCCCGGGCTGATGGCAAGTGCCATCTTCGTTTTCCTGGAATCATTGGACGAATTCACCGGCACCTATTTCGTCGGCGCGCCCGACATCAAGACCATGCCGCTGCTGCTCTATACCGCCAGCGCCGGCGGCAACTACCAGATCGCCTCGATCACGGCTCTGGTGCTGCTGGTGCCCTCCATCGCCTTCATGTTCGTGGTCGAGCGCTTCCTCAGCGCCGACGTGCTGGCCAAGGTCGGGCGCTGAGATGGCCGAGAACATGTATTCCGCCTGGCTGATGCCGGTGGCCGAGGACGAACTCATGCTCGCCGGCATCGTGGCCGAACTGGCGCAGACCTTCGGCACGCCGCGCTTCCAGCCGCATCTGACCCTCGTCGAGGACAGGCTCTGCGAGGAGGACGACCTTGCGCGCCAACTCACCACCGTCGCTGCCGGCATTGCGCCCTTCGCCGCCGATATCCAGGCGGTCGGTACCAGCGACCTGTTCTTCCGAGCCTTCTATGCCCGCTTCGAGCGGGTGGGGCCAGTGCTCGAACTGAAGCGGCGGGCCATCGCTTCGATCGCGGCTTCGGCGATCGAGAGTTTCATGCCGCATGTCTCGCTGGCCTACGGCGTGGAAGACGGGCCGCTCAAACAGGCCGCAGCCAGGGAGGTCGAGGCACATCTTACCGGGCGGGCCGTCCGTTTCGACCGCATCGCCGTGGTTCGGTCGGCACAAAGCATTCCGGTCGAGGATTGGACCGTCGGGGCCGTTATTCCGCTTGGTTGACGAGCTCATGGACAGGGCTGGCGCGGCTCGTCAACACGAGCTTTCCTCCTGGCCCCTGCCAAATCGTTGCAACAGCAAGGTTTGGTTTCGATCCCTCGGTGTTGAGGCATCTGATAACTATAATGAATTTCCTTATTTCTGACAGTGTCGGCACCAATAGGTCGAGCGTCCCGATTGCACCAGGCGCTCGATGGTGCCGCGGCAGTCCGGTGTCGGGCAGGCCTCGCCCTCGCGGTCATAGACGCGGAAACGGTGCTGGAAATAGCCGAGCGAACCGTCGGTGTGCCTGTAATCCTTGAGGGTCGAGCCGCCGGCCTCGACCGCTTCGGCCAGCACCTCGCGGATCACGTCGGAGAGGCGTTCGGCCTGCCCGTCGGCCAGCGTGCCAGCGGCCCGCTCGGGCGCGAGGCCCGCACGATGCAGCGCTTCGCAGACATAGATGTTGCCGAGCCCGGCGATCAGGCCCTGGTCGAGCAAGGCGGCCTTGAGCGGCGCCAGCTTGCCGGCGAACAGGCGGGCGATCGTCTCCCCGCTCAATTCGTTGCCGAGCGGCTCGATGCCCATGGCCTTGAAATGGCGCGAGGTTTCCAGTCCGGTCCGCGGCACCAGATCCATGAAGCCGAAGCGGCGCACATCGTTATAGGTGATGGTGAAGCGGTTGGAGAGGCGGAAGACGACATGGTCGTGCTTGGCGTCCTCCTTGACCTCGTTGGCGAACTCGCCCGGTTCCGCCACGCCGCCATCCGGCGCCGTGATCAGGAAGCGGCCGGTCATGCCCAGATGCATCACCAGTACGTCGCCGGAGGACAGGTCCGCCAGGAGATATTTGGCGCGGCGCCCCATGGAGAGGATGGTCTGGCCGGTAAGGCGGCGGGCGAAACCGGCGGGCAGGGGAAAGCGCAGATCCGGCCGCCGCGCCTCGATCTCGACGAAACGGGCACCGGTCATGGCCGGCTCAAGGCCGCGGCGGACGGTTTCGACTTCGGGTAGTTCGGGCATGATTCCTCCGGCGCGGACTGCCGGCCAGAGATAGGACGAAGGGGAGGCGTTTTCCAGCCAAGCATTCAGCAGGGCGCCCGGCGTCGTTGAAACGGACCATTGAATGGACTAAATAGGATGTCGACCAAACATTCCTGCGAGGACAGCGTCATGCGGATCTCGGTGACCGAGGCGAAGGGACAGCTCACGGACCTTGTTCGCCGCGCACAGGCGGGGGATGAGGTCATTCTGACGCGACATGGTCATGCGGCGGTCCAGCTGGTGCCGGTCAAGCCCCTTGTAGACGCCAAATCCCGCAAGGCGGTGATCGCCGCGGTCCGCCTCAGCGCGGCGGCGAAGGCGACGGCCGGTGCGGATGCTGCCCGTAGCCAGGATTTCCTCTATGACGAGAATGGCTTGCCCCGATGATGGCCGTCGACACCTCGGCCTTGATGGCGATCGTGCTGAATGAACCGCAGGCCGATGACTGCGCGGTCACGCTCGAAACCGAAGATCGCCTACTGATCTCGGCCGGCACGGTGGCAGAGATCCTGATCGTGGCCGGATGCAGGAATGTCCGGGACGAGGTCGATCGCCTGATCGAGGGACTCGGCTTCGAGATCGTCAGCGTAACCTCGGCGTCGGCGCGGCGCATTGCATTGGCCTACGACAAGTGGGGAAAGGGGATACATCCGGCGGGGCTGAACTATGGCGATTGCTTCGCCTATGATGTCGCGAAGGAGTATGGCTGCCGGTTGCTCTATGTCGGGGACGATTTCGCCCGAACGGACATTCAGGGCGTCTTGTGAGCATGAGCTGGAGAAGTGGCGATGTCGTGCCGCATTCTCCTTCCCCCGTCTCGGTTTTGTGCTCTATAGAGGCAGCGACCTTATCCGGAGTTCACCCGATGACCGCCAGCACCGACACTCATTTCGGCTTTTCCACCGTGCGGCTGGAGGAAAAGCAGGGGCTGGTCGACGATGTCTTCCACAAGGTGGCCGCGCGCTACGACCTGATGAACGACCTGATGTCGGGCGGGCTGCATCGGCTTTGGAAGGACGACCTGGTCAACAAACTCAACCCGCCGCGCCAGCGGCCCTTCCGCCATCTCGACGTGGCCGGCGGCACCGGCGACGTTGCCTTCCGCATCGTGAAGGCCGGCGGTGCCGATACGCATGTCACCGTGCTCGACATCAACGGTTCGATGCTGGAAGTCGGCCGCCAGCGCGGCGAGGAGCGCGGCCTGGCCGGCCAGCTCGATTTCGTCGAGGCCAATGCCGAGGAACTGCCTTTCGAGACGGGCAGCTTCGATGGCTACACCATCGCCTTCGGCATCCGCAACGTGCCGCGCATCGACAAGGCGCTGGCCGAAGCCTATCGCGTGCTCAAGCGCGGCGGGCGCTTCCTGTGCCTGGAATTCTCCACCGTCGATCTTCCCGGTCTCGACAAGATCTACGATCTCTATTCCTTCAACCTGATTCCGCCGATCGGCCGCATGGTCACCGGCGATGCCGAGCCCTATCGCTATTTGGTCGAGTCGATCCGCAACTTCCCCAAGCCCGCAGCCTTCTCGGCCATGATCCGGGAAGCCGGCTTCTCGCAAGTCAGCCACCGTTCGCTCACCGGCAACATCGTCGCTATCCATTCGGGCTGGAAGCTGTAGCCGGAAGCACCTGCGATCTTGGGAGCACGTCATTTGCCCGAAATTAATGCTTGTCCGCTGCGATTTTCGGTTGGCGAAGCAGGGTCCTTCGTTGTTCGATAGGCACAATCGAACAATGTGGGGGCGGGTTTGGCTGGAGCGGTCGATCTCTCGGCTTTGAAGGATGCTTTGGTGGTGCTCGGTACCGCCGGCGTCGTGGTGCCGCTCGTGCGCCGCCTGCATGTCAGCCCGGTCATCGGCTTTCTGGCCGCCGGGGCCGTGATGGGCCCGACCGGCGTCGGCGCCCTTTCTTCCTATGTGCCCTATATCGACTGGATCGCCATCAGCGAGCGCGAGACCATCGCGCGCATCGCGGAATTCGGCGTGGTGTTCCTGCTCTTCGTCATCGGGCTGGAGCTCTCGCTCGCCCGCCTGATGACCATGCGCCGCCTGGTTTTCGGCCTCGGGGGCCTGCAGGTGGTGGTATCAACCATCGTTGTCGCCCTGCTCGCCCGGCTCGTGCTGCCATCCGAGGCGGCGCTGGTGGTCGCTGCAGGTCTGGCGCTGTCGTCCACGGCGATCGTGGTGGAGGTGCTGGCCGGGCAGAAACGCATGGCCTCGGCGACGGGGCGCGTCAATTTCGCCGTGCTGCTCCTGCAGGATCTGGCCGTGGTGCCCGTGCTGTTCCTGGTCGGGACTATGGGCGGGCATTCCGACCGCTCCGTGCTGGTCGGCCTCGGCTATGCCCTCGGCCTGGCGGTGCTGACCATTGCCGCCATCGTGGTCGCCGGGCATTTCCTGCTGCGGCCTTTGTTCCGCCTAGTCGCCAATCCGGAAAATCCGGAACTCTTCATCGCCGCCACCCTGTTCGTGGCGATCGGGGCCGGCGTCGCAGCGGCGAGCGAGGGACTGTCCATGGCCCTCGGCGCCTTCATCGCCGGGTTGCTGCTGGCCGAGACCGAATATCGCCGCGCCATCGAGGCGACGATCGAGCCCTTCAAGAGCCTGCTGCTCGGCGTGTTCTTCTTCACCGTCGGCATGAGCGTCGATCTCGGCGTGGTGGTCCGCTACCCACTGCTGATCGTGAGTGCCGTGCTGGCACTGGTGCTGGTCAAGGGCCTGTTGATCTTCGGCCTCTGCCGTCTTTACCGAGTGCCCAAGGCCGTCTCGATCGAAACCGCCTTCCTGCTCGCCTCGGCCGGCGAGTTCGCCTTCGTGGTGTTCACGCTCGCCACCCAGCTTTCCATCCTCACGCCGGAGCAGTCGGCGCTGGTGGTGGCCATCGCGTCTCTTTCGATGGCCTCGATCCCCCTGCTGGGCGTGCTTGGCCGGCGCATCGCCAAGCGCTACGAACTGGCCGTGCCGGTGGAAGCGGCCGCGCTGGAAGGCCCGCCGGAGGACAAGCAGCGCCGTGCCATCGTGGTCGGCTATGGCCGCGTCGGCCGCCTGGTGGCCGAAATGCTCGCCGAGCACAAGATCGCCTATCTCGCCGTGGATGCGAATGCCAAGGCCGTGGCGCGCTGGCGCGAGGACAAGAAGCCGGTCTATTGGGGCGATGCCACCAACGCCGCCTTCCTGGAACGCTGCGGCCTTGCCGAGGCCTCGGCCCTGGTCGTGACCATCGACCAGCCGCGCCAGATCGAGGCCGTGGTCACCACCGCGCGGGCGCTGCGGCCGGATCTCGTCATCGTGGCGCGCTCGCGCGATGCCGATCACGCCAGCAAGCTCTATGCGCTGGGCGTCACCGATGCCGTGCCCGAGACCATCGAGGCGAGCCTGCAACTGTCCGAAGCAGCCCTCGCCGGTCTCGGCGTGCCGGCCGGCCCGGTGATCGCCTCCATCCATGAGCGGCGCGATGTCTTCCGCCGCGAACTGCAGACGGCGGCCGGCCGCGAGACTCACGCCGTCAAGCCCAAGCGCGGCCGGCGTTCGGCGGCCACACCGTCATAGATCCGGCCACAGCGCCCCGCCGATCGGGGGACGGGTCTTCAGACCCGCCAAGTCTGCAGACCCGCAAGTCCCGTCGGTGGCGGTCACGGGCTGGTCTGAAGACCAGCCCCCCAAACATCCTCACCCCTTCAGGAATTCGGCGAATTTCCCGGCATAATCGGGGTGCCAGCGCGACAGAGGCGGACGGTTCTCGATGATGTCGCCGACGGCCCAGGCGATGCGGCGTTCGTCGAGCGAGCGCGGCACCTCGTTGTCGGGGCAGAGGATATAGAAATCGCCGGCTTCCAGGCGTCCCAGCATGAAATCCACGGTCTGCTCCGGCGTCCAGGCCCCGGCCGGCTTGTCGGTGCGGCCCTTGGCGGCGAGCGGGGTGAAGACGAAGCCGGGGATCAGTAGATGGGCGGATATCCGGCAGCCCTCGGTGTTGCGCAATTCGTGCTGCAGGGCTTCGGTGAAGGCCTTCACCGCCGCCTTCGAGACATTGTAGGCGGGATCGCCGGGCGGCGTGGTGATGCCCTGCTTGGAGCCGGTGTTGATGATGAGGCCAGGGCGTCCGCGCGCGATCATGCCGGGCGCGAAGATCTGGGTGCCCTGGATCACGCCCTTGAGGTTGACGGAGAAGATGCGCTCCCAGGTCTGGTCCTCCCGGGCATCGAACAGTTTCGAGCCTGGCTGGATGCCGGCATTGTTCATCAGCACATCCGTGCCGCCGAAGCGCTCATTCACCTGCCGCTGCAGGTCGAGCAGGGCCTCGACGTCGCTGACATCGGCGGCGGAGGCGAGCACGGCCTGCCGCCCGTCCGGCGCAGCTGCCGCGATCTTCTCGGCGGCTGCCGCAAGCTTCTCTTCGCCGAGATCGGCGATGGCGACCTTGAGGCCGAAGGAGGCAAACTTGACGGCCGCGGCGAGACCGATGCCGCTGGCGCCGCCCGTCACGACGGCGACCGAGCCGGGAACGAGTGCTGGATGAGACATGGCGGTGCTTCCTTGCAATGCCGACGGGGAGGGCGACCGGGCATCGCCCACAGCGGAAAGATCATGCGCTGATAGCGAAAATTCGGCGCGAACGCCATCGCGCCGGACGAAAGCCCGCAGCTCGTCAGAAGGTCTCGGCGAGTCGGAGGCCTTGGGTCAGGCAGTCTTGCCGAAGGAGGCGATCACCCCCTCTGCCATGCGCACGAAGCGGGCGCTCGGGCCTTCCGGGCCGGCGCTCTGGCGGCTGACGCGGGCGCCTTCCAGCAGGAGATGCAGCGTATCGGCGACCAGATCAGGCTGGTCGAGGCCCGCCTCCCGGCAGAGCAGGGCCAGGCGGTCGCGATGCCTCTTCTTGAACTCTTCGACCAGGCGCCGGGCCGGATGGTCCTCGCCCGAGAGCTCGACGGCCGCATTGGCGAATTCGCAGCCCCGGTTGTCGGCCTCGATATAGTCGGCGCATTTGCCGACCCAGGACAGCAACTGGGCGTGGGCATCGCCCGGATGCTCGGCCTCGAGCTGGGCCCAGCGCGCCTGGTTGTCGATCTCCGCCGCCCGCAGGCATTCGACGATGAGATCGTCCTTCGAGCCGAAATGACGGTAGAGCGTCATCTTGTTGGTGCCGGCGACCTTGGCGATGGTGTCGACGCCGATGGTGTTGATGCCATGTCGGTGGAAGAGGTCGCGCGCAGTGACGACGATGCGGTCTCGCGGACGCTGTCCGGGGCAGCAGAGTGACTCTTCGCTTTGTTCCAAAATTTTCTGGCTCATGGCTTGACCAAACTGTTACCGACCTGTAACAGTGTCGCTGTTACTGATCGGTAACAGCTTGGTAAGGCGTCGTCAAGGCCGTTTCGTCATCGCACTGCGATCCAGCCTTGTTAGAGAGACAATTCACCCGAGCGTCTTGTGATTTGATTGAATCTCTTCAAATCGCAAAGGCGCGTCGAACCAGAGAGCTAGAGCAAAGCACGGTCACGCCTGAACGCGCTTTGCTCTGGCAAACGACACATCGTCAAACGGATTCGGCGGAGCATGGACCCATGTTTCCGCGCTGGAGGAGTCATGGCTCAGCAAGGCTGCAATATGACCATCGATCAGTTGCTGAACGATCCGCTGACGCTTGCCCTCATGCGGGCCGACAGGGTCGATCCGGTTTCATTGAGGACGATGCTCACCGGTCAGGCCCGCCGTCTCGCCGAAGCGCAGGACATGCCGCCGATCCTCCTGACATTTTCTGACACCGTCATGCCACATGGTGGCATCCAAGGCGGCTGACGCAGAGCTTCACCATGGTCAATTATTTCATTCAACGTCCGATCTTCGCCTCGGCCATCGCCATCATCATGGTGCTGGCGGGGGCGATTGCCTATTTCCTGCTGCCGGTCGCCCAGTTTCCCAACATCACGCCGCCCCAGATCCAGGTCAGCGCCTCCTATCCCGGCGCCAGCTCGCAGGTCGTCGCCGATACGGTGACCACGCCGCTCGAGCAGCAGATCAACGGCGTGCCGGGCATGATCTACATGTCCTCGGCCAGCTCCAATGACGGTTCCTCCAACATCACTGTCACCTTCGATGTCGGCTATCCGCTGAACATCGCGGCGATGGACGTGCAGAACCGCGTGGCTCAGGCGGCCTCCTCGTTGCCGGCGATCGTCAACCAGTCCGGTGTCTCGGTCACCAAGGCCAATCCCAACTTCGTGCTGATCGTCGACCTGACCTCGCCCGACAATTCGGTCGATTCGGTCGCGCTCAGCAACTACGCCTATCTGCAGATCGTCGATCCCCTGAAGCGCCTGCCGGGCGTCGGCGACGTCAGGATCTTCGGCGAGCGGCGCTATTCCATGCGCATCTGGCTCGATCCCGACAAGCTTGCCAATCTCGGCATCACCGCCGTCGACGTACAGAACGCCGTCGCCGAGCAGAACGTGCAGGTTGCGGCCGGCAAGATCGGCCAGAACCCGGCTCCGGCGGGCACCGCCTTCGAAATGCAGGTCAACGCCACCGGCCGCCTCAGCGATCCGGAGGAGTTCGGCAACATCGTCGTCCGCGCCAATCCGGCCGGCGGTTCGGTGGTGCGCCTGCGTGACGTCGCCCGCATCGAGCTCGGCTCGCTGCAATATTCGTCCTCGGCCTATCACGGCGAAAAGCCGATGGTGGTGCTCGGCGTCTTCCAGGCACCCGGCTCCAACTCGCTCAAGCTGAAGGAAGCCGTCGAAGCCAAGATGAAGGAGCTCTCGGCGCGATTCCCCAAGGGCATCGAATATTCGATGAAATACGACACGACCCGCTTCGTGTCGGCCGCGATGGAGGACGTCGTCAAGACGCTGGTCGAGGCGCTCATCCTCGTGGTCCTCGTCGTCTACATCTTCTTACAGAACTGGCGCACCGTGCTCATCCCGGTCATCGCCATCCCGGTATCGCTGATCGCGACCATGGTGGTGATGCTGGCCATGGGCTTCTCGCTCAACATGCTCTCGCTGCTCGGCATGGTGCTCGCCATCGGCCTCGTCGTCGACGACGCCATCGTGGTGGTGGAGAACGTCGAACGACAGCTCGAGGCGGGACATCCCCCGCTGCAGGCGGCCAAGATCGCCATGAAGGAAGTCACCGGCCCGATCGTCGCCACCACGGCGGTGCTGATGGCGGTGTTCGTCCCCGTCGCCTTCATTCCCGGTGTCGCCGGCCAGCTCTACAACCAGTTCGCCCTGACCGTGGCGATCTCGGTCGGCATCTCGGCCTTCAATTCGCTGACCTTGAGCCCCGCCTTGTCGGCGGCCTTCCTCAGCCACAAGCCGGCCTCGCGCTTCTTCCTGTTCCGCTGGTTCAATGCCGGCTTCGACAGGCTGTCGCACGGCTATGCCGCCTCCGTGCGCGGCTTCATCAAGCTGCGCTGGCTGATGATGGGGGCCTTTGCCATCGTGCTGGCCGCCACCTACTGGATCTCGACACGGGTGCCCTCCACCTTCCTGCCTTCGGAAGACCAGGGCTATTTCTTCGTCGTCCTGCAATTGCCGGACGGTGCCTCGCTCGAACGCACCGATGCCGCCGCCAAGCAGGTGCGCCAGATCCTGATGGCCGAGCCCGGGGTCGAGGACATCATGTCGATCTCCGGCCTGAACTTCCTCACCAATGCCCAGCAGTCGAGCGCCGCGGTCGAATTCGCCATCCTCAAGCCTTGGGATGAGCGCGGCCCCGGCCTCAGCGCCACCGATATCGTCAACAAGGTGCGCCCGAAGCTGTTCGGCATTGCCGATGGTTTCGTGCTGGCCTTCGAGCCGCCCTCCATCCAGGGCCTCGGCACCACCGGCGGCTTCGAATTCCAGATCGAGGATCTGAACGGACGCGGCCCCTTCGCGGTCAACGAGGCGGCGCAGGCCCTGCTTGCCGAGGCGCGCAAGCAGCCTGAGCTCAATCCGCAGACCCTGTTCACCACCTTCTCGACCTCGACGCCGCAGTTCAACTACGACCTCGACCGCAACAAGGCCAAGCTCCTGGGCTTGAACCTGCCTGATATCTTCAACACCCTGCAGATCTATCTCGGCTCGCTCTATGTGAACGACTTCAACCAGTTCGGGCGAACCTTCCGCGTCACGCTGCAGGCCGACAAGGATTCGCGGGCCGATCCCGGCGACATCAGCCGCCTCTATGTCCGCAACGCCACCGGCAACATGGTGCCCCTGTCGACCCTGGGATCGCTGAAGCCGATCGTCGGGCCGGAGACGGTCACCCATTACAACAATTACGGCGCCGCCCTGATCAATGGCGCCGCCGCGCCGGGCTATTCCTCGGGACAGGCCATCGAGGCGATGCAGAGGGTCGCAGCCCAAACCCTGCCGAACGGCTTCAACTATGAATGGACCGGCATCACCTTCCAGGAGCTCAAGGCCGGCTCGATCGCAGCGGCGGTGTTCGCCCTGGCCATCGTGTTCGTCTTCCTGATCCTGGCCGCGCAATATGAGAGCTGGTCCATGCCGTTCATGGTCCTGCTCGCGGTGCCGCTCGGCCTGTTCGGTGCGCTGCTCGCCATCTGGCTGCGCAGCATGCAGCTCGATGTCTATTCGCAGATCGGCTTCGTCATGCTGATCGGCCTCGCCGCCAAGAACGCCATCCTGATCGTGGAGTTCGCCAAGCATCTGCGCGAGCAGGGCCATGGCATCGTCGAGGCGGCGATGGAAGCCGGCCGGCTGCGCCTGCGCCCGATCCTGATGACGGCCTTCGCCTTCATCCTGGGCGTGGTGCCGCTGGTGAAGGCGACCGGGGCCGGTGCGGCCAGCCGCCAGTCGCTTGGTACCGCGGTGTTTGGCGGCATGCTGGTGGCCACCGTGCTGACGCTGGTCTTCGTGCCGGTGTTCTACGCCATCATCGAGCGCTGGCGCGAGCGCCGGCTCTCCGCCAGGAAAGATTCACACCATACCGACAGTACGCCTGAGGAGTCCGAGGAGGCCGTGCCGCCCCGGATCCAGGCCGCCGAATAAGGGGATACCGATGCGTATCTGGAAAATCGCCACCGCCATCGTCGTGGTCGCCGCCGCCGGCGGGGGCTACTACCTCAAGGACAAGCCGCATCTTCTCGCTGCCGGTCAGGAACTCCTGGCCGGGGTGCTGAGCAAGCCGGCCTCGGCCAATCCTGCACCGGCCATGCAGGCCATGCCGGTGCCGGTGGCCTCCGTGGTCAAGAAGTCGATTCCGCTCTTCCTCAACTACCCGGCTCGCACGGAATCGATCCGCAGCATCGCCCTGCAGGCCAAGGTCTCGGGCTATATGCTCGACCAGGCCGTACCTGACGGCACCGATGTGAAGCAGGGTGACGTCCTCTATCGCATCGACGCGCGCGACTATCAGGCCGCGCTGGCGCAGGTGAAGGCCCAGGCCGAGCGCGATACCGCCGCGCTCGACTATGCCAAGACCAGCCTCACCCGCGGCAACGACCTCACCAAGACGGGCTTCCTGTCGAAGGATCTGTTCGACCAGCGCACCAGCGCGGTCAAGCAGGGCGAGGCGACCCTCCTTGCCGACAAGGCGGCGATCCAGGCGGCGGAACTCAATCTCGATTATACCGAGATCAAGGCTCCCTTCGACGGACGCATAGGCCGCAACCAGGCCGCGGCCGGCACGCTCGTCAGCCCTGGCGGCACGGTGCTCAACACGCTGGTGCAGCTCAGCCCGATCTATGTGACCTTTACGCCGACGGAAGCCGAACTCACCCAGATCCTCAAGGCCAAGGCAGCCGGCAAGGTGCTGGCCGATATCATCGTGCCCGGCCAGAACGAGGCGAGCCATCAGGGCGAGCTCACCTTCCTGGACAATGTCGTCGACCGTGCCACCGGTACCATCACCGCCCGGGCCACCACGGCCAATGCCGATCGCAGCCTGTTGCCGGGGCAATATGTCAATCTGCGCCTGAGCGTCGGCGAGCGGCCCGATACGCTGCTGGTGCCGCAGGCAGCCCTCGGTTCGAGCCAGCTCGGCAAATATGTCTATGTGGTCGGCGAGGGCAGCAAGGTCGAGATGCGTCTGGTCGAGCTTGGTCCCGCGCAGGGACCGCTCATCGCGGTGACCAAGGGGGTCAAGGAAACCGACCAGATCATCGTCGGCAATGTCCAGAAGATCTTCCCCGGCGTGCCGGTGCAGCCCCTGCCGCAGAAGGCGGGAGCCTAGGACATCCCTAGAGCAAAGCGCGTTCGAGTGTGAACGCTTGTTTGCTCTAGCTCCTTGTTCCGACGCGTCTTTGCGATTCTCGGTGATTTCACCAAATCGCAAAACGCTTTTGCGCATGGCGGGCCTCCGCCTCGGTCCGTCGCAGCGCGGCTTGGCCGGCCCCGGACATCGTTCCAGGCCGGCCTTTTTTATTCGGGGCGCAGGGATTTCGCCGTGCAGCGGTGCCATTGATAGGCGGCCGCGTCGGGATCGTCCTTGCGGCCGAAGCACCAGCCGGTCTCGGCGAGTTGCCTGGTGAGGGCGTCGCGCTGATCGCAGGCATGCCGGGTGACGGGATCGTCGCCGCTGCCGCCTCGGCATTGGCTGTTCAGGGCTTTCCATTGAGCGATCGAAGCCTTGGCCTGCGCTGCCAAGGCCAGCTGTGGCGCAAGAATGAGGCCCATGAGCAGGAAGGCGGGCGCAGCAATTCTCATCCGTGCAACCTCCGATACCGTCAGCCATCAGAGATGGGGGAAGGTCGAAAAACAAGCTGTTTCATTGGAAACCTCCGCTCGGATTCGTATCCTTCGGTGCCGCCGGCTGGGCGCGATGGCCTGCATGGTGCCCGTCGCCGCGAACTGCACTCCGGGTCAGGCCGAGGGAATTTCCGGCAGCTTGGGAAGCTTGAGGCGCACGCCTCGTCCGCCCTCGCGGCTGACGGCATTGTCGCCGATCAGCTCGACGCCGGCGCGATCGAGCGCCTCGATCACTTTCGTCAACGTATCGACCACACCGCGAACATTGCCTTCGCTCGCCTCCATGCGCTGAACCGTCGGCAGGGAAACCCCCGATAGGTCGGCGAGCTGGCGCTGGTCGATGCCGAGCAGGGCACGGGCAGCGCGCATCTGGGCAGCGGTGATCATAGGCAGCCTCGCATTTGTCAAATACCAAATTTTAATATTGATGTTTAAAGCATCAATTAGGATGTTTAAGCCATCGATATCTGCAGTGCCCGGGCGCAGGAGAGGGCGGATCTCCCCGCTCACGGCCACCGCAACGCCCTATAGTCGAAGCAGTTTGCGATTTCACCGTCTCACCTCGAATCGCAAAGACGCATCGAAGCGAAGAGTTAGAGCAAAGCGGCGTTTTCGCCTAAATACGCTTTGCTCCGAGCGTGCCTTACCCCCTGGGAAAGGCCGCCAGTGCCAAAAAAATGCGGGTATGAGCGAGCGGCGCAGCCCGAATTCGCGTATCAGCAAAAAAGATCTGATTGCTAGTGGCTGACATCATGGCTGTTTTGTTGGGTATCGATACGGGCGGAACCTTCACCGACGCCGTCCTCTATGACGAGGGGAAGGGCGTTCTCGCTAAGGCCAAGTCGCTCACCACCCATCATGATCTGGCCATCGGTGTCGGCGGCGCCGTCGGCGCGGTGCTGTCTCAGTCCGACATTGCGCCTGCGCGCATCGCCCTGGTCTCGCTCTCCACCACGCTCGCCACCAACGCCATGGTGGAGGGTCAGGGTGGGCGCGTCGGCCTCGTCTATATCGGCTTCGATGCCGCCGATGCCGAGCGGCCGGATCTCAAGGCGGCCTTGAACGGCGATCCGGTCCTGCTGATTGCCGGCGGCCATGACGCCATGGGCCAGGTCCGTGCGCCGCTCGACGAGGCAGGCCTGGTCGAGCAGGCCCGCGCTTTGGCGCCGGGGCTGACCGGCTTTGCGGTGACCGGCCGCTTTGCCGTGCTCGACCCCAGCCATGAGATCGCGGCGCGCGAGATCCTGCGGCGCGAAACCGGCCTGCCGGTGACCTGCGGCCACGAGCTTTCAGCCAAGCTGGACGGGCCGAAGCGCGCGCTCACCTGCGTGCTCAATGCGCGCCTGATCCATCTCCTCGAGGCGCTGATCGCCGCGACCGAGGGGCGGCTCGCCGCGCTCGGCATCGCCGCGCCCTTGATGGTGGTGCGCGGCGACGGCTCGCTGGTGGCGGCCGAGGTCGCCAAGGCCAAGCCGATCGAGACGATCTTCTCCGGCCCGGCCGCTAGCGCGGTGGGCGGCGCCTTCCTGGCCGGCGCCCCGGACGCCCTGATTTCCGATATCGGCGGCACCACCACCGATGTCGTCGTGCTGCGCGGTGCCAGGCCTCGCATCGATCCGGCGGGGGCCCTAATCGGCGGCTTCCGCACCATGGTGGAGGCGATCGCAATCCGCACCTGCGGCCTCGGCGGCGATAGCGAGGTGGCGATCGAGCAACACGGCCTGGATACGTCGCTCAAGCTCGGTCCGCGCCGTGCCGTGCCGCTGTCCCTGCTTGCCGACAGCCATGCCGACCTCGTGCATTCGACGCTCGACCGGCAGCTCCGGGCCGATCTGCCCAACGACCTCTTCGGCCGCTTCGCCCTGCGCCTGCACCCGCCTTTGGCGGAACTGCCGGCGCTGGAGGCCGAGGTGCTGGCGCGGCTGGAGGCTGGGCCGATGGCCGCCGACAAGCTGATCAACAACCGGCGTGAACTCAATGCCCTGCAGCGCCTGGTCAACCGGCGCCTGGCCATCATGTCCGCGCTGACACCGTCCGACGCGGCCCATCAGCTCGGCCTGCATCACGCCTGGGACAAGCCGGCGGCCGAGAAGGGGCTGACCCTGTTCGCCAGGCGGCGCAACGCCATGGGGCTGCCCTATGCTGATGGCGCCGAGGACCTGGCACGGCGCATCATCGAGACCCTCACCCGCCGCTCCGCCGAGTTCCTGCTGGAATGCGCTTTGGCCGAGGACGGCTTCCGCGAGGCGGGCCTGTCGCGCCATGCCTTGGCGGTGGCGGCGCTCGACGGCCATAGCGGCCTCGTCAAGATCGGCCTGTCGCTGACGGCGCCGGTGGTCGGGCTCGGCGCCTCGGCCGCGACCTATTACGGCGATATCGCCGGCCTGGTCGGCGCGCCTTCGCTGGTGCCTGAACATGCCGAGGTCGCCAATGCCGTCGGTGCCGTGGTCGGCGGCGTGCATGTCTCGGCAGAGGTGAAGGTACTGCAACCGGTAGAGGGCATCTTCCGGGTGTTCACGCGGTCGGGCACGCGCGACATCCTCGATCTCGGTGAAGCGCTGGTCCATGCTGAGGAAGCGGCGCGGATCCAGGCGGAGAGCGATGCGCTGACCGCAGGTGCCGCCACCGTCGAGACCTCGGTGAGCGTGGACGAGAAGAAGATCCTGGCCGAGGGCCGCGAATTGTTCGTCGAGGCGCTGGTGACGGCCCGGGCCTCGGGCCGGCCGAGGATCAGCGCCTAGAAGCCCGGGACCGCCAGCATCCTGCTGGCTCTTCCTTCCTGCAGGCACAGCGGTTCCAGGAGCCAGCAGGATGCTGGCGGTCCCATCGGAGAGGTGGCGCGCCACATCTCTGCGCGATGTTGACGCATCGAATGGTAAATTCGTTTTCCAAAACGTTTTGGATGGCGATGAAAATCGCAACTGCGATTGACAGGGCAGGAAATTCCAGCGGAAGATGCCGTTAACCGCGTCGATGCCGGGGAGCGGCCTTTCGGGCTCCCCTTGTCGGAATGCATGCGGAGGGCGGAGCGAATGCCAGGAATGGGTAAGTCGGACCGCGTGCATCATGCGGATCTGGTCTATGCAACCTTGAATGACGGCACCTCGGGTGCCCAGTCCGCGGTCGCGGCCTCCTGGTCGCGCTCCCTCAGCCATTATGGTCTCGACCCCGACCACGCCCCTCCGCCCCTGCGCCTCGGCGACAGCGAATTCAAGGCGGCCTTGTCGCGCATGGAACTGCTGGTGCGGCTGTCGCAGGCAACCCTCGACCGCCTGTTCCAGGCGGTCGGCGAGGCCGGTTGCTGCGTATTGCTTACCGATGATGACGGCGTGCCGCTGGATCGGCGTGGCGTCGCGGGAGACGATGCCGATTTCGAGGCCCTCGGCCTGTGGACCGGCATGGTCTGGAGCGAGCAGAGCGAGGGCACCAACGGTGTCGGCACCTGCATCGCCGAAGGGCGGGCACTGACCATCCATCGCGACCAGCATTTCCTCACCCGCAATATCGGGCTGAGCTGCACGGTGGCGCCGATCTGGGACGCGAATGGCCGGCTGATGGGCACGCTCGATGTCTCGACCTGCCGTTCCGATCTGACGCCGGCCCTGCTCAAGCTGGTGGCGGCGGCGACACGGGACGCGGCCACCCGTATCGAGACCCAGCATTTCCGCGAGGCCTTCCGCCATGCGCGCATCCTGGTCGGTCCCGACGCCGGCAATGGTCCTGCCGGCCTGCTGGCCGTCGATCGGGAAGACCTCGTCATCGGGGCCAGCCGCGCGGCCCGCCTCGTCTACGGGCTGACGGACGACCATCTGCGCAACCCGTTTCCCGCCAGCGATCTCGTCGACGGTGAAACGGCGTTGCCCGGCGAGGGGTTGCTTGCCGGCGAGCGCTCCGCCGTGCGCCAGGCGCTGTCGCGCGCCAAGGGCAATGTCTCGGCCGCGGCCCGTCTGCTCGGCGTCAGCCGCGCCACCATGCATCGCAAGATCGCACGACTGGGTCTCGGGCGGGAGAGCTGAGGGGGCTGGTCTT
The DNA here is from genome assembly GCF_047605565.1 of Labrys sp. (in: a-proteobacteria). NCBI lineage: Bacteria > Pseudomonadati > Pseudomonadota > Alphaproteobacteria > Hyphomicrobiales > Xanthobacteraceae > Labrys > Labrys sp. (in: a-proteobacteria). The sequence continues at coordinate 164,824 of NZ_JASGFM010000011.1, forward strand.
CGGACCAGCCTGGAAAAGCAGCGTTTGCAGGAAGGCCCCGGCGGGTCTGAAGACCAGCTCCCCAAATCTGTCTCACCGATGAGACACATCGTCCCCGCCATCGTGCATCCCCATCCTGACAAGCCATCCCGTCACGCCCATCCTCCCAGCCAGACGACGCCAGTCCCAGAACCTCAATTGGCGCGCTGAAGGAGGAAATTGATGAACAAGCCCGAGATCGTCCGCTCGCCCGGAACGCTGTTCAAGCCCCGCTACGGCAATTTCATCGGCGGCCAATGGCAGGAGCCGCGCAGCGGCAAATATTTCGAGAACACCTCGCCCGTAAACGGCAGGGTCCTCTGCGAGATCGCTCGTTCCGATGCCGCTGACGTCGAAGCCGCCCTCGACGCGGCCCATGCCGCCAAGGACGCCTGGGGCCGCACCAGTGCGACGGAACGATCGCTGCTGCTGCTGCGCATCGCCCAGGTGGTCGAAGACAATCTGGAAACGCTCGCTCTGGCCGAGACCTGGGACAATGGCAAGCCGATCCGCGAGAGCACCGCCGCCGATTTGCCGCTCGGCGTCGACCATTTCCGTTATTTCGCCGGCGTGCTGCGTGCCCAGGAAGGCGGCATCTCCGAGATCGACCATGACACCGTCGCCTATCATTTCCATGAACCGCTCGGCGTCGTCGGCCAGATCATCCCCTGGAACTTCCCGCTGCTGATGGCGATATGGAAGCTCGCCCCCGCACTCGCCGCCGGCAATTGCGTGGTGATCAAGCCCGCCGAGCAGACCCCCGCCTCTATCCTGGTCCTGGCCGAACTGATCGGCGACATCCTGCCGCCCGGCGTACTCAACATCGTCAATGGTTTCGGATTGGAAGCCGGCAAACCTTTGGCCTCTTCCAATCGGATCGCCAAGATCGCCTTTACCGGTGAGACCACCACCGGCCGCCTCATCATGCAATATGCCAGCCAGAACCTGATCCCGGTGACGCTGGAGCTGGGCGGCAAGTCGCCCAACATCTTCTTCAAGGACGTCGCTGCCGAAGACGACGATTTCCTCGACAAGGCGATCGAGGGCTTCGTGATGTTCGCCCTCAACCAGGGCGAGGTCTGCACCTGCCCGAGCCGCGCGCTCGTG
>NZ_JASGFM010000012.1:0-156536 GCF_047605565.1 Labrys sp. (in: a-proteobacteria)
GTGGATCCCCAAGGGCCTGCCGGAGAACGAGCTCTACTGGGCCAAGCAGTACATCGACCATGCCCTGACCAAGGAAGCCCAGCAGGTCTGGCTCGACGGCCTCGGCCTGCCGGGCGTGGTGCCCGGCCTCACTCCGCCGGCCGATCTCGTCAACAATCCCGCCTATCCGACCAAGGAGGAGGACTTCAAGCACCTCATCCGCATCTCGTCACGCACACAGGTGGAGAACGAGAGCAAGTGGTTCGCCAAGTTCAAGGAAATCATGCAGGGCTGAGGCCAAGGAGGCTTCTCCCTTTGCGGGACCTAAGGCACTTCCCATGGAAGTGCCTTAGGTCCCGGCAGGGGGATGAGGGGTGTTGGCAAATACCTTGCAAGGTCGTGTTTCACCCCTCATCCGCCCCTTCGGGACACCTTCTCCCGCAAGGGGAGAAGGCAAATCCCACTAAGGACCGACAGGATGCGCTCTTCGCGTGCCGCCTATCCCCTGACCTGGCGCCTCATGGATGCGCTTGAGCGCCTGGCCGCTTTCCTGTGGCCCTCGAGCTTCCGGGCCGGGCTGCCCTATCTGATGCTGCTGCCCGCGCTCGTATTGGTCGGCCTGCTCGTGCTCGGCCTGATCCAGATGGGTGATGCCAGCCTGCGCGTCCTCGATACCACCACCTTCCTGACGTCGGAGACCTATACCCTCGCCAACTATCAGCGCGTGGTGAGCGAAAGCTTCTTCACCGCCGTGGCCGGGCGCAGCTTGATGGGCGCCGTCATCGTGACGCTTGCCACCCTGATCCTGGCCTTCCCCTATGCCTATCTGATGGTGCGCACGCCATCTTCAGGCCTGCGCAAATTCCTGCTGGTCGCGCTGTTCCTGCCCTTCTTCATCGGCCAGGTGGTGCGCGCCTATGGCTGGCTAATCATCCTGGGCAACCAGGGCATGGTCAACGAGGCCCTCGGCCTGGTTGGCGTCGCGCCGATGCGCCTGCTCTACAATTATCCCGCCGTGCTGTTCGGCCTCGTCCAGTACATGCTGCCCTTCGCCGTGCTGATGCTGGCGCCGGCCCTGACGGCGATACCGGCGGAACTGGAAGCCGCCGCCGCCTCGCTCGGCGCTGGTTGGGTGCGGACCTTTCGCCACATCGTGCTGCCTCTCGCCCGGCCGGGCCTGGTGGGCGCCGGCCTCGTCGTCGTCACCCTCTCGCTGACCGATTTCGCAGTGCCCGCCATCCTGGGCGGCGGCACGCAGGATTTCATCGCCAACGCCATCTACGACCAGTTCTTCCGCACCTCCGACCAGGGGCTCGGTGCCACGCTCTGCCTGATGCTGGTGGCGGTCGGCTCCCTTCTCGTCGGCGTGGTGTTCATGCTGTTCGGCGCCGGCACGTTGGCCATGAACGGCAAGAAGAACTGAGCGGAGAACGCAAATGACCGGCAGCACCAGCAAGTCCATCGTAATCTGGGGCTTCGTGGTCGCGGCACTGGTGATGCTGTCGGCGCCGACCATCGTGGTGCTCGGCGCCTCCTTCACGGCAGGCAACATCATCACCTTCCCGCCCGAAGGCTTTTCCCTGCGCTGGTACGGCGCCATCGCCCAGGCCAGCGACCTGCGCCAGGCCTTCCTGCGCTCGCTGATCGTGGCGACGATCTGCACGCTCATCGCGGTGCCGGTCGGCACGCTGGCTGGCATTGCGCTCGCCAAATACAAGGTGCGCTTCGAGCGCTCGATCCAGGTCTACCTGCTGCTGCCCTTCACCATCCCGCTGATCGGCTCGGGCATCGGCATGATGCTGGTCTTCGGCAATCTCGGCGTGCTCGGCCGGCTCTGGCCGGTGGGCATCGCCTGCTGCGTGATCAACCTGCCCTTCATGATCTGGGCCGTCACGGCGAGTGCCAGCAATCTCAGCCCGGACCTGGAGCTGGCCGCGGCCAATTGCGGCGCGCCGCCCCTGCAGCGCTTCCTCTACATCACCCTGCCCGCGGTGCTGCCGGGGGTGATCACCGGCTCGCTCCTGATGTTCATCCTCGCCCTCAACGAGTTCCTGGTCAGCCTGCTGCTGGTGGATGCCCGCTCCGTCACGCTGCCGGTGCAGATCTACAATTCCATCCGCTCCATCATCACGCCGGACCTCGCTGCCATTTCCGTCGTCTTCATCGCCTGCGCCGGCCTCGCCATCGCCCTGCTCGACCGGCTCGTCGGCCTCGACATCTTCCTCAAATCCAAATGACCTCCCCGGCCCCGCGAGGCCGCGCATCCAGGACAGAACCATGACCTCAGCCCGCTTCTACGACTATGCCAGCCTCAGCGCGGAGGAGAAGGCCGCCCTGCTGCGCCGTTCGGAAACGGACATTTCCAAATTCATCGAGAAGGTCGCGCCGATCCTGGAGGCGGTCAGGACCGAGGGCGATACCGCGCTGGCCCGCTTCGGCCGGGAGCTCGACAAGGCCGAAGTGACCGAGGCCAACCTCAAGGTCACGCCGGCCGAGTTCGACGCCGCCTTCCGCGAGGTCGATGGCGACGTCATCGAGGCGATCACCTTCGGCATCGACAATATCCGCCGCTTCCACGAGGAGCAGAAACCCGAGGCGATGTGGCTGAAGGAGATCCGGCCGGGCGCCTATGCCGGCGACCGCTTCACCCCGATCCAGTCGGTCGCCCTCTACGTGCCGCGCGGCAAGGGCTCCTTCCCGTCCGTGACCATGATGACCTCGGTTCCGGCCGTGGTCGCCGGCGTGCCCAATCTTGCCATCGTCACCCCGCCGGCGCCCGACGGCGGCGTCGACGCAGCCACGCTGGTCGCCGCCAGGCTGGCGGGCGTGGAGACCGTCTACAAGGTCGGCGGCGCGCAGGCGGTCGCGGCCGTCGCCTATGGCACGCAGACCGTCAAGCCCGCCCTCAAGATCGTCGGCCCCGGCAGTCCCTGGGTGGTCGCCGCCAAGCGCCTGCTCTCCGGCGTCATCGATACCGGCCTGCCGGCAGGCCCCTCCGAGGTGATGATCCTGGCCGACGACAGCGTGCATGGCGGCCTCGCCGCGCTGGACCTGTTGATCGAGGCCGAGCACGGGCCGGATTCCTCGGCCTATCTGGTCACCCATAGCCGCCGGGTCGCCGAAGAGGCGCTCGCCGCTTTGCCCGAGCATTGGGCCCGCATGACCGAGCAGCGCGTCGCCTTCTCCAAGGCCGTGCTGACGGGCAGCACCGGCGGCGTGGTGCTGACCTCCTCGATCGAGGAGAGCTACGCGTTCGTCAACGCCTATGCGCCCGAGCATCTGGAGATCCTGTCCGAGGAGCCTTTCATCCATCTCGGCCACATCACCGAGGCCTCGGAGATCCTGATGGGGCCCCACACGCCCGTCAGCATCGCCAATTTCTCGCTGGGCCCGAATGCCGTGCTGCCGACCAGCCGCTGGGCCCGGACCTACGGTCCGCTTTCGGTCACCGATTTCGTCAAGCGTTCCTCGATCGGCTATGTCACCGCCCCGGCCTACGCCGAATTTGCCCGCCATTCCCACAAGCTGGCGCTCTATGAGGGCTTCTCATCCCACGCCAATGCCGTCTCGCCGATCCGCGAGGCCTATCTGAAGAAGGGCAACTGAGTGATGAAGGCCGTCCGGCTGCATGATGTCAGGGATCTGCGCGTGGAAGCGGTCGAGGCCCCCTCAGCCCCGCCGCCTGGTCACGTGAACCTCGCGGTCAGGGCCGCCGGCATCTGCGGCTCGGACCTGCACAACTACCGGACCGGCCAGTGGATCACGCGCCGTCCCTCGGTGGCGGGCCACGAGTTCTGCGGCCGCGTGACGGCGATCGGCGAGGGAGTGAGCGGGTTTGCGGTCGGTGATGTCGTCGTCGCCGATTCCAGATTCTGGTGCGGCAATTGCCCCGCCTGTGCCGGAGGACGGCACAATGTCTGCGAGAATCTCGGCTTTGTCGGCGAGGCTTGCGACGGCGGTTTCGCCGATGCCGTGCAATTGCCGGCCCGGCTGCTGGTGCCACATGCGCCTTCGCTGCCGCCTCGCATCGCCGCCATGGCCGAGCCGCTGGCGGTGGCGCTGCACGTAGTACGGCGACTCGCCGCGCCGCGCGGAGAGCCGGTGCTCGTGGTCGGTTGCGGCACGATCGGAGGCCTATGCGCCCTGCTGCTCGCCCATCTCCACGACGGCCCCATCCTGCTCAGCGACCCCAATGCCGCGCGCGCCGGATTGGTGTCTGCGGTGAGCGGTGGCAGTCGGGTTGGCCTCGTGGCCGAGGACATTGCCGCTACCCTTGCAGGGCGGCGCCTGCGCCATGCCATCGATGCGACGGGCCATGTCGGGGCCATCGCCGCGACGCTCGGCCTCCTTGCCGGCGCGGGTGCGCTCTGCCTGGTCGGCATCGGCCATGGCAAGCTCGACCTCGACCCCACTGAGCTGGTCGAACGCGAGATCGCCTTGATCGGCTGCCATGCCTTCACCGATGACGAACTCGTGCAGGCCACCGCGCTGCTGGTGGAACTGCAAGGCGCCCTCGAACAGTTCTGCGAAATCCTGCCCGCCCTGGACGAGATTCCCGCTGCCTATGAACGCCTGCTGGCCGGTCAGGGTGAGAAGCTGAAAACCATCGTCCAGCTCACGGAATAGCCGTATTCCATCCGATTGAACCAGGCTTTCCGGGGCCTGACTTTCTCGACCCCCCACGCAGGAGACAGGACCATGGACGTTCTTTCCGACTCCGCCTCTCCCCTCTACGAGAAGGTCAAGGACTTCGTCCTCGGCAACATCGCCAGCGGCAAATGGGGGCGCCATGCGCGCCTTCCTTCCGAGCACGATCTCGTCGCCACGCTCGGCGTCTCGCGCATGACCGTGCATCGGGCCCTGCGCGAACTGACGGCACAGGGGCATCTGCGCCGCATCCCGGGCGTCGGCACCTTCGTGGCGCCACCAAAGCCGCAATCGACGCTCATCGAGATCAGCAACATCGCCACCGAGATCAAGGCCCGCGGCAGCCGCCATCGCGCCGAGGTGGTCATGCTCGAACGCATAGCCCAGCCCACGCCGGAACTGATGATCGCCTTCGAATTCGAGGCGATCAAGCCGGTCGACCATTCCATCGTCATCCATTTCGAAAACGACGTGCCGGTGCAGCTCGAGGAGCGCTACGTCAACACCGACCTGGTCAGCGGCTATCTCGACCAGGACTACACCAATGCGGCGACCTATGAATATCTGCAGCAATCCACGCCCCTGACCGAGGTCGAACAGCTGATCAGCGCCTTGCCGGCGGGAGTGGAAACCGCACGCCTGCTCCACATCCGCCCCGGCGACAGCTGCCTCGTCCTGCACCGCAAGACCTTCACCGGACCTGTTGTCGCGACGGTGAACACCTTCACCTATGTCGGCAGCCGCTATTCACTGGGCAGCCGCTATCTTCATACGGCGCGTTGATGACCGAACGCCCGCCTGCTCCGCACCCAACAACATCGACCTGTCATTCCCGGCGCCGCCGAAGGCGGCGGGAATGACAGGCTAAAATTTTCGAAAGCCGGCATACTTCCATGCAATTTGTGAACGTGCACGACTATCGCGAGGCGGCCCGCCGTCGCCTGCCCAAGATCTTCTTCGACTATATCGATGGCGGATCCTTCGAGGAGGAAACCCTCCGGGCCAATCGAAGCGACTACGCCCGGCTGACCCTGCGCCAGAACGTGCTGGTGGAGCCGCGCGAGCAGGACCTTGGCACGCACTATCTCGGCACGCGCCATCCCCTGCCCTTCATGCTGGGGCCGGTCGGCTTTCTCGGGCTCTATGCCGGCAAAGGCGAGCAAAAGGCCGCCAGGGCCGCGCATGAGGCGGGGATCGCGCTCTGCCTTTCCAACTTCTCCATCGCCTCGTTGGCGGATGTGCGGCAGGCGACCAAGGGGCCGCTGCATTTCCAGCTCTATGTGCTCGACGATCGCTCCCTTTGCGACGAGTTCCTGGAAGGCGCCCGGCTGGCTGGCGCGGATACGCTGTTCGTGACCGTCGACACTGCGATCACCGGTATCCGCGAGCGGGACGTCCGCAATGGCTTCCGCTCGCTGACGCGGGTGACGCCGGGCCTCTTCCTCGGCCTCGCCCGCAAGCCGGGCTGGCTCCTCGACGTGGCGGCGCGCGGCATGCCCAGCGTGCGAGCGATCGAGCACCGGCGCGATTTCGGGCGCGGCGCGCTCGAACAGGCCGCCAATCTGTCGCGCCATATCGACAAGACCGTGTCGTGGAAGGACATGGCCTGGCTGCGCGAGCGCTGGCAGGGCCGGCTGGTGGTCAAGGGCGTCCTCGCCCCCGAGGATGCGCTGAAGGCGAAGTCGATCGGCATGGACGGCGTGGTGATCTCAAACCATGGCGGGCGGCAGCTCGACAGCGCCTCGAGCACCATCGCGGCCCTGCCCGCCATCCGTCAGGCAGTCGGGCCCGACTTCTGCCTGATGCTCGACGGCGGCATTCGCCGCGGAGCCGATATCATCAAGGCCATCGGACTCGGCGCCGACGGCGTCATGCTGGGCCGGGCCTATACCTATGGCCTGGCCGCCGCGGGCGAGGCCGGGGTCGCCGACGTGATCGACATCCTCACCCGCGAGGTCTCGATCACGCTGGCGCTGATGGGCGTGGCCTCGATCGACGAGCTGAAATCGCTCGGCACCAAGGCCGTGATCGCGGTCGATCGAGGCTGAAATCTGCCAGTGTTTTCTGAGATTGCAGGTAAGGATGCCCATAGGTGCTAACCTAAGGGTCGGGCGAGATGATCGAGCTGAAGGTATGGCTCCACATATGAGCCCCCTCGCCCCGTTCTTACGGGAAGAGGATTGAGGTGAGGGGCTACGGAATACTTGGTTTTCGAGGTCCGCGCCGCCCCTCATCCTTACCTTCTCCCCGTAAGAACGGGGCGAAGGGGCGGCTGGCGTCGCGCCTCTCACCCTGAGTTAACGCCTATAGGCAAGGATGTCTGCGATCCCGGAAAGAGCCTCACGCCTCGGCGCCATCCACCCTGCGTGCCAGGAGCTTGTCGATGCGTCGATCGTCCATGTCGATGATCTCGAACACCCAGCCGCCATAGTCGAACTGCTCGCCGACCTCGGGCAGGTGGCCGAGCTGCGAGAGCGCGAAGCCGGCGATGGTGTGGAAATCCCGATCCTGCGGCCTTGTCTGCAGCTGGAGCCGGTCGAAGGCGGCATAGGCCGGCATCATGCCGTCGATCAGCAGCGAACCGTCCTGGCGCTCGACGATATCGGGCTCCTCGCCCTCGACCTCGGGCAGGTCGCCGGCCATGGCTTCGAGCAGGTCCGTCTGGGTGACGATGCCTTCGAGGCCGCCATATTCGTCGATGATGAGGGCCAACCGGATCGGGGTCCGCTTGAACTGGTCGAGCACCCGGAAGATCGGCATCGCCTCGTGCACGATCAGCGGCTGGCGCATGACGGCGAGCGGATCGAGCCTCTCCCCGTCCAGTACCCGGTCGAGCAGATCCTGCTTGACGATCATGCCGAGCGGCTCGTCGATATTGCCGCGCCCGACCAGGATGTGGTCGTGCCGGCATTCGCGGATAATGCGCAGCGTCTCCTTCGGATCGTCATCGATATCGACCCAGTCGATCTCGCGTCGCGGCGTCATGATATCGCTGATGCGGCGCCCGCCGATGCTGAGCACGCGCACCATCACCTCTTCCTGCGCATCCTGCAGGATGCCGGCATCCTGGCTGGCCCGGACCAGCAATTTGAGTTCCTCGGGCGAATGCAGCGATTCCTCCCCTGAGCCGGGCCGCAGGCCGAATGCCCGCAGCACCAGATTGCCGAGACCGTTCAGCATCAGGATGGCCGGCCGCAGCAGGAACAGGAACAGGCCCAGCGGCCGGACGATCCATAGCGCCGTGCCCTCGCTGCGCTGCAGGGCCAGGCTCTTGGGCGCGAGCTCGCCGAGGACGATGTGAAGGGCCGTGATGATCACGAAGGCAAGGGCGACGGCAATGGCATGCGAGCCGATGGTAGCGATCCCCGCCGGCAGCCAGCCGAGCAGCGGTTCGATGAGATGGGCGAGCGCCGGCTCGCCGATCCAGCCCAGCGCCAGGGACGAGATGGTGATGCCGAGCTGGGTCGCCGCCAAATTGGCGTCGAGATTGTCGATGGCGCGCAAGAGCGGGCGGGCATTCATCCGCCCCGCCGCGGCAAGCTCGGCCACCCTGCTGCGGCGGACGGCAACGAGCGAGAACTCGGCGGCCACGAAAAAGCCGTTGGCGGCCACGAGAGCAAAGACGGCTAGTACCCTCAACAAGTCCATGACGAGAGCACCGTCGTCGGAACCGGACATCATCTCCCCTTCCGCGCCGGGCGCGGTCCTTTCACAAAACGATCGCTTCTAGCATCGCCGCTCTGAAGCCGGGAGGCAAACCGCTCTTCGTCAAGGCTGTGCGAAACCTCCCGAAAGGGGAAGGCCGCTGGGGTCATGCCCCCGGAAACCCGACTTCAGGCGTGATCCGACAGATCGCGCCTGCTCGGGCAGCTTCGTTGTTGACTTAAACAATCTCCATGATAGCTTTTGGAATGTTATGAAAACATATGAAAGAAAAATACCAACGGCCGGAGGAAACAGCCTGATCTGCTAGCAATCGCTGCCAAAGCCCACTCGCCTTGCCTGAATTTGGATGAAGCTTGCGCATTTCACCAATGCTGCGGCGCGGGGGGTGCTTGCCCTCGCGACAGCCGGGCCAGGCCATCGATTTGCAGCCCATCGAGATGTCGAACACGACACCACAAGGAGGAGGAAACCATGCGAGCTCTCAAAACACTGTGCCTCGGCGCAGCGGCGGCGTTTATCGCCGGCCTGCCGGCGCAGGCCGAAACCAAGCTGACCATCGCCACCGTCAACAACAACGACATGGTGGTGATGCAGAAGCTGTCGAAGGATTTCGAGGCCAAGAACCCCGACATCAAGCTGAACTGGGTGGTGCTGGAGGAAAATACGCTGCGCCAGCGCCTGACCACCGACATCGCCACCAAGGGCGGCCAATACGACATCATGACCATCGGCCTGTTCGAGGCACCGATGTGGGGCGAGCGTAACTGGCTGACGGCGTTCGACAACGTACCGGCCGACTACAAGCTCGACGACGTGCTCAAATCGGTACGGGACGGACTTTCCTATAATGGCAAACTCTATGCCCTGCCCTTCTATGCCGAAAGCCAGATGACCTTCTATCGCAAGGACCTGTTCGACAAGGCCGGCCTGACCATGCCCGAGCAGCCGACCTGGAAGGACATCGACGGCTTTGCCGCCAAGATCCATGATCCCGACCATGGGGTCTATGGCATCTGCCTGCGCGGCAAGCCCGGCTGGGGCGAGAATATCGGCCAGATCACCCCGGTCGCCAATTCCTATGGCGCACGCTGGTTCGACATGGAATGGAAGCCGCAATTCGACACGCCGGCCTGGAAGGAAGGCCTGACCGTCTATGTCGACCTCCTGAAGAAATACGGCCCGCCCGGCGCCGCCTCCAACGGCTACAACGAGAATCTCGCTCTGTTCGCCAGCGGCAAATGCGGCATGTGGGTGGATGCCACCGTCTCGGCCGGCTTCCTCAACGATCCCAAGCAGAGCAGCGTCGTCGGCAAGCTCGGCTACGCCCATCCGCCCTATGGCAAGTTCAACAAGGGCAACCACTATCTGTGGTCCTGGGCCCTGGCGGTGCCGGCTTCCTCCAAGGCACCGGACGCAGCCAAGAAGTTCATCTACTGGGCGACCTCGCCCGACTACATCAAGCTGGTCGCCGATTATTCGGGCATCGTCACCGTGCCGCCGGGGACCCGCCAGTCGACCTATGACAATGCCGACTACATCAAGGCCGCGCCCTTCGCCAAGCTGACGCTGGATACGATCCAGACCGCCAACATGACGGACGCCACCCAGGAGAAGGTGCCCTATCGCGGCATCTCCTTCGTCGGCATTCCCGAGTTCCAGAGCATCGGCACTGCCGTCGGCCAGGAATTCGCCGCCGTCATCGCCGGCAAGAAGACGGTCGACCAGGGCCTTGCAGCCGCCCAGTCGCTGACCCAGCGCGCCATGCGCCAGGCCGGCTACCCCAAGAAATAGGGCAACAGCAAGACGCTGATGCGGTTCACTTAAGTATCTTCAAGGTTGCACGATGCTTGTCATCCCCGGCGCCGCCGCAGGCGGCGGGAAGGGGATCCAGGGACCGTAAATACGATCTTCGGCCCTTGGATTCCACTCACAAGCAAAGCTTGTGAGGATACCTCGCCCTCTCTCGCTTCGCTCGCGAGAAGCTCGGCCAGGAATGACGGTGCGCTTATTCTTGAACGGTCCCCAAGTGAACCGCATTGGCGCAACACACAGGCTTGCCGGGGCGATCCCGCCCCGCTCCGTGCCAAGATGCGTTTTCTCTCCCGGAACGCATCTTCGGCGGCGCGATCCCGATCCTGCCTGATCGAGATCGCGCCGCCTACTCCCGGAAAGCGGCTTGTTCGAGCCGAAACGCTTGCCCGCTCTCCCCTGTTTCGACGCGTCCTTGCGCTGCCGCCGATGCCGGCAGATCGCAGAACGCCCTGGGATCGATCCGAAAGGAGCTCCATGGCCGTCGCCTTGTTCGCCCGCCATCGCGGCGTCGGAGTTGACACGCGTCCCCTGCTGGCGCCGTCCGTTCTGTTGCTGTTCGTCTGGATGATCGTGCCGCTGGCCCTCACGATCTACTTGTCGTTCCAGCGCTACAATCTGAACTATCTCGACCAGACCGGCTTTGCCGGCTTCGACAATTACCGCTATCTCATCGAGGATCCCGGGCTGACCAACGCCATCCTCAACACGGTCATCCTGGTGGTGAGCGTGCTGGCGATCACGGTCGTGGTCGGCATCATCGGTGCCATCCTGCTCGACCAGCCGGTATTCGGACGCGGGCTCGCCCGGCTCTTGTGCATTGCGCCCTTCTTCATCATGCCCACGGTCAGCGCCCTGGTGTGGAAGAACCTGCTGATGCATCCGGTGAACGGGCTGTTCGCCTGGATCTCGCGCTCCCTCGGGCTGCCCGTCATCGACTGGTTCTCGGACTACCCGCTCGCATCGGTGATCATCATCGTGGCCTGGCAGTGGATCCCCTTCGCGCTCCTGATCCTGCTGACCTCGCTGCAATCGCTCGACCGCGAGCAGATCGAGGCCGCCCGCATGGACGGCGCCAACGGCCTGCGGCTTTTCGCGCACATCATGCTGCCGCACCTCTACAGGGCCATCACCATCGTGGTGATGATCGAGACGATCTTCCTGCTCTCGATCTTCGCCGAGATCCTGGTCACCACGGCCGGTGGCCCGGGCGATGCTTCCACCACCCTGCCCTACCTCATCTACAAGACCGCCCTCCTCGATTCCGACATCGGGGGTGCCTCGGCCGGCGGCATGCTCGCCGTGGTTCTCGCCAATCTCGTCGCCGTCTTCCTCATGCGCACGATTTCCCACACGCTGGAGGACTGACCGATGGCCGTCTCGCTCACCCGCCGCATCGTCGTCAGCCTGCTATGCTGGCTCATGACGCTGGTGCTGTTCTTCCCCATCCTGTGGATGATGATCACGGCCTTCAAGACCGAGCAGCAGGCGATTGCCACGCCCCCGATCCTGTTCTTCCAGCCCAGCCTGCACAATTTCGAGGAGATCCTGGAGAGCGCCGACTACCTCCACTTCTTCGCCAACAGCGTGATCGTCTCGGTCGGCTCGACGGTGCTCGGCATCGTCGTCGGCCTGCCGGCGGCCTATGCGCTCGCCTTCTTCCCCGGGCGGCGCGCCAAGGACCTGATGATGTGGATGCTCTCCACCAAGATGATGCCGGCCGTGGGCGTGCTCGTGCCGATCTATCTGCTGTTCCAATGGGCGGGACTGCTGGATTCGCTCCTGGGGCTGACCTGCCTCTACATGCTGATCAATCTGCCGATCATCGTGTGGATGCTCTTCACCTTCTTCCGCGACGTGCCCAAGGAGATCCTGGAGGCCGCACGCATGGACGGCGCCGGTCCCCTCAAGCAGTTCGTGTGGATGCTCTTGCCGATGACCATGCCCGGCATCGCCTCCACCGCCCTGCTCGCCATCATCCTGTCCTGGAACGAGGCGTTCTGGAGCATCAACCTCACGGTGACGCAGGCGACACCCCTCACCGCCTTCATCGCCCGTTTCTCCAGCCCCGAGGGCCTGTTCTGGGCCAAGCTTTCCGCCGCCTCGCTGATGGCAATCGGCCCCATCCTGATCTTCGGCTGGCTGACGCAGCGCCAGCTCGTCCGAGGTCTCACCTTCGGCGCCGTCAAGTGACGGCGCGACAATCCACCTGGAGGATATTGCAGCGATGTATTTGAAGAAATTCGACCTGTCCGGCCAGACGGCCTTCATCACCGGCGGCGGCCGCGGCATCGGGCTCGCCAGCGCCGAGGCGCTGCTGGAGGCCGGCGCCGAGGTGGTGATCTCCGATCTCGACCCGGCCGTGCTCGCCGGCGGCCGGGAGGCCCTCGCCGCCAAGGGCTGGACCGTCGATGCCGTCGCGCTCGACGTCACCGATGCCGATGCCGTCGGCCGGGCCGCGCGCGAGGCCAATGAACGCCATGGCGGCGTCGACATCCTGATCGCCAATGCCGGCATCGCCTGGCCCGACACCGGCGGCGAGGACATGACCGACGAGGTCTGGCGCAAGGTGATCGATGTCGACCTCAATGGCTGCTACTGGAGCTGCCGCGAATTCGGCCGGGCCATGCTGCAGCGTGGCAAGGGCTCGATCGTCACGCTGGGCTCGATGTCCGGCCTCATTTCCAACAAGCCCCAGCGCCAGGTCCACTACAACGCCGCCAAGGCCGGCGTGCACCACATGACCAAGTCGCTGGCCGGCGAATGGGCGCCCCACGGCGTGCGCGTCAATGCGGTGGCGCCGACCTATGTCGACACGCCGATGTCGCGCGGCGGCTTCGACAAGCCGGAACTGTTTCCGGTGTGGATGGAGATGACGCCGATGAAGCGCGTGGCCCGCGCCGACGAAATCGCCTCGGCCATCCTGTTCCTGGCCAGCGATGCGGCGAGCGCCATGACGGGCGCGGTCGTCGTCGTCGATTGCGGCTACACCATCTGGTAGCCCGATCTCGCGTCCATCGGGAGCTTCGTTCCCCCGACCCCGATGGACGCGGTGCCCCCTTGAAACCTTCAAAGAGTGAAACACGTCGCTCGGAAGCCGTCATTCCCGGCACCGCCGGAGGGGGTGGGAAGGGAATGACCGAGACGCTTCGGGCCGAACTCTCCATACCCCTCACGATCGCACGGCTATCAGGCCCTGCCCGCAACCAGCTTCACACCGATGCGGTCGGCGAGCACGGTCAGCTCGGTGAGGGCATCAGCCGAGCCCAGAACGGCACGCGGCTCGCCCGCCGGAGCCAGGACATCGCCGGGAAGGCGGTCGCCGAACAGGACGAGGGCGAGCGCCCGATCGTCCTGCCGGGAAACCCAGCACAGGCCCTGCACGTCCGGCAACGCCGCATGGAAGGCTGCGGCCCAGGCGCGCGTGCCGGGATAGCGGTCCTTTTCCGTATCGATGAGCTGGGTCCGGCGCAGGCCGAGGCGGCGCAGGGCCGTGGCGCTGAGATCGACGAGCAGGAGATCCTGCCGGGGCTCGAGCCGGGAATGCACCTGGCCGGCCAGCCTGGCCTTGTCGAGAGTCTTCAGGCGCGCGGTGAAGGGCACGTCGTGAAAGACGGTTTCCATGGCGGCGCATTCGAAGGAGGTACCGCCATAGAGGGTGGGGATCGGCCCGCCCTCCCTATCCTTGATCGGGCTGAAGCGGGCATTGCCGGCAAGGCCCGGATTGAACTGGGCGGCCCCATATCTGTCGAGATGGATACGGTGGATGACCTGGCCCTTGGGCCAGGTCATCATGGCCGTCTTGGCGGCGAGCTGGGATGGTGGCGCGGGTGTCGCAGGGCGTGCCTTGGCAAGCCTCAGCGCGCCCCTAACCATGCAGCACGCCCTCCATTTCGTCGCGGGCCGCGGCGATGACCCGATCGGGTTCGCGCAGCAGCAGGTCCAGGGGACGCTCTCCGCCCAGATAGCTGTTGTCGGAGGCGAACCAATAGGCCGCGCCCCAGCCATCCTTGGCCTGGCCGAAGATCTTCAGAACCTCGCCCAGCGGCTTGGCCGGACGATATCCGGTCGAAGGATCCAGGCCGTAGCCGGGGAAATAGTCGACACCCTGGTGGCGGATGGCGAAGATCTGCCCGTCCTTCTTCCACTTGTTGGGCTGGGCGCTTGGATTGGTCGCGCTGAACCCAGCCACCTCGGCGACCTGGGCGGCGGTGAGCCACTCGCCCTCTTCCAGCACGGCCTTGCGGGCCTCGGCCGTCATCCGGGCTTCGGCGAGCATATGCTGGGGCAAGGGCACCTGGGGCACCAGGGCCTCGATGATCGACTGCAGCGCAGCCTTCTCGCGCCGGGCCACGATCGCCCCGACCAGGGGAGCAATCGCCTCGAACGTGTGGGCGAGCACCTTCGCCGCCGGAGAGCTGACCTGGTCCAGCGTCACGGCGATGACCTGCGTGCCCTTGGCACCGAGATGGCCGAGGCCATCGCGCACCTCTTCCGGGGTCCCGGTGATGGTGGTGACCCCCGACAATGTCTTGAGCGCCTGGGACGCCGTCATGTCACGCCCTCCAAAATTTGAAATGATCATGGTTATCTATATAGCATGATAACCCATATCATCAAGAAGGCCGGGCCAGAACGGCGGATCATGCCGGGCTGCCGGCACGCCACGGTTTTCCCAAAGCAGCGTTTCGGAAAATGCGAATTCCCGTCCATGCGGCGTGTCGCTAGGCTTCGAACATCGCAGCAGAGCCGCTTCCGGGGATTTGCCCAATGGCATGGACACAGCCTATCCAGCATGAGCAATGGCAGCCTGCCGGCCAAGGCGGCCTGCGCCATGTCGCCGAGGGCCTGCCGGCCGGCGACCCCGATCGCGGCGCGGTCCTGCTGCTGGGCAATTTCGACGGCTTCCATCGCGGCCACCAGGCCCTGCTCGATGCTGCCGGGATCATCGCGGGCGAGGACCTGCCCTTGGCCGTGATGTCCTGCGAGCCTCACCCGCGCAGCTTCTTCTGTGTGGCGGATTCGCCTTTCCGCCTGACCACGCCGGCCACCAAGGCTCATCGCTTCGGCGCGCTGGGGCTCGATTATGTCTTCTCACCGACCTTCGATGCCGCCTTCGCCTCGCTGACGCCGACGGAATTTGCCCATGACATCCTCAAGCAAGGCCTCGGCGTCGGCCACGTCGTCACCGGCGACGATTTCCGCTTCGGCCGTTCGCGGGCGGGCGACGCTGATCTGCTCACGCAGCTCGGCCGCTCCCTCGGCTTCGGCGTGACTCGCGTCCCCGAAGTCCGTGCCAACGCCCGGCGCTGCTCCTCCAGCCAGGTCCGGGCCTTTCTGCGCGCCGGCGACATCCAGGCCGCCAACGCCATGCTCGGTTCTGCCTGGACGGCGGAAACCG
The DNA here is from genome assembly GCF_047605565.1 of Labrys sp. (in: a-proteobacteria). Classification (NCBI taxonomy): domain Bacteria; kingdom Pseudomonadati; phylum Pseudomonadota; class Alphaproteobacteria; order Hyphomicrobiales; family Xanthobacteraceae; genus Labrys; species Labrys sp. (in: a-proteobacteria). Next base: position 15,503 of record NZ_JASGFM010000012.1, read on the forward strand.
TCGCTTCCCGTGGCCAGCTCGCCCTTGCGCCGATGCTCTGCCGCCCGCCCGCCGGTCTCTATCTGTGCTGGATCGACAAGGGCACCCGACACCTCCACCTGGGCGCCGACGGCGTGATCACCCCGGAGCGGGGAACAGCGCCTGTTCCGGGCCTCCTTCGCTTTCTCGACCGGCTGGCCTGATCGGCCCGGCCGCCGAGACCCACGCAGCACCGACAACCGGACCATCATGGCCATCGAACATCTTGCCCGCACCGCCTACGCGACATTGCCCTGGAAGAACGGGCGCGGGGAAACCGACGAGATCTATCTTTCGCCGCAAGGCGGCTCGCGCGAGGATTTCGAGGTGAGGATCAGCAGCGCGCCGATCCTCGAGGACGGCGCCTTCTCCAGCTTTCCCGGCGCCGAGCGGGTGATCACCCTGATCGAGGGCGAGGAGCTGGAGCTCGATTTCGGGCAATCCAAGCACCGCCTTCTGCCCTTCGCGCCGTTCCGCTTCGATACCGGCCTCGCCCCCGTTGGCCGGCCGGTCAAGGGGCCGGTACGGGTCTTCAACGTCATGGCCAGCCGCCGGCACTGGCACCATGTCGGGCAGCAGGTGCTGGCCGGCTCCGACAGCCATGCGGTCCCGCCCGGCGATCTCGTCGTCATCTTCGCCATCAGCGGCAGCTGGAACCTCGACACCACCACCCGGGGTGCCCTTCGCCTGGCGGAGCGCGACACGGTGGTACTGAGGCAAGAGGCGGCAGCGCTCCTCGCATCGGATGGCGGCAGAAAGGCACGCGCCCTCGTCCTGCGCCTGCGCTCGGCCATAGCCTTTGAGGAAGGCCTGTAATACCGACGCCATCGATGTTTGATCGGTCGAGCATCAAACCCGTTGGTATGATCTCAGCCGATCGCCATCGCCCGCTTGTGCTCGGCGACCTCGGCCAGCAGCCAGTCCTGGAACAGGCTGGCGCCCTGCTTGTTGCCGATGCTGCGGCGCTGATAGAGATAGATACCGGCGGGATAGGTATGGCGGGCACCGAAAGGGGCGACCAAGCGCCCCTGCTCGAGCAGGTCCTGCGCCATCATCGTATCGGCCAGCGCGATGCCGACGCCATTGATGGTTTCCCGCATGATCGCCGTGCAATCATCCATGATCGTGCCCGACTTCGACGGGCTGTCCACAATGCCTTCCTGCTCGAGCCAGCGCTTCCATCGCGTGGTTTCGCATTCATGGATCAGGTGATGATGAATGAGATCCGCCGGCGAACGCAACGGCAAGGGGCCTTCCAGCAGCGAAGGGGCGCAGACCGGTGTCAGCACCAGCGGGATCAGCAGCGTCAGGGCCGGGCCGGCCTTGTAGTCGAACTCGTCGACGATGGCCAAATCGAAATTGGCGCGTTTGCCCGAGGTCATCACCTCCAGGTCGACGGAGGGATGCTGGCGGCGAAAGCCCGGCAGCCGGTCGGCCAGCCATAGATTGAGCACGGGGGGCACGCACAGCACCCGGACACGGTGCGCCTTGGCCTGCCGTGGGCCGTCGTGAAAGCTGACATCGTCCGTCGCACGCCAGATCGCCTCGAAGGCCTCCGACAGGCTACGCGCATAATAGGAGCCCCGCGTCGTCAGTGTGACCTGGCGAAAGCCGCGCTCGAACAGATCCTGGCCCAGCGTCGTCTCGAGCGTGCGGATATGGCGGCTGACGGCGGAGGCCGTCAGATGCAGCTCTTCCGCCGCTTCCTTGATGCTGCCCAGGCGCGCGGCGGCCTCGAAAGCGCGCATGCCATTGAGTGAGGGGAGTGCCATGCGCCGATGATGAATTGTCGGATGAGTTTTTGTCAATCGACGTGGACGAAATTGGCGTTTGATCGCCTGCCGGCTTCGGGGATACCGAAGAAGGACCAAGTCGTCACGACAAAGCGACCACAGGGGACATCGGCACCGCACCGCTGCCAGAAGCGGTCGCGGCTCTGCGCATGCGCGGGAACTTCGGATCGAACGGCAAAGCCGGGCGCTGGAGCGAGCCTATGCGCCGGCTGGCTACCCGCGCGTCGCGCTGCAATGAAGGAGCCCGCCGTCCGATGCCGCAATCTCCAGTACCCGTGTTCGAGCCGGCAGACGACGTCTCCCCCACAGCCACCACCATCGTGGTCCTGAAGCCGGCCGGGCCGGCACTCGGCCCCCGGGCGGCCGTCCTGGACGCCGAAATGGGGGGCCTTCTGTCCCGGGTCTGCGCCGACCCTGTCACCCTTGCAGCCTCCGGCACCTGCACCGACATCTTCGCACCGCCGGCGGCATCGGTCCGGCGGGTGATCGTACTGGCCCTGGGCGCGCCCGAGACGCTCGATGCCTTGTCGCTGGCACGTGCCGGCGGCGCGCTCGCCGCGCATCTGGAAAGCAAGGGCATCGGCGAGGCGACGCTCGTCCTTGATCCCATTGCCGGCGCCAGCCTGTCCGGGGCGGAGATCCTGGCACGCGTCGCGCTCGGCATCCGCTTGCGCCGCTACCGCTTCGACCTGCGCAACAAGCGTCCGGTGGCTGAGGCGGATCAAGCCTGGCGGCTGGCGCTGGTCGGTGCCGGCAAGGCCGAGCTCGCCGCGGCGCTGGCACGCACCAATGCCATCGCCGACGGCGTCGACTATGCCCGCACCCTGGTCAATCTGCCGCCGAACCATCTTCATCCCGACAGTTTCCCAGATCACCTCGACGCCCTGCGCGAAGCCGGCATCGAGGTCGAGATCCTCGATGCGGCGCGCCTGAAAGAGCTCGGCATGAATGCTCTGCTCGCCGTCGGTTCCGGCTCGGCCCGCGCCCCGAGGGTGGCCGTGCTGCGCTATCGCGGCAAGGGCTCGGGCGAGCAGCCGCTCGCCTTCGTCGGCAAGGGCGTCTGCTTCGATTCAGGCGGCCTGTGCATCAAGGGTGGCGCCCAGATGTTCGACATGAAGGCCGACATGGGCGGTGCGGCCGCTGTGGTCGGCCTCCTGCTGGCCCTGGCCCGGCAGGGCAGCCCCGTCCACGCGGTGGGCGTGCTCGGCATCGCCGAGAACCTGCCTTCGGGCACCGCGCTCAAGCCGCGCGAGATCATCACGACGGCTTCGGGCCAGACCGTGGAGATCTTCGACACCGATGCCGAGGGACGCCTGCTCCTGGCCGACTGCCTCTACTACGCCGCCTCGCGCTTCGAGCCCTCGGCGATCGTCGATCTGGCTACCCTGACCTATTCGGTGATGCGGGGCCTCGGATCGGTCTTCGCCGGCCTGTTCAGCACCGACAATGCCGTCGCCGCACAGATGATCGCGGCCGGCGAAACAGTCGGCGAGCGCTTCTGGCAATTGCCGCTCGACCGCGCCTATGACGAAGGCCTCTATTCACCCCTCGCCGATCTCAGGCACCACGCCAAGGACATGGAAGACGGCGACGCGCCCTATGCCGCCGCCTTCCTGCGCCATTTCACGCAAGGTCGCCCCTGGGTCCATCTCGATATCGCCGGCAAGGAACTGGCCGACAGCGACCGGCCCCTGGGCCGGCAGGGCGCTACGGCCTTCGGTGTGCAGATGCTGGAAGAATGGGTCCATAACCTCAATGGGAAGCACAATGTCGCTTGAGATCATCAGCCGGGAAGGCCGCGCTGCCTTCCGGAACTACGAGACCTGGTATCGCATCAGCGGCGAACTCGGTGGCGACAAGGCGCCGGTGGTGATCCTGCATGGCGGCCCCGGCGTCGCCCATAATTATGTCGATGCCTACAAGCTGCTCGCCCATGACGGGCGGGCCGTCATCCACTACGACCAGCTCGGCTGCGGCAACTCCACCTTGCTGCCCGAGAAGGGTGCCGATTTCTGGACGCCGCAACTCTTCATCGAAGAGCTCGAGAACCTCGTCGACCATCTCGGCATCCGCGCCGGCTTCCATGTGCTCGGCCAGAGCTGGGGCGGCATGCTGGGCGCCGAATATGCCGTGACCCGGCCTGATGGCCTGAAATCGCTGACCATCGCCAACTCCCCGGCCTCGATGAAGCTGTGGGTGGAGGAAGCCAATCGCCTGCGCGCCGACCTGCCCCGCGAGGTCCAGGACACGCTGACCCGTCACGAACAGGCCGGCACCACAGATGATGCCGAGTATCAGGAGGCGACCATGGTGTTCTATGAGCGCCATGTCTGCCGCGTCGTGCCCTTCCCGCCGGAAGTGGCGGCGAGCTTTGCCCAGGTCGCGCGCAATCCCACCGTCTACAATGTGATGAACGGCCCCAACGAGTTCCACGTCATCGGCACGCTGAGGAGCTGGAGCATCATCGACCGCCTGGCGGCCGTCGAGGTGCCCACGCTGATCCTGTCGGGACGCCATGACGAAGCCACCCCTGCGACCGTGCAGCCCTACAAGGACGGCATTGAGGGATCGCGCTGGGAGATCTTCGAGCATTCCAGCCACATGCCGCATGTGGAAGAACAGGAAAAATGCATGCGGGTGGCCGGCGACTTCCTGGATCAGCACGACCGGTAAACAAATCAGAAGAGGGGATCGACGATGAAGAAACTGCTTTTGGCTGCTGCAGCCACGGCCCTGCTGGCCGGCACCGGCCTGGCACCCGCCCAGGCCGAATACCTCAAGGAGCATCGCGGCGGCACCATACGCCTGCTGGCCCGCTCGGCGGCCGGAACACTCGATCCCCACATCAACTACACCGACCAGGGCTGGCAGATGTACCAGCCGGTCTATGACGGGCTGGTCATCTTCCGCAAGGCGGAAGGCAAGGACGGCTTTTCCGTGGTGCCCGACCTCGCCGAGGCGCTGCCCACCGTCAGCAATGACGGCAAGACCTTCACCTTCAAGCTGCGCAAGGGCATCAAGTTCTCGAACGGACAGGATCTCGGCGTGAAGGACGTCGTCGCCTCCTTCCAGCGCATCTTCAAGATTTCCGGCCCGACCTCCGGCACCTTCTATGCCGGCCTCGTCGGCGCCGACAAATGCCTGGCCGACACCAAGAGCTGCACGCTGGAAGGCGGCGTCGTCGCCGACGAGGCGGCCGGCACCATCACCCTCAACCTGACCAAGCCGGATGCCGAACTGCTCTACAAGCTGGCTCTGCCGCATGCGGTGATCCTGCCCGCCGACACGCCGGCCGAGGATATGGGCTCGCGCCCCATTCCCAGCACCGGGCCCTACATGATCTCGGCCTTCGATCCCAACAAGGGCATGACGCTCTCGCGCAATCCCAACTTCAAGCAGTGGAGCGAAGAGGCCCAGCCCGAGGGCTATCCCGACGTGGTCCAGTATGATTTCGGCCTGTCCGAGGAAGCCGCCGTCACCGCGATCCAGAACGGCGAGGCCGACTGGATGTTCGACCCGCTGCCGAGCGACCGCCTCGCCGAACTCGGCACCAAGTTCAAGGACCAGCTCCACATCTCGCCGCTGTCGGCGTGGTGGTATGCCCCGCTGAACACGCGCCTCGCCCCCTTCGACAACGAGAAGGCCCGCCAGGCCGTGGCCTTCGCCATCGATCGCAACACGCTGGTCAAGCTGTTCGGCGGCAAGGTGCTGGCCTCCCCGGTCTGCCAGGTGCTGCCGCCCGATTTCCCCGGCCATGAGGATTATTGCCCCTTCACCAAGAATCCGGGCGCCAAATGGTCGGCCCCCGATCTCGACAAGGCCAAGCAGCTCGTCGAGGAATCCGGCACCAAGGGCCAGAAGGTCACCATCATCGTCGAGGATACCGCGGTCTCGCGCTCCATCGGCGTCTATCTGCAGAGCGTCTTGACCAGCATCGGCTATGTCGCCGACGTCAAGCCGATCTCGACCAACATCCAGTTCACCTACATCCAGAACACCAACAACAAGGTGCAGATGTCGGTCAGCCAGTGGTACAAGGACTATCCGGCGGCTTCGGACTTCCTGAACATCCTGTTCGGCTGCGCCTCCTTCCGTGAGGGCTCGGACGCCTCGATCAATATCTCCGGCTTCTGCGACAAGGAGATCGACGCCAAGATGCAGAAGGCACTCGACCTCGGCGTCACCGACCAGAAGGCCGCCGACAAGATGTGGGCCGAGATCGACAGGCAGATCACCGACAAGGCGCCCGCCGTCGGGCTGTTCACGCCCAAGCGCCTCGATTTCGTCAGCAAGCGCGTCGGCAACTTCAAGTTCAACCCGCAGTTCAACTGGATGGTCACCCAGGCCTGGGTCCAGTGACGCACTGCGAGGGCACGCCCATGGCGAACCAAGCCATTGCCATACCGTACAAGACGCGAGGGCCCTGGGCCCTCGCTTTCGTGAAGCTCAGGCGCAACCGGGCGGCAATGGCCTCCCTTATCCTCTTCCTCCTGATCGTCGCCGCCTGCCTCAGCGCACCGCTCTATGCGCGCTGGGCGGGCGTGGACCCCTTCGCCTCGACACTCGACGCCGTCATCCAGATCGACGGCGCCGAGGTCCCGGTGATGGAGCAATCGACGGAGGGGCTCGGGCTCGGCTACACGCCGATCGGCCCGACCTGGCGGCTCGGCAACTACTTCCTCGGCGCCGACAGCCAGGGCCGCGACGTCATGGCAAGGCTTCTCTATGGCGGCCTCAACTCGCTGATGATCGCGGGGGCCGCCACCATCTTCACGCTGATCTTCGGCACGGCCGCGGGGCTGGTGGCCGGCTATTTCGGCGGCATCGTCGACACCGTGCTGTCGCGCTTCCTCGACGTGTTGTGGGCGTTCCCGATCTATCTGCTGGCGATATCGCTTTCGATCGTCACCATCGCCCAAGGCATTTCGATCGGGCCGATCGTGATCGAATCCGGGAGCCTGTGGCTGCCGATCATCATCATCGGCATCGTCTACGTGCCCTATGTGGCGCGGCCTATCCGCGGGCAGGTGCTGTCGCTGCGCAAGAGCGAATTCGTGCTCGCCGCCATCAATCTGGGGGTGCCGGGACCACGCATCCTCTGGCGCGATATCCTGCCCAACATCACCACCACCCTGATCGTCTTCGTGCCGCTGATGATGGCGCTGAACATGTTGACGGAATCGGCGCTCTCCTTCCTGTCGATCGGCGTGCAGCCACCGGCGGCGAGCTGGGGTACCATCATCCAGGACGGGCAGGCGTTGCTCTATACGCGCCCCGCGGTCGCATTGGCGCCGGGCATCATCATTGCCCTGTCGGTGATGGCGCTCAACGTCTTCGGTGACGGCCTGCGCGATGCGCTCGATCCGCGCTCCAAAGTGCAACTGGGGCGCGACTGATGATCTACGCCATCCTGCGCCGCTTCGGCCAGATGCTGTTCGTGATGTTCGGCATCTCGGTCATCGTCTTCCTGATCTTCTTCGCCACGCCGGGCGCCGATCCGGCGGCACGCATCGCCGGCCGCAACGCCTCGCCCGAGGTGCTGGCGGCGGTACGTCACAATTTCGGTTTCGACCAGCCGCTCTACGTCCAGTACGGCCTGATGATGAAGAAGATCTTCATCACCGGTGACCTCACCTCCTTCGTCAATCGCGGCTGGAAGGTGGTGCCGGCGGTGCTCGACGCCATCCCGGTCACGCTCTCGCTGGTGTTCGGGGCGGCGGTGCTGTGGGTGGTGGTCTCCGTGATCATCGGCATGGTCGCCGCCGCCACGCGCAACAGCTGGATCGACCGGCTCCTGATGGCGGCCGGGCTGATCGGCATTTCCATGCCGGTCTACTGGCTGGGCGAGGTGATGAATCTCATCACCCAAAGCCGCTATCACGACACCTGGCTGTTCGGCTGGGTACCGCCGCTCGGCTACAAGAACCTCCTCGACGATCCCAAGGGCTGGTTCCTCACCCTGGTCATCCCCTGGGTCACGCTCGCCGTGCTCTATATCGGCATCTACGGGCGCGTGCTGCGGGCGGCGATCATCGAATCCCTGCAGGAGGACTACATCCGCACGGCGCGAGCCAAGGGCCTGTCGGAGACGCGCATCCTGCTGCGCCATGCGCTCAGGACCTCGCTGATCGCCTTCGTCACCTTGTTCGGCCTCGATTTCGGGGCGCTGGTCGGCGGGTCCGCCTTGCTGACCGAAGTAGTGTTCGGCCTGCACGGCATCGGCAAGCTCACCTATGACGCCCTGCAGAACCTCGATCTGCCGATGATCATGGCAACCGTGATGTATGCCTCCATGTTCGTGGTCCTCGCCAATGCGGTGGTCGACTTCGTCTATATTCTCCTCGATCCGCGCGTGAGGACGTCATGATGCTGTCCGTACGCGACCTTCGGGTTTCCTTCCGCACCGATGACGGCCTGGTGCGCGCCATCGACGGCGTTTCCTTCGATCTCGCCGAAGGCGAGATCCTCGGCGTCGTCGGCGAATCCGGTTCCGGCAAGACCGTGTCGCTGCTGGCCGTGATGGGCCTGATCACCGATCCCAATGCCAGGATCGAGGGTTCGATCCGCTACAAGGGCCGCGAACTGGTGGGCCTGCCCGCCCGGGAGCTCCGGCGCCTGCGCGGCAACGAGATCGCCATGATCTTCCAGGATCCGATGACGGCGCTGACGCCGGTCTACACCATCGGCTGGCAGATCGCCGAGCAGATCCAGGCCCATCGCAAGATCGGCAAAGCCAAGGCGCTGGAACGGGTGGAGGAACTGCTGGCGGAGGTGAACTTCCCCAATCCGCGCGAGGCGATGTCGCGCTATCCCCACCAGCTTTCCGGCGGCATGCGCCAGCGGGCGGTGATCGCCATGGCGCTGTCCTGCGACCCGGCTTTGCTGGTGGCCGATGAACCCACCACGGCGCTCGACGTCACCGTGCAGGCCGGCATCCTCGACCTCGTGCGCAAGCTGCGCGCGACCCACAATTCGGCCGTGGTCTTCATCACCCACGACATGGGCGTGGTCTCCGAGCTCGCCGACCGGGTCATGGTCATGTATGCGGGCCGTGTGGTCGAGCGCGGCAGCCGGGCGGAATTGTTCTCCGACCCCAGGCACCCCTATACGCAGGCGCTCCTGGGTTCGATCCCTCCCCTGACCGGCGAGAAACCGCGTCGCCTGCCGGCTATTCCCGGCTCGCCGCCCTCGCTGCTACGATTGCCGCAGGGCTGCGCCTTCGGCCCGCGCTGTCCGGTACGCTACGAGCCCTGCCAGGCCGACAAGCCGGACCTCGGCCGCGGCACGCATGCCGCCGCCTGCTTCCGGGTGGCGCAAGCATGAGCGGTGAAATGACAGACAGCAACCAGCCGATCCTCGAAACGCGCGCGCTCGGCAAGCGCTTCTCGATCGGCAGCCGCTTTTCTTCGGAAGGCAAGCGCACCGTTCACGCGGTCGACAACGTCTCCCTCACGGTGCGGCGCGGCGAGACCGTCGGGCTCGTCGGTGAATCGGGCTGCGGCAAGTCCACCTTGGCCCGTTGCCTGGTCCGGCTCTACGACATCTCCGATGGCCAGCTCATCTTCGAGGGCGACGACATCACCGGCAGGTCGCTGGCCGAGCTCAGGCCGCTGAGGCGCCGGCTGCAGATGGTGTTCCAGGATCCGTCGGCCTCGCTCAACCCGCGCCGGCGCGTCGGCGACCTGGTGGCGGAGCCGCTGCGTATCCACACCAGGCTCTCCTCCGCCGAGATCGCCAGGCGCGTGGCTGAGCTGTTCGATCTCGTCGGGCTGCTGCCGGATCACGTCATGCGCTATCCGCACGAGTTCTCCGGCGGCCAGCGCCAGCGCGTCGGCATCGCCCGCGCCATCGCGCTCAATCCGGACCTGGTCGTGCTGGATGAACCGGTCTCGGCGCTCGACGTCTCCGTGCAGGCGCAGATCGTCAACCTGCTCGCCGATCTCCAGGAGAAGCTGAACCTCACCTATGTCTTCATCGCCCACGATCTGTCGGTCGTGCGCCAGGTCTCGACCCGGATCGCGGTGATGTATCTCGGCTCCATCGTCGAGGAAGGGCCGGCCGAAGAGGTGTTCTCCACCCCGGCGCATCCCTACAGCCAGGCCCTGATCTCGGCGGTTCCCATCGTGGAGACCACGCCGAGCGGCAGGCGCAAGCGCATCATCCTCACGGGTGACGTGCCAAGCCCGCTCAAGCCGCCATCGGGCTGCCGCTTCCACCCGCGCTGTCCGGTCGCCCAGGATCGCTGCCGTACAGAGCGCCCGCAGATGCGGGACTATGGCCCCGGCCGCAAGGTCGCCTGCCACTTCCCGGTCGCCTCCTGACAAGGCAAGCGGGTCGCCGGCTCCTGCCTACTCCCGGGGGCAATGTACGGTTCCTCCGAACCCCACTTCGCCCTACGGCATCGTTATTGCCGAGAATCGGCGTCCACTTTTCGGCACGATGCTTTGGCGAAGTCACGTCACGCCTCTGCATCGTGACGTGACTTCGCCAAAGCATCGAACGCCACAGGTCATCCACGGCAGCATTCGTCGCACCGGCGGCGGCGCGCTTGCATCAGCGCCTCGATCTCGATAGTTATGTTATAACATATCATATTGAGAGAACTGCAGCGGTCATGCCCGACAGAGCCGTCACTTTCGCCGATCTCAGCCTTGGTTACGGCCGCCAGGCCGTGCTGACGGGGCTCGACCACGTCGTGCGCCGGGGCTCGCTCACCGCCGTGGTCGGCGCCAACGGGTCGGGCAAGTCCACGCTGATGCGCACCATCGCCGGCATTCTGCGGCCGATTGCGGGGTGCTGCGCCATCGGCCCGAATCTCCGGCTCGCTTATCTGCCGCAGCAATCCGAACTCGACCGCTCCTTCCCGGCCCGAACCATCGACCTCGTCGGCCTCGGCCTCTGGCCCCGACGCGGATTGCTCGGGCGCCATCGCGCCGGCGACCGGCGCGCCGTACGAGCGGCGCTCGCCGCGGTCGGCCTCGAAGGCTTTGCGAACATCCCCCTCGACCGCCTCTCGGGAGGCCAGATGCAGAGGGCCTTGTTCGCGCGGGTGCTGGTGCAGGATGCCGACCTGATCCTGCTCGACGAGCCCTTCAATGCCATCGACAGCCAGACCGTCGCCGTCCTGCTCGGCCTGATCCGGCATTGGCATGCCGAGGGGCGCACGATCATGACGGTGCTGCACGATCTCGACCTGGCCCAAAGCCACTTTCCCGAAATCCTGCGCCTCGCCGGCATCGCCGAAGTCGAACCTGCGGCCGCGGACCGGGGCAGGCAAGCACTTCGCCTCGCGGCCGGGAGGCCGGCGTGATGGAGATGGTGCAACAGGTGCTCCTCGCTCCCTTCGCGGAGTTCGCCTTCATGCGCCGAGCCCTGCTCGGCACGTTCCTCATCTGCGTCAGCGCCTGTCCGGTCGGTGTCTTCCTGATGCTGCGCCGCATGAGCCTGGCCGGCGATGCCATGGCGCATGCCATCCTGCCGGGCGCGGCGGCAGGCTTTGCCTTGTTCGGGCTGAAGCTGGTGCCGATGACACTCGGCGGCCTCATCGCCGGCGGCGTGGTGGCGCTCGGCGCCGGGGCAGTGTCGCGGTTCACCATCCTCAGGGAGGACGCCGCCATGGCGGCCTTCTACCTGATTTCACTCGCCGCCGGCGTGGTGATGGTCTCTACGCGCGGCTCGGGCCTCGATCTGCTCCACATCCTGTTCGGCACCGTCCTCGCCCTCGATGATCAGGCCCTCGCCCTGATCGGCCTGATCGCGGCGGTGACCAGCACGACGGTCCTGCTGCTCTGGCGCGGCCTTGTCGCCGAATGCCTCGACCCGCTCTATCTGCGCTCGGTGTCCAAGCTCGGCCCGGCGCTCCATTTCGCCTTCCTGGTGCTGCTGGTGCTCAATCTGATCGCCGGCTTCCAGGCTCTGGGCACGCTGCTCTGCGTCGGCCTGATGATCCTGCCCGCGGCTGCCGCCCGGTTCTGGGCCGATCGGGCCGCCAACCTGTGCCTCACGGCGATCGCCTTCGGGCTGGCCGCCTCCCTCGCCGGCCTGCTGCTCTCCTATCACGCCGCCTTGCCCTCCGGCCCCGCCATCATCCTGTCGGCCGGCTCGCTCTATCTCGGCTCGCTGCTGCTCGGCCCACGCGGGCTGCGGCTCTCGCTGTACGCCTCACCGCGCCGCCGCGCCATCTGACCACACGGACCTGCCCGCATGCTTCCCATCAAGTTCCTGCCCGTCTTCGCCGTTCTCGCCGCTTTGCTGGGTTCCGCGACGGCCGCGGTGGCAAAACCCCTCGATGTCGTCGCCAGCTTCTCGATCATCGGTGATTTCGCCAGGCAGGTCGGCGGCGACCGGGTGAGGCTGCGCGTCCTGGTCGGCTCGAACGGCGACGCCCATGTCTATGAGCCCAAGCCGGCCGATGCGATCGCCATGGCCAAGGCGGATGTCATCCTCGTCAACGGGCTGCAGTTCGAGGGCTTCCTCAAGCGCCTCCTGGAAGCCAGCGGCAGCACCGCCACCGTCGTGGAGCTTTCGGGCGGCATCGAAGCCCTCGAGGATCCGGCCGGCGGGCATTTTCATCATCATGACGGCAAGGCCGTTTTTCACCCGGCACCGTTCGACCCGCATGCCTGGCAGGACGTGGCGAATGCCAGCCTCTATGTCGAAGCCATCGCCCGGGCCTTCTGCAGCGCCGACGCCGAGGGCTGCGAACTCTACAAGACCAATGCCCACACCTATCTGCAGGTGCTTTCCGGTCTCGACCGGGAGATCCGGGCCATGATCGCCGCCATCCCCCCCGGAAAACGCGTCGTGGTCGTGGCGCACAATGCCTTCCGCTATTTCGAATCGGCCTATGGCCTTGCCTTCCTGGCACCGCAGGGCGTCTCGACCGAGGCGGAGGCGTCGGCCACCGATGTCGCCGGCATCATCCGGCAGATCCGCCTCAAGCGTGCCAGCGCCGTCTTTGCCGAGAACATCGCCGATAGCCGCCTGGTCGAGCAGATCGCCCGCGAGGCCGGCCTGCCGCTGGGCGGCACGCTCTATTCGGATGCGCTGTCGGAACCGGACGGCCCCGCCGCCTCCTATGTCGAGATGATGCGTCACAACGCCCGGACGCTCGCAGGCGCAATCACTCGCCGCTAGCTGCTCCCGACAGGCCGCGACCGGCCTGCCTTTCATTCGCCAACCCCTCAAATCTCGATCCATGGAGAAAACCATGAAGCCATTGCCATATCTTGCCTGGGCCCTGGGCCTCGGCCTTGCCCTCGGTCCCGCGGGCAACGTCGCTCTTGCCGAAGAAGACGACGTCACCGCCTGGCGGCTGTTCGTGTCCGATCACGCGGCCCCGGTGGTGCATGTCATCGATGCTCTGAACGGCGGCATGCTCGCCCGCTTCAGCATCAAGGGTCCCGCATCGCTCTACCGCAGCGAAAGCGGCCGCACGGTGTTCGCGGTGCAGGGCTCGGCCGGAACGGTGTCGGCGATCTCGACCGGCATTGCCTTTCACGATCACGGCGACCATGGCGATATCGACATCGATGATCCCAAACTGCTCGGTCTCGGCATGACCGGCAGCAAGCCCGGCCATTTCGTCGAGCACCAGGGCCTGGTGGCGCAATGGTTCGACGGCGAGGACAGGACGCGCCTCTTCACCGAACAGGATGTCCTCGACGACAAGGCAAATCCGCGCAGTGTCGATGTCGTCGCGCCCCATCACGGCGTGGCCGTGCCCTATGACAACGGCGCCGTGATCACCATCCCCGATCCGCAAGATGCCTCCAAGCGCCCGATCGGCGCCAGGATTGTCGGTTTCGACGGCAAGCCTGTCGGCCCCGACATCCCCTGCCCCGGCCTGCATGGCTCGGCCGGCTCGGGAAGCCTCTATGCTTTGGCGTGCGACACCGGGCTGCTGCTGATCGGGCAGGGCACCGGCGTTCCGGTGATCAGGCACCTTCCCTATGCCGCCTCCCTGCCCAAGGGCAGTTCCTCGACCCTGATCGGCGGCAGGGGCCTGCAATATTTCATCGGCAATTACGGCGCCGACCGCATCCTGATCGTCGACCCCTCCGAAGCCGGTGGCTTCCGCCTCGTCCAGCTTCCGACACGGCGCGTCCAATTTGCCGTCGACCCCATCCGGGCGAAATTCGCCTATGTCGTCACCGAGGACGGCCAGTTGCATCAGGTCGACGTACTGAAGGGCGAGATCGTCAAATCGCTGAAACTGACGCAGCCCTATTCGATGGATGGGCATTGGAGCGATCCGCGCCCGCGCGTGGCCGTCGCCGGCGACAGGATCGTGGTGACCGATCCGCTCGCCTCGACCCTCCACCTCGTCAATGCCGCCGATTTCACCGCGGCCGGGGAGATCAAGGTCGACGGCAGGCCCTTCAACGTCGTGGCCGTCGGCGGTTCCGGCAAGGTCCATGACCATGCAGCGGAAAACCAGTCCCAGCCATGATCAGCCGAAACGGGCGACGGCAAAGTCGACGAAGGAGCGCAGCTTCGGCGTGATCCGGCGATCCGGCGCATAGAGGATGTGCATGACCCGTGGCGGGACTTCATAGCCCGGCAGCAGCCGGACCAGCTGTCCGGCCTCGATCTCGCTCTGCACCAGCGAACTCGGCTGGAGCATGATGCCGAGGCCGGCCAGGGCCGCCGTAAGCAGGGCCTGGCCATTATTGGCCAGGAAGCGATAGGAGAACTCGACCGTCTCCAGACCGTCGGGACCGGCAAAGCGCCATTGGTCGCGCGTATTGCCGTGCATGAAGCCGAGGCTTTCATGGTTCTTGAGGTCGGCCGGCTTTTCAGGATGGCCATGCGCCGCAAGATAGACCGGCGACGCGCAAACGGTGAAGGTCATCGGCCGCAACGGCCGGGCGATCAGGCTGGAATCGGCCAAGGGGCCGACGCGGAAGACGGCGTCATAGCCCTCGTCGACGAGGTCGACGACGCGATCGGACAAAGTGAGCTCAACATCGACCTGGCGATGCGCGGCCAGATAGTCCGGCAGGATTGGGGCCAGTTCATGCGCGCCGAAGGTCACCGGCGCATTGACCCGGATCTGGCCGCGCGGGATCGCCCGTGTCTCGGCGGCCAGCACTTCGGCCGCCTCGACCTCGGCCAGGATGGTGCGAACCCGCTCGTAATAGCTGCGCCCGATCTCTGTGACGCTCTGGCGCCGCGTGGTGCGGTTGATCAGCTTGACGCCGAGGTGATCCTCTAGCAGGCGCACATGCTTGCCCACCATCTGCGAGGACATCGAGAGCGCATTGCCGGCGGCCGAGAAGGACCCCGCTTCCACGGCCTTGGCGAACACGCCCATGCTGGTGAATCTGTCCATTAATTTGAAATGAATTGTTTCAAGTGTTGCAACGACCTCCCCATTTATCACGAAATGTAGAGAGATCATAACGAGGGTGACACCGAAATACGGTTCACCCGGGAGAAACGCTTCATGTCCGTCCAACGCAGAGTCGTCGTCAGTGAATACGGCGCCCCCACCGTGATGAAGCTCGAGACGCGGGACCTGCCCGCGCCCGGCGCCGGCGACGTCCATGTCAGGCACACGGCGATCGGCTTCAATTTCATCGACATTTACCAGCGCAAGGGCATCTACCCGCTGCAATTGCCGAGCGGGCTCGGCTTCGAGGCCGCCGGCGTGGTCGAAGCGGTCGGTGCAGGCGTCGATGAACTGAAGGTCGGCGACAGGGTAGCCTACATCAATGCGGGCCTGGGCGCCTATGCCGACAGGCGCAATGTCCCCGCCGACAAGCTTGCCGTCCTGCCCGCCTCCGTCAGCGACGAGGCGGCCGCAACCTTGTTCTTCAAGGGCATGACGGCGCAATATCTGCTGCGCAAGACCCATGCGGTCCAGCCGGGCGATCTGCTGCTGGTCCATTCCGCCGCCGGGGGTGTCGGCCAGATCCTCAGCCGCTGGGCAACGGCATTGGGGGCGACCGTCATCGGCACCACGGGCTCGCCGCAGAAGCGCGAGGCCGCCCTCGCCGCCGGATGCAAGGCCGTGATCGATCTCAACGATCCCGCCTGGCCCGAAGCCTTCCTGGCCGCGACCGGCGGCCGCAAGGCCCGCGTGGTCTATGATGCCGTCGGCAAGGATACGCTGATCAAGTCGCTCGACTGCGCCGCGCCCTTCGGGCTGGTCGTGTCCTATGGCGCGGCATCCGGCCCGGCGCCGGCTATCGACCTCGACCTTCTCAACAAGAAGGGCGGCCTGTTCATCACCCGCCCATCGATCTTCGCCCACAATGCCGATAGCGTCAGCTTCCGCGCCAACGCCGCCGATTTCTTCGACGCGGTCGCCAAGGGGCATGTGAGCGTCGACATCGGGCAGCGCTTCTCGCTCGACGAGATCGCCAAGGCGCACGAGGCCGCCGAGGCCCGCCAGACCGTCGGCGCCATCCTGATCACGCCGTAAGAGGGGGGCGCTTGGGGCATTCGGCCATTTCTTGCACGAATGCTGCTGCCCCTCACCTTACCTCTCCCCGTAAGAACGGGGCGAGGAGGCGCAGACGCCGCAACCCATCCCCAGATCTCTCGTCTCGCCCAACCGTTGGGCGAGACGGTATCTCTTCGACACGAAGCGCTCGGTCGAAGTCCCCTCGCCCCGTTCTTACGGGGAGAGGTAAGGTGAGGGGCTATGCAACTTCGCTAGTAAAATTCAGCCACTACGAGACGAGCTCACTGCTTTGCAAAACGCCTGGCACATAGATCGGCGAAATGCCGGGCCGCGGGCGAGAGTTCGCGTTCGGCGCGATGGGCGAGCACGATGCGGTTTTCGCGGTGCCTGCCGGTCAGGGGGCGGGTCACCAGGTTGAGCCCGTCATAGCTCATGTCCGAAGCCGGCTTGGTCGCCAGGATCGAATAGCCCAGGCCATGGGCCACCATGCCGCGCACCATCTCGAAGGAGATCGAGCGATAGGCGATCAAGGGCTTGATGCCGGCGTCTTCGAGAATGCCGGTGAAATAGTCGCGGCTGGGCGGGGCGTCGAGCAGGATCATCGGCTCGGCGGCGAGGTCCTCGGGCGCCACCTCGCTCTGGTGGCAGAGCGGATGGTCGGCGGCGAGCAGCACATAGGGCGTCAACTCGCCCAGGGACAGTTTCTCGAATTCCTCGCCGAGGTCGAAATCATAGAGCAGCGCCAGTTCGCTCTCGCCCGCCAGCAGGCTCTCGCGCAGGCGGCGATGATCGCCCTCGATCAGCTTGACGCCGATGCCGCCCATCTCGCGGATAAGCGAGGGCATGAGATAGGGCCCGAAGGTGTGGAAGCAGCCGATCACCAGCCTGGCGGTCTCGCCCGCCAGCGCCGCGCGCAGCGAACTCGCCCCCTCGATCCGGTTCGACGAGCCATACGACCGATTGGCATAGATCAGCGGCGAACCGTGGCGGGAGAGATGGATGTCGCGCACCTCGCACAGGAAGATGTGATGCGTGCCCACCTTCTCGCTCGACAGCAGCTTGCAGTCGAACGCCACCAGGGGATCGGCGATGCGCGGTGCGCCGGTCGAGGCCGTCACCCATTCGGTGCATTCGAACTTGTCGCCGATCTCGTCGCGGAAACGCCCGGCGAAGACATCGGAGATGTAGGACTGGTCGTCCCGCAGAACGTTGACGCACAAGACACCGTTCTCGACGATCTTGGCCGCCGCCGGGCTGAGATGATGGACGCAGACCAGCATGGTCGGCAGCTCCGTATCCGCCGAGACCGAGGCCATGGCCGAGACGGTCACCCCTGCCCGGCCGGCCGGGCCGTCGGTGGAGACCACATTCACGGTGCAGGCGGCCTGGCTCATGCCGCCGAGAAATTTCTCGCGCACCTTCGGATCGATCCCCACGCCCATCCGTTCTCTCCCACTCGTCTTGAAGCCGGTGTCACCCCGGCCGTTCAGGCCGACGATCCTTCCGGAATTCGTCGGCGCTGGAAAATATGGATTTCCGCGGCACGGGTTCGGAAAAGCCGCAGCACGCCCGACATCCGCAGGGTCGCCTAAAGATAGAGGTGGTGCACCGTGTCGTTGGCGAGCAGGTCCTTGCTGGTGCCGCTCGCCGCGATCTGGCCGCGCACCAGGAGATAGCCGCGATCGGCGATCGACAGCGCCGTCTCGGCATTCTGCTCGATCAGCAGCACGGTCTTGCCCTCGTCGCGGATGCGCCCGACGATGTCGAAATATTCGTCGATCAACTTGGGGGAGAGGCCGAGCGAGGGCTCGTCCATCACCACCAGCTGCGGGTTGCCGATCAGGGCGCGGGCCAGCGCCACCATGGCCTGCTCGCCGCCCGACATCGTCCCCGCCCCCTGCGTCAGCCTCTCGCGAATGCGCGGAAACAGGCCAGCCATCGCCTCCAGCCGGTCCTCGAACGGCACCCGGCATCTGGAGGCATCGAAGGCAAGCTTGAGATTCTCGCGCACGTTCAGGGTCGGAAAGAGCCGGCGCCCTTCGGGCACGAAGCCGACGCCGAGCGCCGACAGGCGCTCGGTTCCCACCGCAGCCACGTCTTTGCCGGCAATGCCGATCGAACCGGCATCGAGCCTGATCAGGCCGCAAATGGCATTGAAGGTCGTGCTCTTGCCGGCCCCGTTCGGCCCGAGCAGGCAGACGAGTTCGCCCCTGTTCACTTCGAGCGAGACGTTGCGGAGCATAGGCACCGGCCCATAGCTGGTCGAGACGGATTTGAGTTCAAGCATGGCCGGCCTTGTGTCCGAGATAAGCCTGCTGGACGCGCGGCAGCTGCCGCACCTCCTGGAAATCGCCGTCGGCGATCTTCCGGCCGTAATCGATGACGGCAACCCTGTCGGGCAGCGCCCTGACCAGGCGCATGTCGTGTTCGATGATCAGGAAGGACAGCCCGGCACACCGGGCCATGACGGAGCGGATGCTGGCCATCAGGGCATCGGTGTCGCGGTCGTCCATGCCTGAGGACGGCTCGTCGAGCAGGATCACCTTCGGGTCGGAGGCAAGCGCCCGGGCAATCTCCAGGCGCCGGCGGTCGGCCTGGGGCAGCGTGCCTGCCAGGGTATGGCGCCGCTCATAGAGGTCGGGCGAGATGGAGCGGATCAATTCGCCCGCGCGCTCCGCCGCCTCATCGAGCTCGGCGCGGGCCTTGCCCGGACGCAGCAGCGCCGTGAGCACGCCGGTGTGGGTCCGGCAATGCATGCCGATCACCACATTGTCGACCAAGGTAAGGTCGTTGAACAGCCGGCTCGACTGGAAGGTACGGGTGATGCCGGCGGCCGCGATGCGATGGGCAGGATTGCCGGTAATGTCCCGCCCCTCCAGCGCCACCGTGCCCTTGGAGGGCCGGTAGATGCCGGTGATGACGTTGAACAGCGTGGACTTGCCCGCCCCGTTCGGCCCGATGATGCACAGGATCTCGGAGCGCCCGAGGCTGAGGTCCACACCATCGACCGCCGTCAGCCCGCCGAAGCGGATGGTCAGGCCGCGGGTCTCCAGAAGCGCCTGGCTCATGACCGGCTCCCTCATGGCTGGCCCCCATAATTGCGCGCGCGCTGCGGGAAGAGCCCCTGGGGCCGCAGGATCAGGAAGGCGATCACGATGACGCTGACGAAGAGCAGGCGGTAGTCGGAGAACACCCTCAGCTTTTCCGGCAGCAGTGTCAGCAGGAAGGCACCGATGATCACGCCGAGCGTGTTGTCCATGCCGCCCACGATCACCATGGTCATGATGGTGACCGACACCACGAAGGTGAAATTGTCCGGCGAGATGTAGCTGACATAGAAGGCGTAGATGGTGCCGGCGAAGGCGGCGAGGAAGGCATCGACGCCGAAGGCCAGGATCTTGTACCAGACCACGTTGATGCCCTGGCAGCGCGCCGCGAGCGGATCGGCCCTCAAGGCATTCCAGGCCAGGCCCACCCGGCTGTGATGCAGGCGCCCGGCCGAGAGGATGGCAAGCCCCACCAGCGCCGCCGAGAGATAATAGAAATTGGCCTGGCTCGGCAGCTTGTAGCCGAAGATGTAGAGCGGCTTGATGAAGGAATGCCCGAAGAAGGTCGGCGCGGGAATGCCGACCAGGCCGTTGGGTCCGCCCGTCCAGGACAGGTTGTTGAGCAATTGCTGGATGACGATGCCGAAGGCGATGGTCACCAGGGCAAGGTAGCTCTCCTTGGTGCGCATGGAGGGAAAGCCGAGCGCAAAGCCGAACAGGGTCGCCACCACCGCAGAGATCGGCAGGGTCAGCCAGAAGGAAATGCCGAAATTGATCGCCAGCAGCGCCGAGGTGTAGGCGCCGATGCCATAGGAGGCGCCCGTCGCGAAGTTCGGAATGTTCGCGCTGCCGAGCTGGAAATTGAGGGCGAGCGCCAGCACCGAATAGAGCTGGGCCACGATGAGCAGATGCAGCGCATAGCTGCTGCCCTGCATGAAGAAGGGAAACGCCAGGACGATGGCGATGCCGAGGAGGGTGGCGACGCCGCGGTGCCGCCGGAAGGCGGCGACGATCTGTTCTTCGATCTGCGGCCTGAGCTGCAGGGCAGCGAAACCGGCCCCGAGCAGGGCCAGCAAAGCGACGATGATCAAGGTCTGTTCGGCCAGGAGCAGGGCTCCGAGCAGGACGGCTCCGACGAGCTCGACGCCGAGGACGATGGCCAGGGCACCGAGCGACGCGCCGGCACGGGCCTGCGACAGATTATGCGTGGTGGCGGCCATCGCTCACACCTTCTCGAAGACAGGCTTGCCGAGCAGGCCCGAGGGTTTGAAGACCAGCACGCAGATCACCAGCACGAAGATGCAGACCAGGCGATAGGAGGCGCCATCCGCCAGCAAAGCCTGCGCCAGCATCTCGATGCCGGCGATCAGCAAGCTGCCGAGTATGGCGCCCTGCATCGAGCCGAGGCCGCCGATCACGGCGGCCGAAAAGCCGATCAGGCCGAGCTGGATGCCGAAATCGAAGCGCACCACGCCGGCATGGCTGGCATAGAACAGGCCGCCGATCGCCCCCACCGCCGAGGCCAGCAGGAAGGTCGCGGCGAACATCCGGCTCGGATTGATCGCCATCAGGCGCGCCGTATTGCGGTCTTCGGCGACGGCCCGGATGCGCATGCCGAGCGGCGTGTGCCGCATCAGGGCAAACAGGGCCGCCACCATGGCGATGCAGAGCACGATGACCGTGAGGCTGAAGGCCGGGATGGTCAGGCCGAACAGGGAGACCTCGCCCGTCACCAGGGCTGGGAAGGGCTTGGGATTGCTGCCCTGCGGATAGAAGCTGCGGATCAGCTCGCGCACCACGGTGCCGAGCGCCACCGTGGCGACCAGGGCCATCATGGCCGGGGCATTGCGGAAGCGACGGATCACCAGCCAGTCGAGCAGCACGCCGAGCAGGCCGACAAAAGCGATCGCGATCAGGCAGGCGATCAGGGCGGCCGGCACGGTATCGAAGCCGAGCATGCCGCCGGTCAGGATCTGGATCATCGCCAGGGCGACGAAGGGCGCCGTGATCGAGACGTCGCCATGCGAGAAATGGATGACGTTGAGCACGCCGAACAGCAGGCTGAACCCCAAGGCCACCAAGGCATAGATGCTGGCCAGGACAAGCCAGTTGAGCAGATATTGCGCGAGCAGCGCATCCATAGAATTCCCCTCCCGCCTCGTTTGCCGAGTGTCCGGTCTTCTTTTCTAGGCATAGGCGGGGCAGTGATGAAAGCCGGCGCTGCTTAGGCATTTCTGAGGCAGTGCTTCAAAAATTGCGACTTCTCGCTTTCGCAAAAACTTCGCACCCTTGCTCTCGTCTTCGGACAAGCCGACCGGCCACAGGCTCCCAAACAAGAAGACAAGTCCAGCCATCCTGCCGTGGTCCGGCGCACCATCGAGCAAGGGAATAGACATGACCATCTTCAACGCACGCCGGCGCCGCCTCCTCGGCAGTGTGCTGCTGGCGACCGCCATGGCCTCGCTGCCGACTCTGGCCTTGGCCAAGGACACCATCAAGCTCGGCTTCCTCGGCCCGCTCAGCGGCGGCAACGCCCCCCAGGGCCTGGGTGCCCGCAACGGCTTCCTGCTCGCCATCAAGCAGGCCAATGAGGGCAATTATCCCTATACGATCGAAGGCGTGGCGCTCGATGACGCGTCCGACCCGCAGACCGGCGTCTCGGCGGCCATGAAGCTGGCCAATGATTCAGCCGTGGTGGCGGCGACGGGCCATTGGAACAGCCCGGTGGCGCTCGCCACCATTCCGGTCTTCCATCGCTTCGAGATGCCGATGATCGTCTGGGGCGCCATCGGCCCGAAGATCACCGAGCAGAACCTGCCCGAGATCACCCGCGTTACTCCGACTCTGGTGGCCGAAAACCAGCCTCTGGCCGGCTGGGCCTTCAAAACGCTGGGTGCCAAGAAGGTCGCCATCGTCGCCGACACCTCCGACTATGGCGTCTCCAACGCTGACTTCTTCAAGAAGTTCTTCGGCGAGGCCGGCGGCCAGACCTCCTCGACCGACCTGCTCCCGGTCGGCACCACCGATTTTCGCACCATCCTGACCCGCATCAAGGGCGAGGCGCCCGACGCGATCTATTTCGGCGGCGTCATCACCGAGGCCGGCATCCTGCGCAAGCAGATGGCCGAGCTCGGCCTGACCATGCCGATGATCGGCATTTCCGGTTTCTACGATCCGGAATTCATCTCGGTCGCGGGCAAGGCCGCCGAAGGCACCATGGTCAGCTATCCGGCTTCCCAGTCCAACCCGGCTTTGACCAAGATGGAGGCCGACTACAAGGCCCAGAACTATGCCGAGGCGCCCAGCCCCTATACCAAATATGCCTATGAGGCGACGCAGATCCTCCTGAAGGTGATCGCCGACAACGGCATCGAGGACAAGGCCAAGCTCGCCCAGGCCATCCGCTCGATCAAGCATGACGGCGTGCTCGGCACCACCTCGTTCGACGATCACGGCCAGACCCAGATCCCGGTCGAGATCGAGATCAAGGTCGTCAAGGACGGCGCCTGGACCACCAAGACGAACTGAAGGTTCCACAACCTTTGTTTGATGGGTGCGCTGCCCCTCACCCTTACCCTCTCCCCGTAAACGGGGCGAGGGGACATCGGCGTAGTGCTCGAACCCGAAATCGGACCGTCTCGCCCAACCGGTTGAGCGAGACACCGGACTACAGGACATGGCGCGACGATTGCGCCCCCTCGCCCCGTTTACGGGGAGAGGATGGAGGTGAGGGGCTACGCGCCCCTGACATCATCAAACGCTTGGCGCCTTCAACCGGGCACACAAGCAAAGCGGGCCTCACCCGCCGCACACCTCGCGACATGCCTTCATGTCGCTGAAAACTTCGAAGGAAAGACGATGCTCAGAACAGGGCAGCAATACAGGGATTCGATCCGGGACGGCCGGCGCATCTGGATCAATGGCGAGCGCGTCAAGGACGTCACCGTCCACCCCCAATTCAAGCCGCTGGTCGACATCCGCGCGCGCATCTACGACCTCGCGCATGAGGACGCCACCCGCGACATCCTCAGCTATGAGGAAAATGGCGAGCGCTATTCCGTCGGCCTCAAGCTGCCCCACAGCCAGGACGACTGGCACGCCAAGCGCCTGGCCACCGACACCATCCTGGAGGATGTCGGCGGCGTCGTCACCCGCGTCGGCGACGAGACGGCCGGCGAGATGTGGTCGCTCTATGACGGCCAGGACATCCTGAACGAGGTCGACCCGCGCTTCTCGGTCAACATCCGCAACCACATCCAGCGTGTCGTCGACCGGGACCCCTTCCACGTCTCGGCCAACACCGATCCCAAGGGCGACCGTTCCAAGCGGCCGCAGGACCAGGATCCGGACATGCTCCTGCATGTCGTCAAGGAGACCGATGCCGGCATCGTGGTGCGCGGGGCCAAATACGAGACCGCCGCAGCCTATGCCAACCAGGCCTTCACCAAGCCGACCATCGCCAATTGGGGCAATTCGGAACTGTCCGACTATGCCGTCGGCTTCGTGTGCGACTTCTCCTCGCCGAATCTGCGCTTCATCGCCCGCACCGGCTTTGCCGGCCGCGCCCCGGCCGAGGACTATCCGCTCGCCAACCGCTTCGACGAGGTCGACTGCCTCGTCATCTACGACGATGTGCTGATCCCCTGGGAGAACGTGCTGTTCTACCAGCACACCAAGGCCGCCGCTTTCATCCGCGCCACGCTGCACCGCTATTCGGCCTTCGCCTTCGTGCAGCGCAACCTCAAGCTCGCCGACATGCTGATCGGCGCGGCCCTGTGGAACGTGCGCCAGACCGGCCTGGAAAACCAGCAGGCAGTCCAGGAAAAGCTGGCGACGCTCGCCTGCTACCGCGAGGGCATCAACGCGCATCTGACCGCCGCGATCACCAATGCCGAAAAGAGCCCGGGCGGCCTGCTGATGCCGAACCAGTCCCTCTTGATGACCGGGCGCGTGCATGCCTGCTCGCAGCTCCACCACATGATGCACATTGCCCGCGAGCTCTGCGGCGGCCAGATCTGCGTCACCCCCGACGCTGCCAGTTTCGCCGACGAGGAAGCCGGAGTCTGGCTGAAGAAGTACTACACGCTCAACGAGAACTGGGACAGCAACGACCGGCGCAAGCTGCTCGCCTTCGCCCGCGATCTACTCAACTCCGACTATGCCGGCCACCGGCTCACCTTCCAGCTCTTTGCCCAGTCACCACCCTTCGCCCATCTCGGTGCCGTCTACCGCAATTTCGACTGGAACGACGCCCTGCGCTTCACCAAGAAATCCGCCGGCCTGTCGGACCGCATCCTCACCGCCCAGCGCTAGGCGAAGGCAATCTTTCTAGCTCTTTGTTCTAACGCGATTTCTCAGTCGGAAAGTCGACGGCTCGATCTGCTCCGGGGGGCGCTGCCCCTCACCCCTCGCACTTGCAAAGCAAGTGCGGACCTCTCCCCGTAAGAATGGGGCGAGGGGACCACGACCGCAGCGTTTCAGGCCGAAAACGCTTCGTCTCGCCCAACCGTCGGGCGAGGCGACAGGTCCGAGGATCATTCGCGACGCCGGTGCCCCCTCGCCCCGTTCTTACGGGGAGAGGGTAAGGGTGAGGGGCAGCGTGACCTCGGCGGTGGAGGACTGAGCAACGACCGACCAACCTTTCCTGGAAACGCTTCAAGCCACCACCCGGAGTACCCGATCATGATCCACAAGCGTCTTCGCCCCTTCAACACCAAGGACACCTATCCCGAGCAGAAGCTCAACACCGATCTCAGCCAGGGCGTGGTCGCCCGCGGCACCATGGTGTTCCTGCGCGGCCAGGTCTCCCAGGACCTCGATACCCGAGAGAGCCTGCATGTCGGCGATCCCCGGGCCCAGGCCCGCAAATCCCTGGAGAACATCAAGATGCTGCTGGAGGAAGCCGGCAGTGAAATGGCCCATATCTGCCGCATTGTGGTCTATCTGACCGATATCCGCTATCGCGAGGCGGTCTATCTGGAGATGGGCGAGTGGTTCAAGGGCGTCCATCCCTGCTCCACCGGCCTGGTGGTGCCTGCCTTGGCCCGGCCCGAATGGGTGGTCGAGATCGAGGTGACGGCCGTCATCCCCGACGCGGCCTGAGGGAGAGCCCGATGACCTTCTCGATCTCGGCGCGCTGCGCCCGGACCGGCATGTTCGGCATCGCCGTATCCTCGTCCTCGCCCTGCGTCGCCGCCCGCTGCGCCCATGCGCGCGCCGGTGTCGGCGTCGTCGCCACGCAGAACATCACCGATCCCCGGCTCGGGCCGAAGGGCCTCGATCTGATGGCCGGGGGACTGTCGGCATCGGAAGCCCTCGAACGCCTCAAGGCCGAGGCGCCGCATCTCGATTTCCGTCAGCTCGCTCTGGTCGACAGCGAGGGCCGCACCGCCAGCTTCTCGGGCAGCCGGACGCTCGGCACCCATCGGGTGGTCGAGGGCGCCGGCGTGGTCGCGGCCGGCAATCTCCTGTCGTCGCCGGAAGTGCCTGTCGCCATGGTCGCGGCCTTCGAGGCAGCGGCGGCACAATCGCTCGGCGATCGCCTGGTCGGCGCGATGCGGGCCGCGGTGAAGGCGGGGGGCGAGGAAGGCCCCGTCCATTCCATCGGCATGCTGCTGGTGCGGGATGTCGCCTGGCCCGTCGCCGATCTCAGGGTCGACTGGAGCGAGGGCGATCCGATCGATGACCTCGACCAGCTCTGGCAGCGCTGGAAGGGTGAGATGGAAGCCTATGTCTCGCGGGCCCTCGACCCGAGCCAGGCGCCGAGCTATGGCGTACCGGGCGATCTCTGACCGGCTATGACAACAAAGCGTTTTGCGATTTTACGGTCTCACCATGAATCGCAAAGACGCGTTGAAACACGAAGCTGGAGCAAATGGGCGTTCGAGCCAAAACGCGCTTTGCTTCAGCGGGCTCGGTCCGCAGGACCGGGCCCCTTCATGTGGCGATGACAGCATGGCAACCGAACCGACGACCCTGGACATTCTCGAGCGCCTGATCGGTTTTGCGACCATCAGCCGGCAATCGAACCGCGAGCTGATCGGCTATGTCACCAGCCTGCTCGATGGCGCCGGCATCGGCTGGGATCTCGTCGAGAGCCCGGACGGCACCAGGGCCAATCTGTTCGCGACCATCGGTCCCGCCACCAATGGCGGGGTCGTGCTCTCCGGCCATACCGATGTCGTTCCGGTCGAGGGCCAGGTCTGGAGCACGGATCCGTTCGCCCTTTGCGAACGGGACGGCCGTTATTATGGCCGCGGCACCACTGACATGAAGGGTTTCGTGGCATCGGCCCTTGCCACGGCTTTGCGGGTAGCTAGGTGCGAACTGAAGACGCCTCTTCATCTTGCCTTTTCCTACGACGAGGAAATCGGCTGCGTCGGCGTGCGTAGCCTGATCGACCGGCTGTCGAGCCATCCGATCCGCCCTGCTCTGTGTATCGTGGGAGAACCGACCGGCATGCGCATTGCCACCGGGCACAAGGGCAAGGTAGCGCTGCGGGCCTGCTGCACCGGCCGCGCCGGCCATTCGGCCCTGGCGCCGCTCGCGCTCAACGCCCTGCATCTGGGGGCAGACTTCCTCGGCAGGCTGCGCGAGCGCCAGCGTCTCCTCGCCGAGACCGGCAGGCGCGACGAGCACTATGAGATCCCGTACACCACCCTTCACGCCGGGCGCATGAGCGGCGGCCAGGCCCTCAACATCGTGCCGGAATGCTGCGAGATCGAGTTCGAGATCCGCAACGTCGTCGGCGATGATCCCCAGACCATCATTGCCGATCTGAAGGACGATGCCGAGGCGATCGTCGCGCCGCTGCGTCCGGCCTTTCCGGAAGCCGCCATCGCCATCGACGAGGTCAATGCCTATCCGGGCCTGGAGACACCCGTCGATTCCCCGGTGGTGACGCTGCTGCGCCTGATCAATGAAAGCCGGGAGCCGACCTTCAAGGTCGCCTTCGGTACGGAGGGAGGCTTGTTCCAGGATAGGCTCGGCCTGGCGACGGCGGTCTGCGGCCCCGGTTTCATGGCGCAGGGCCACAAGCCCGACGAATATGTCGGCGCCGATCAGCTCGGCCGTTGCGATGCCATGCTTGCCGCACTGGTCGATCGCCTTGCCGTCGGCCTGTGATCGCGTGCCCGAGCGGCCAGTTGCCGCTTTGACGGACCGTGCCGAAGCGAGGATTTTGTCTGGCAGTTGATCGAATGATTCAGGGCCTGCAACGCGAGGCGCCGATGCCGCCGCAGGCCGCGTGAGGAGCAACCCATGCGTTTTACCTTGCGACAATTGAGCTATTTCGTCGCCGCCGGCGAGACCGGCAGCGTCACCCGGGCGGCCGAGCTGGTCAACATCTCCCAGCCCTCGGTCTCGGCGGCGATCTCGCATCTGGAGACCGAGCTCGGCGTGCAGATCTTCGTACGCCAGCACGCCCAGGGCCTGTCCTTGACCACACCGGGCAAGCGCCTGCTCAGGGCCGCCAAGGAATCGCTGCGCGCCGCCTATGAACTCTACGACGTCGCCAATGCCGCCGGCTCCATCGTGTCGGGCCCGATCAATGTCGGCTCCTTCCGCACTTTCTCCTCCCTGATCATGCCGGAGCTCTGGCGCGGTTTCATCGCCAAATATCCCGATGCCCAGATGGTGGTGACCGAGGGCAGCGAGGCCGAGTTGCTGGAAGGCCTACGCTCTGCCCGGATCGACATCGCCCTCACCTACCAGCTCAACCTGACGCCGGACATGAGCTTCCAGTCCCTGGTGGAGATGCCCTCCTATGTGCTGCTGGCGGCCGACCACCGTTTCGCCACCAGATCAAGCGTACGCCTGGAGGAACTGGCCGACGAGCCCTTCATCCTGCTCGACCTGCCGCTCAGCCGCCAATATTTCCTCTCCATGTTCGAGCAGCGCAGCATCACCCCGAGGATCGTCGCCGAAACGGCCAGCCCCTCGACCCTGCGGTCCTATGTCGGTGCGGGCCTCGGCTTTTCCATGCTGACGGTGAGGCCGGTGAACATGATGGCGGAAAACGGCCGCCCTCTCGCCTATGTCGAGCTCGAGGGCAATACCGCCCCGATGGTGATGGGGCTGGCCTGCCTGAAGGACATGCGGCGCCCGCGCATCGTCGACGCCTTCGAGGCTCATTGCCGGGAGGTCATCTCGGCCGATCATATTCCAGGCATGCGCGGAACCGAGTCAGGTCCCTCTCGTGTTATAGCCGATGAGGTGTAATCGATCCTGATTCTCGCACCCGGATGCCTGTCCGGCCCGACACCATGCGGCCGGACGCCATCTTGTGCATGGGAGGCGGCATGAACGAGCCAAGACTCATCCTCTACGAACTCGCCGGGTCCGACCCGCAGCTTCGCTTCAGCCCGCATTGCTGGAAGATCCGGATGGCCCTGGCCCATAAGGGGCTTCAGGCCGATCGCAGGCCGTGGCGTTTCACCGACAAGGAAGCCATCGCCTTCTCGGGCCAGGGGCTGGTGCCGGTTCTCATCGATGGCGCCAATGTCGTCTCCGATTCCTGGCGCATCGCGCTTCACCTCGACGAGCGCTTTGCCGACCGCCCTCCCCTCTTCGGCGCGCCGCAAGCGGCAGCCGTGACGCGTTTCGTCAACAGCTGGGCCGATACGGCCCTGCTGCCGGCCATCGCCCGCCTGATCCTGCTGGATATCTACACTATCCTCGACGAGAAGGACCGGGACTATTTTCGCGCGAGCCGCGAACAGCGCTACGGCAAGACATTGGAACAGGTCGTCGAGGACCAGCAGCTCCATCTCGACAGGCTGCGCCACACGCTCACACCCCTGCGCCACTTGCTTGGTGGACAGGCCTTCCTCGGAGGCTTGCAGCCCAGTTATGCCGATTACTGCGTCTTCGGCATGTTCATGTGGGCCCGCTGCACCAGTGATGTCACCCTCCTGGCGGCTGACGACACCATCCATGCCTGGCGCGAGCGCCTGCTCGATCTCTTCGATGGTCTTGCGCGTCAGGCTCCCCACCACAAGGTCGTTTCGGAGTTGCCCGATGCCTGAGTTGCCCGTGCCGGCAGACTACGAGTTCCTGACCACCGACAAGCTGCGCTATGGCGATACGGACCGGCAGGGCCATGTGAACAATGCGGTCTTTGCAACCTTCCTGGAGACGGGCCGGGTTGAACTCCTCCATGATCTCGCCGCCCCCATCGCGGATGCCGGCAGCTCTTTCGTGCTTGCACGCGTGGTCATCGATTTTCGTGCCGAGGTGCTTTGGCCCGGGACGGTGGAGATCGGCACAAGGGTCAGCGCCTTCGGCCGCAGTTCGATTACGCTCGATCAGGCCGTATTCCAGAACGGGGCGTGTGTCGCGCAGGGACAGAGCGTCGTGGTACTCGTCGACAACAGCACGCGCCGCTCTCGTGCCCTTTCCGAAGGAGCTGCCAAGCGTCTGCACGAACTGGGCGCTCACCGGCCTCAGCCGGCCTAGAGCAAACGCTATAGGGAACCGCAGACAGCCTTGCCATGTCCGCTTATATGATCGCCCAGGCCCGATAGCGGCCTCGCCCGGTGATCTCCCTCACGCCCAGTTCCGCAATGAGGTCCTGCGCCGCCCGCGGCGTGATATCGAGCCGCTTGGCGATGAGCTGTGCCGAGGCGAGAGGCGTCGTCAGCAGCAGCTCGATCAAGGCCGGTAGTTTCGAGGTGGAGCGACGGCCGGCGAGGTGTCGTTCGAGCTGATGTCGAGCCAACATCCAGCGGTCGTGATCCTTCAATCCCTGTTCTGCCGCCACCGCGATGGCCTGGATGAAGGCCAGGAGCCGCGGCCCGGGACCATGGGCAAATCGCGTTTCACGAGGCAAGGCACGCAAGCCCACGCACAGGCAAGGCAGATGAAAGCGCGCCTTGTCGCGCGCCCGCAGGACAGCGGCTCCCAGCGCGCGCCCGAGCCAGGCGGCATATTGCAGGGGCTCGATGGTTTCCCAAGCGAGGACCGCAGTTGCTGCGGCCAGCACCGGTGGCAGACCGTCCAGGTGCCTGATGTCTTCGCGCCATTCCTCAAGGCGCGCCTCTTCGTCCCAGTCGGCATCATAGATGTCCGGCTTGCGATTGGGCGCCGAGGCGGTTTCGCCGGCGAGCACGGCTGATGAGCGCGAGACTATGGCATCGATGGCTGCGAGTTCGGCGGCCCAGGCCTGGTCCTCCTCCGTTTCACCGGGTTGGGCGATCGCCCTGTCCTTTCCTTGGCGCTCGGGATCATCTGCTTCCCGGGACGCGGGAGGTGATCCACCTTGCGGGGGGGCTTCCCTGCCGAGCAGGCTCGCCAGTCCTTCCTGCGAGAGAGCCCAGTCGGCTGGAGCAGACGCAATGCGTCGCCGGGCCCGCAGGACGGTATGGGCCCGGGTAAGCTCATGGGTCGGTGTGCGTGCGTCCATGGCCGCGTCGTGCAGCACAAGGTCTTCGAGATGTACCAATTCGCCGTCGAGCCACAAGCTGCCGGCGGCATCGTAGAAGTGGGTGCGCGCGATCCAGCCCTGCCGGATCGGGCTGGTGCGTAGCCTCTCGTCGAGCCGCGCAAGTCCATCCTCCGCGATGGCGAGAGGGACCGCAATTTCGCCCCAGGGTAGCTTTCCAAGCTCCAAACCAGCTATTTTCAAAGGCCTGATAACCCTAATGAAAAATCAAATAACGGAACCTAACACATATTTAGCTTCCGCCACATCGAGAAGGTCTTCTTTTGACCTTCGTCGTCGGAAGATGGGCTTCCAATTCCGACCTTGCCGATATTTAACGCTGTCCGACCTTGAAGCGGAGCCTGCCTCTCTCCATATCCCCGTTGTCGGGAGCACGTCCCCATTCTTCCCCGGTGGGTTGATGGGTTCCCGGGGTTTCCTCCCAAGAGAAACTTCTTGGATGCCTATCCAAGCAGCGGCCGGTTTTCCGGCCGTTTTTTTTGCAAAGGTCATCATTCGTTTCATCCTGGCCATGATGATCGTCAGGTTCGTGAGGGCTGTGGTTCGCGGGCATGGATTTGTGCCATCAGAATGGGGCCAAGCGACAATTGCCCTGCCTCGGCCTTGCGGGTGAGGCTGCGCAGGTAACCGCCAGCCGAATTGATATTGGCAGCTCGCTGCACGATGCAGGCGATGACGACGGCAGCCTGTGCTTCGCCCATCACGGTTTGCGCCTCCTCCCAGGCGCTTGGGCTGATCCGCAGGATGGAGCGGGCCAGGTTGGTGGCTCCGAGGAAATCACGCCAATTGCCGATACCGTTGCGGGTGTAATCGACAATGTCGGGGCAGGCGCGCAAGACCATGCCGAGCGTGTAGCTGCCGTCGAGCGTAGCGGCATGGCTTGCCGGTGCCGGTTTCGGCGCCTGAGCGGCGGATGTCGCTGGTTCAGAATCAATAAGGGATTCTGGATCTGATTTCTGTATGTGGCGCCCATTGCTGGACTCAATGGTGCTCACTTTTGCAGTTTTGATCTGTAGTTCCAAGCGGTTGAGAATGTCGTCGGCCAGTGCTGAAAGCTGGTTCGCCAAGGTCTCGAGCTGTTCGAGGGTGGCGCGTCGTGGCAGGCTTTCGACAAGGTCGCGATAGAGGGTGTGCAGGTCGAGCCAGATTTGGCCCTCTGCTTTCTCAGGGGACTCGTGCATCAGTTCCTGTTGTGCGGCGGCGATCATTTTGGAGATGTCGCGCCGGCAGATGGTGATGCGCTCACGGGCGAGCTTGAGCGATCGGGCGGCGTCCTCGACCTCGGTGGCGAGCTGCATGAACTCGTCGGCACGGGCAAGCAGGGGGGCGAGGTCGAAGCCATAGGCGAGCTCGATGCTGCCGCCGCGATTGCGACGGGCATAGCGCTTGCCGTTGGGGCTGTCGCGCCGGATGATCAGGCCGGCTTCGACGAGGACGGCAAGATGGCGTCGCAGTGTCGAGGCGGGCATGCCGTGGGCGCGGCGGCTGAGCTGCTCGTTGGATGGAAACACGATGATGGCTTCACCCGAAAGAGTGGTCTCGGGGTGGAAAGTCAGCAGGGCATTGAGGACGGCAAGAGAGCGCTCGGAAATGTCGAGACGAGCTCGTGCCGTGCATAGGGCCTGGTAGATCTCCCACTTTGGTCGTGCGCGCGTGGTTGGACGCGTCTTGGCGATCGCTTGACTTGCAATTTGGGCAAGTGTCAGCGTTCGCCGCCCAAAGGGCGACGTTGCATGATGAATCTGCACTCTCTTTCACCTTATCCAGGCAAAAGAAATCCGCTCGTCGAAGTACGACGCCTGAAACGCTTGACAGTGATTCGCGGAAATGAGATTCTCTGTTTGCTTACGACAGAAAAGGCTTCCGCGCGGCGACGCTCGGGGGCTTTTTTCTTTTGCGGGGTTAATCTCCTGTTTGGTTGCGTTGTTTTGCCTCCCTGAAGGCCTCGTAAAGTGCCTCCAGGTTGGACGAGAGGTAATTGCCGAACTCGCCCGCATCCTTCGATTTGAGCGAGAGGCTGAAGGACTTGCCGGTGTTTCGGTAACTGGCCGCCACGCGCTTGTCCTGCGCAGCCCAGTTGCCGGCCGATTGTGGTGCGGGTGCTGCGCGGACCGGTCTGCGTGCGCGCTGGAGATGGGTGAGCAACTGGTTGAAGCGGGCAGGCGTATCGAGATGGCGGAAGTCTTCCTCGGCGAGAAGTTCCTCCGCCTGGCTGGCTGCGCCGGGCCGTAGCAGGAGCTTCTTGAGTTCTTCCCAGCGGTCACGGCCGATCATCTTGGCGGCACCGATCGTCTCGATGATCGAGGCGGGTACGATCTCAGCCACCGACAGCATGCGCGACAACAGCGTATCGTCGACGGTGAGGGCCGATTTGATCGTATCCTTGCTTTG
This sequence comes from Labrys sp. (in: a-proteobacteria), assembly GCF_047605565.1. Classification (NCBI taxonomy): domain Bacteria; kingdom Pseudomonadati; phylum Pseudomonadota; class Alphaproteobacteria; order Hyphomicrobiales; family Xanthobacteraceae; genus Labrys; species Labrys sp. (in: a-proteobacteria). The sequence continues at coordinate 48,602 of NZ_JASGFM010000012.1, forward strand.
GCCCATCGCGAGCAGTTTGGCGGCAAACAGCGATTTCTCGATGAAGGACAGGTCGGCCCTGCGGGTGTTTTCCTGGCCCTGCGCGATGATATGGGCGATTTCCTCGACATTCTTGACCACGGCACGCACCCGTATGCCGAGCTCCCGTGCTGCGCGCGCCCGTCGATGGCCAAAGACGATCATATAGCGCCCGTCACTGTCCGGATGAGGGCGAACAAGAATGGGCTGAAGCTGGCCATCCTTCTCGATCCCCTGGCGGAATAGGGCAAATTCCTCCTCGTCGTCCTCGATACGATCGGAGACGAAGGAAGCGTCGAGAAGGTCCGGATCAAGCGCGACAATGGTCTCGCCATCGGTGAGACGTTTGGCACTCTCGGCCAGTTCTTCGATCGACAGCATCATGGAGCGCGATGCCCCGCGCGAAGCATAGTCGGAGCGCGTTTCATGCATCGTCCGATCCGCAGCCGGGCCGGTGATGCTCGCTAGAAGATTCTTGCGTGCCAAAGCGCCCTCCCCTGCTCTCGTCCAACATATTGAAAGAATGTATTTTTTTGCCGGTCTGCACGGCTGTCAAAAAACGCTTTCATCGCCGCCCCCATGCCTTGTGGACCAGAGCGGTGATCTCCTCATTCACGGCATTGAGAGCCTCGATCGCGCGGTCATAGGTCGATCGGATGAATTGGGAGCGGTCGACTTCGTAGAGGGTCTGGTTGGTGATGCCGGCATCCGAAATCGCGGTGGATTTCAGCATCGGGCTTTTCAGCATCTGATGGGGGAACAACGCCTGCATGAAGCCGACCATCTGGGTCTGAGGACCGTCTATGGGTTCGAAACGGGTGACCAGATATCGGAACCACTGCAGGCGCACTTCCGCTCCCGCCTTGCTGATCGAGCGCAGGACGCCGCCCAGCATCAGCAGGAACTGGCTCATCGACATGACGTCGAGCATCTGAGGGTGGATCGTGATCAGCACCGAGGTCGATGCCGTCAGCGCCGTCAGGGTGAGATAGCCGAGCTGGGGCGGGCAATCGATCACCACGACGTCATAACGATCCTCGACTTCCTTCAACGCGTTGGTGATGCGCGTGAAGAACAGCCGTCCATCCGGCGAGGCGCGGTTGGAGGCGGCGAGCGGCGTGTCGTACTCGTATTCCTGCAGCTCCAGATTGGCCGGCACGATGTCGAGGCCCGGGAAATTGGTCGGCCGGATCACCTGGGTGATCGGCTTCCTCTGGTCGTCGTAGCGCAGGGCCTCATAGAGCGAGAGATTCTTGTCGAGTTCGGGCTGGATGCCGTGCAATGCCGAAAGCGAGGCCTGCGGGTCGAGATCGATGGCCAGTACCCGGTGCCCGGTGAGGGCAAGGTGCTGGGCGAGATGGGCGGCTGTGGTGGTCTTGCCGCTGCCGCCCTTGAAGTTCACCACGGAAAGGATCTGTAGCTTTTCGCCGGCGCGGCGATGCGGGACATATTTCTTGAAGTCCGCCCGGCCATGCCGGTCGAGATATTGCCGCAGCTCCAGCATCTGCTCAGCCGTGTAGCTGCGTCGCCCCGAGCTGGAAGTGGTCGGAATCGGACCCTTGCCTTCCAGATGCAGTTTCTTGACGTTGGATTGGGTGACGCCAAGGAAATAGGCAACCTCCGCCAGCGAGAACGAGCGCAGGCTCTTCATCGCATTCGGCGGATAGTGCTCCACCCGGAGCATATTTAGCTTGTCCGAGATCAACTCCCCCTGCTGGAGGATGGTCTCGTGAAAGCTGAATGCCTCCAGATCCTGGTTTGAGATCGACATGTTCATCGACTACGATTCTCGGAATAACGCTTTTTCGCATGAAACAACATTTCAAGCGGGAATTATGCCCGATTCTCGCGAAGCGGCAATGAATTTTAGGTTAATGAAAGGTTAACGCCGAAATAGTGTCTCGAATCACTTCCGGCACAGCCTGTTTCGATTCTATCTTTTTGTATTATCGCTGGTTTTTTGCGGTTTGCACGGCTGTCAAAACGCCGCCTGAGGCCGGCAAGAAAAATAAAAGATTTGCAGCGCTGCCTATTGACGGGAATCGAAGTCTGATTCCCGAAGATTCTATCCTCTCCGAAGCAAATATCTCAAGACGAGGGCAGCGCGCTGTGCTTGTGACCGCGAAGGGCTGCCGATTTCAGGAGTGGCGATTTGCCATTCGCGCAAATGCCGATCGATTGCGGGCGATCAAGCGCGCTCGGAATCCTTCCTGGAAAGGGGAGGGCATGGGTGTCCTGTGCGGAATGCCGGGAAAGGTCCACCTTGGGGTAGACTTCTGACTGCGATGCCAATCTCGGACCGCAGGATGGCATGGGAGTGCCCGAGGCCTCGCCTGGAACGCAGATCAGCCTCCCTGAGAATTCGCTGACCGATCGATCGCCAAGGGGCTCAGGATGCGGCCGAGCGCTGACAGCGCCGCCGGGCCGTCGCTGAGATCCACCACCGCCGTTGTGTTTGCTGAAGATGCGCTCGATATATGAAGAGTCAGCTTCTCAGCTTCGTCAGATGGCGGGGCGAGGCTGACATCCTGTTGTCCGGTGTTTCGTTTCCAAGGTGTCAGCCGGAAGCTGACACTCCCAAGCCCGCTCAAACGAAAATCGCAATTGCAGTGCTGGGCCTGCGTTTCGGAAAAGTGCCGGAGGGGAGGGAGCGATGCGGGTGTTCCGCAAGGGGCCTGCCGTCAGGCGCTCCGCGACTGGGCGACAGACTCCGCTCTTGTCGAGTCTCTGCGTGACGCAGGGGAGTACCAACTTTTCTCAGGCGGGATCGTCGAGGACGGCAGCGACGATGGCCTCCGGTGCATCCTCCTGGACGAGATGGCCGGCGCGAGGCACGGAGATGAGGGCACCATCGGTGAGGCGGTCGGCGAGCTTGCGCCCCTGGGCGATGGGAATCCAGGCGTCGTCCGCTCCCCAGACGATGCGGGTCGGAAAGTCGGGACGTCGATAGCGAGCCTCGACCTCCTCGATATAGCGTTGGTTCATCTGCGCGATCTGGCGATAGAAGGCGCGCTGGCCGATGTCGCCTAGCCAAGGACCTCGATAGATCGACAGCGCCTCTTCGCTCAGAGGCTGCGCGACGGCATTGCCGATATAGGCCGAGACGAGGGCATGGTGGGCATAGGCCGGCAGTCCAGCAAAGGCGGCTTCATGGTGACCGACATGCCGGACGAAGGCAGACCCCTGCGGTGCGATCGCGACGGGATCGATCAACGTCAGGCCGGAAAAGGCGACATCGTCGAGGAAATGCATACGCAGAGCGGTGGCACCGCCGAAATCATGGGCGAGTACCTGCGGCCTCTCGAGGCCCCATTCGCGCAGCATGGCACCGAGAAGCCGGTTCTGCATGCCGAGTGAAACATCCCTGTCCGGCATGTCGGATTGGCCGTAGCCGAGCAGGTCGTAGAAGAAGACCCGCCGCCTGCGGGCGAGCCAGGGAGCGATGCGGCGCCAGACCTGCGACGAGAAGGGGGTGCCATGCACCAGCACCATGGGGGGACCATCGCCCAGCATACCCCAGGCGATCTGGCTGCCTTCGAAGGTGAAACGGTTGGTGAGTTCCAGCATGGCGGCTCCTCCGGAATAACCTCTTTATTCGAATTATAGGTTAGACTGGATTTTTCAGTGCGCAACCGCTAAATTCAAAATAATGGTTATTCCCGAGTCTCAGAGCCGATTTTCCCAAGGGTGGAGCGAAGCCGATTATGTCGGCGGCCATCCCGCGCTTGATTTCATCAACACCGTTGCCGACACCGGCAAGACCCGCCTGGGCGACAAGATCGGCAGCTGGGAGGCGCTGCGCGATTGGGTTGGCGGGGCAGGGCTGCTCTCGAAGCAGGAACTCGCGGCGTTCCTGCAGGACCCCGAGCTCGACGATGATGGCGCGTTGGCCAGACTGCATGACCTGCGGGAGCAGGCCTATGAGGGGATGCTCGGCCTTGCTGGCCTTGCGGATACGGCTCGCCAGGGCATGGCGTATCAGGGCATGGAGCATGTGGAAGAGGCGATCCGCGAGGCCTTGGGACGAGGCGCTTTCCGGGAGGAGGGGGGGCGATTCCGCTGGCGGCCGGACGCCGGCAGTTCCGAGCGTTGGCTGGACGCCGTCGCCTTGGGCCTCGAGGATTTCCTGCGCAGCGAGGACGTCGCGCGCCTGCGGCAATGCGCACGCTGCACCTGGCTCTTCGTCGATCGCGGGCGGGGAGCAGGTCGACGCTGGTGCGACATGCGCACCTGCGGCAATCGCGCCAAGGCCGAGGCTTTTCGCTGCCGGTGAGCGCTATTGGTAGCCGGCTATCTGCATCGATTTCATAGGCTAAGGAGAACGCAGCTCGGTGCTCGCTGGCCGGATTTAGCGGCGTTGTAATCCGGTGATCATTGCAGCGGATGATCCAATGAAAAGGGCTCGGCGCAAGCCGAACCCTCATGGTTTGTCGCTGAAGACAGAGACTTAGAACACGCGCCGTATGCGGATGCCGGCCTGCCAGATATTGGGCGTAGCCTTGGTATTGGTGACCGTGGTGGTGGTTTCGCCGTCGGTCGTAGTGGTGCTGCTCGAACCCAGATTGAAGTCGGCCCGGGTGTAGGCGACTTCGGCGCCGATGGTAAGGCCCTTGACGATCGTGTAGGTGAGGTTGGCGGCGACCGTGAATTCCTTGTCGAAGGACTTCTTGCCGGCGAAGCCGAGCAGGTCGTCGTAGCGAACGTCGATATAGCTCGCCACGAGGTTGGCGTTCAGGACGGGCGTGATATTGCCGCCCAGTTCGCCGACGACCGACCAGCCCTTGCCGGCGCGGAAGGTGCTGTTCGAGCCGAAATAATAGTCGCTGTAGTTGTTGAAGATGCTGTTGCCGGCGCCGAGATAGTCGAGGGCGCCATCGGCATACTGGCCTTCAACGATGAAGTGCCCGCCATCGATGAAGGGCAGTTTCAACAGGCCCGTGCCGCCCACGGCCCAGCCATATTTCTGCTTGTGGGGGATATAGTCGGGGTCGGTGGCCAGAAGCGGAACGCCATTGGCATCGACGGCCTCGGCCGAACGGAACTGGTGGCCTGCAGCCTGGATGGCGACCGAGCCCCAGCTTTGATCCCAGCGCAACTGGCCGACCACGTCCGGAACCTGCTGGCCGCCCTGTTTCACCGCGACGTTGGAGCGGTGATCGCGGCCGTCTTCGACCGACAGCGTGGCACTGAAGCCACCGCCGAACTGGGCGGTGTAGGCCAGCAGGTTGACGGTGTTGCTCTCGGCATAATAGGGCGCCCAGATCGTATCGCCATATTCGTTGTCGTAGAAGCCGAAGAACGAATGGGCGTAGCCAGCGGTCAGGCCGCCGAACTGGATGAAGGCCTTGTCGATGGTGAAGGTGTTGCCGTTATAGACGCCGCCGCGGCCCTGGTGGCTGATCGGATGCGAGTCGGCATTGATCTGAAAATAGGAGCGCAGCAGGCCCCAGTCGGTCTGGGTGCGGGCATCGAACCAGATGCGGGCCTGGGTGTTGAACGCCGTGCGATCGTTGTTGCGGCTCCACTTGAAGTTCGAGCGCGTGACCGTCGGTGTTCCGCCGTTGACGGTCGTCTCGACGCGGCCGCTGCCGCTGCCGCCGAAGCCGCGGTAATCGGCACGGATTTCGCCGCCGATCTTCAGGCAGGTGTCGGTGCCGGGAATATAGAAGAAGCCCGGGCCGAACGCCGTGCAGACCTTCACATATTCAACGGCTTCGCCCTTGGTCATGGGCAGATCGGCGGCCTGGGCGATACCGACGACGGCGATGCCGGCTATGGTTCCTAGAAGCAGAGATTTGGTCGCCATGCGACTCCCCCTTTGAGGTTGTTACCGGGGGTGAGATTGCGACACTTCCTGAGTCATCGCAAAAAGAATCCGATCAATGTGTCAGTTGGTGTGGCCTTTTTAGGCATCTGTGTAACAAAAAGGCCACAATCTAATCAGTGTTCATGGGTGAGTATGAAGATATTTCTTTAAAAATACAACCGATTATTCGAATTTACATTACTAAAATCGCCCCTTAGTTGTATCGTAATCTGGAATGATTACACGCAATAACTATCTGATTGAGGCACAATGCAACCTCGCGCTTGTGGTGCAAAGGCAGGCGATTCCCTATCTTCTTCTTGGGTTCGCGAGACCCTGAGCTATTGGAGCCCGGCCAGGAATTGACCTCCCTGGTCGGGTTTCGCTTTGGGTGGAGAGCCGCGGGGAATCGTGCGGAAGGCGGCGCGGCTGGAGGCCTGCGCACCGGGACTTCGGGGACCGCTTGAAACGGGCGATGCTCTGCGCGGGCCTTGGCAGATACGAGGCAGGTCTCACTGCCCCCATGGGGGAGTAATGGGAACGGAAGCTGCCAGCCGGATCTTCGGCATGTCATCCGCCAATATGTCTTGGGGGGAGGAGCTGTCCTCTCCCTCGCGCTACCGTGGCATGGGTGGCCATTGTCGCCCGATGGCGGCCAGTCCCGAGATCAGGGCGTCCAGGTTCTTGCCCCCGGCGGCGATTTTCTGATTGGACTTGTAGCAGGTATATTCGACCCGCTCGTCCTCGAAGACGTCGATCTCGAGCCGGTTTTCCTCGACCGTGATCGTCAGGGTGACGGAGTCGGAACCCAAACGATCCATCATGAACCAGAGGCGATGCCGTTCCAGTGTTCGCAGCAATGCATAGAGCTTGTGAGGCATGGGCGCTTCCGGTCCGCGCGGCAGGCGGCTGATCGTGAGGGCTCGCTGCGTCCGGCGATCCATTCGAGGCGAGGACGAATGGACGGCGCCGGCGAAGGAGGCAAATAAACGGGCTAGCGAGCTTGATGGACGCCGATGGGGGCTTCCTGCATCCCGCAGGACCGGGCGGGCTGGAGCTGCAGGGCATTCGTTCTCGCTACGACCTCGGTGCGGCTGCGAGCCTTCAGCCTGCGTAGGATGTTGCGGACGTGCACTCTCACGGTGAACTCGCTCATCCCGAGTTCGCGGGCAATGTCCTTGTTGGCCGAACCCTTGCGCAATTCGAGGACGATTTCCAGCTGCCTGGGTGTCAGCAGTGCCTGCAGGGGCTGCTCCTGTTCCTTCGGATCGGGCGTAGCGGATTTCCTTCGGTCCGCTTCCAGGAGCGGCGTGAACAATCCGCCCCGACGCACGAGGCGGGCGGCAAAGATGACATTGTCGATCGTCGATTCCGAGGGGACGACACCTCTTGCGCCCTGCTTGAGAAGAGCGATCAGCATGGCCTGGGTGGTAACGTCGGCGAGCACGAGAATGCGGGCTGCAGGTGCGGTCTCGAGGATCGCCCCAATGTCCCTGCCGATCGCCGCGATGCTGGGAGAATGCTCCGAAGCGATGAGAAGAACGTCGTTGGCACGAAGGGAAGCACTCGCCCAAACCTCGACATCCTTGAAGCCCTCCACTGCAAGAGCGGTCTCCGACGCCGTGAGGCAGCGCATCAAGGCCGTGCGGTGGAGGCCGCAGCCGCCGATCAGATCGATGGATATCGGAGGTATGTTGGTGCGCGTTCCGGCGCTCCTGCATTGGGTGAGACCATAGGTGTCGAAGGTTCGTTCGGCCTGCAGGGCATGCAAGCAACGTCCTTCGTCCACGCGAACCCCGATTAGAATCTCTGTCGGCGATAAGGTCATGCGGGCTTTGAAACCATCCTGGCGTTTCCTCCGGCAGATCAGTCCGAAAGTGCGGCTCGCCCCCAAGCCACTTACCTCAATCGAGGATTGCACTCCCTCCACCGTACCATCACATTTATACCGGCTTTTTTTACTGAATGTTTCTGCCAGTATTATACGTTGGTATGATGGTGGGCGGTGAAACTTGTTCTCACGGGTATTTGCAGCCGCCGATTCCGCCTTCATCGTGCCGATCTTCGCACGGCCCCAAATCCGGGCTGGGCAGAGCCCGGCTTACGCCGGAGCCCCTCCTTCTGTAAGAGAGGGTATAGGTAATATCATACAGAATTGAACAAGGGTGAAAAGTTGGCGGCGCTTGGATCGCGGACGAGCCCGCGTCGGAATCCCGACACACTTGTCACTCGCAGCGTCCGGACATCCCGCGCTAGCCTGGTCGCCATCGATACAGGCCGGGGAAGGCGAGAACGATGATCGACGACAACACCGCAGATCGACTTGGAACTCCCGAAATAGTCGATCGGGATAGTTTCCAGGCGAAGATAGAGGCGTTGCGGGCCCGGGAAAAGGTTCACACCCGGGAGGGCGATGCCATCGCCGCAGCCCGCCGGCGGCTGCCCATGGTCAAGGTGGATGGGGCAATCCCGCTCATCGGTACCCAGGGGGCAGTGACCTTGCTGGATGCCTTCGAAGGGCGCCGCATGCTCATCGCCTATTACTTCATGTGGCATCATCCTGCGCCGGAGCAATGCGAAGGCTGTACCTGGGTCACTTCGCAGGTCCGCGAACTGTCCTATGTGCATTCGCGCGATGTCACCTACGCCACCTTCTGCCAGGGGCCCTACCCGGAAAGTGCCCGCTATCGGGATTTCATGGGCTGGCAGATGCCCTGGTATTGCGCGCCTCGTGCCTCGCTCGATGCGCTCCTGGTCGGGCGCCGGGTAGGCCTGATGTATATCGTCTGCTATCTGCGGCTGGGGTCGGACGTCTTCGAGACCTATTGGACGACGTGGCGTGGCGTCGAGGCGATGGACAACAATTACCGGCTGCTCGATTTGACCGTCTATGGACGGCAGGAGGCGTGGGAGGACTCGCCTGCCGGATGGCCGCGACGGCTCGAAGGGGTCGACAGGATGCGTGTCGATGGGCGCCCTACCGCCCAGTGGTCCCGCCTCAAGGCCGGCTACTCCGACGATCTCGGCCCTTCCGGGCATTGAGGCCGCTTGTTGCTGGGGGCGGTTTGATCCTCTCGGGGCAGTCCGGGTAGGGTCTCACCCATCCGATGGGGTGCGGCAGGCTCTGAAAGTGTAGGGGGCGTCCAACGCCCTCAGGCTCGTGAATCTATCCCGACAGGTGTTGTGGGCAGGAGGCCCCCCGACCGATCATCACCCTCGAAAGCAACCGGCAGGCTCAGGACCCGCCGCACATTTCGGGAGGATTTAGATGGCCGGCTTCACCCAGCTTTTCGTTCCAGGACCGACCAATGTTCCGGAAGTCGTTCGCCAGGCGATGAACATGCCGATGGAGGACATGCGCGCGCCTGACTATCCAGACTTCACCCGCGGTCTGTTCACCGACCTGATGAAGGTGTTCCGCAACGAGACCGGTCGCGTCTTCATTTTCCCCTCCTCGGGCACGGGCGCCTGGGAATCGGCAATCACCAATACGCTCAGCCCGGGTGACCGCGTGCTGATGTCGCGCTTCGGCCAGTTCTCGCATCTATGGGTCGACATGTGCGAACGCTTCGGCCTCGACGTCGATGTGGTCGATGTCGAATGGGGCACCGGCTGCCCTGTCGAGATCTATGCCGAGCGGCTTCTCCAGGACAAGGAGCACCGCATCAAGGCTGTCTTCGTCACGCATAATGAAACGGCGACCGGCGTGACCAGCGATGTCGCCGGCGTGCGGGCCGCGCTCAACGCGGCCAAACATCCGGCCCTGCTCTTCGCCGACGGTGTTTCCTCGATCGGCTCGATCGATTTCCGCCAGGAGGATTGGGGCGTCGACTGCGCCGTCTCCGGTTCGCAGAAGGGCTTCATGCTGCCGCCTGGCCTGGGCTTCCTGTCGGTCAGCCAGAAAGCTCTCGCAGCCGCCAAGACCGCCGGGCACAAGCGCTGCTACTTCTCCTTCGAGGATCAGATTCGCGCCAACGACACCGGCTATTTCCCCTATACGCCGGCCGTTCAGCTCCTGCGTGGGCTTCGCGTGGCGCTTGATCTCCTCCACGAGGAGGGCCTCGAGGCTGTCTTCGAGCGTCACAACCGTCTGGCTACCGGCGTGCGCAAGGCGGTGGAGGCCTGGGGGCTGAAGCTCTGCGCCAAGGAAGCCAAGTGGAATTCCGACACGGTCAGCGCGGTGCTGGTGCCCGAAGGCATCGACAGTGCCGAGATCGTGCGGCGGGCCCATTACGGCTACCAGACCTCCCTCGGCGTCGGGCTCAACAAGGTTGCCGGCAAAGTGTTCCGCATCGGTCATCTCGGCTGGGTCAACGACGTGATGATGTGCGGTGCGATCTCGGCGGCTGAAATGGCGCTGCGTGATTGCGGCGTGAAAGTCCAGCCCGGCTCCGGCGTGGGCGCGGCCCTCGAACATTATCGCCTGTCGGCCCAGCCGAGCCTGGCCAAGGCTGCCTAAGACGCAACTCTGCCCTCCCCATCCGGGGGAGGGCGAAGACATGCTCCATAAAGACTTGAAGCCAGTGCCAATGGGTCGCGCCCACGCTCGAAGCTGCGGCAACCCGGAGGGAGGAACATCATGAGCCACACCATCCATCACCTGCGAAAACTGCGGCTGCAGCGTAGCGAACTCGCGGTACCGGGCTCCAATCCGGACATGATCCGCAAGGCTGCCGACGGCGCGGCCGACTACATCTTCCTCGATATCGAGGATGCGGTCGCCCCGCCCGACAAGGAGCGGGCCCGCAAGAACATCATCGAGGCCCTCAACGAGATCGACTGGCGCGCCCGCGGCAAGACCATTTCGGTACGTATCAACGGCCTCGACACGCATTACATGTATCGCGATGTCGTCGACGTGATGGAGCAGGCGGGCGACCGGCTCGACACCATCCTGGTGCCCAAGGTCGGCGTGCCTGCCGATCTCTACATGGTCGAGGCCATGGTCAACCAGATCGAGACTGCCAAGGGTTTCAAGACCCGCGTCGGCCTGGAGGGTCTGATCGAGACGGCGCTCGGCATGGCCAATGTCGAGGCGATCGCCGCCTATGGCGGTCGGCTCGAGGCTCTGCATTTCGGCGTTGCCGACTATGCGGCGAGCTGCAAGGCGCGCACGGTCTCGATCGGCGGCCTCAATCCCGATTATCCCGGCGATCAGTGGCATGCGGCCCTGTCGCGCATGACGGTGGCCTGCCGGGCCTATGGCCTGCGCGCCATCGATGGTCCGTTCGGCGACTTCTCCGATCCCGAAGCCTATATCGCGGCGGCGAGGCGTGCCGCCGCGCTCGGCATCGAAGGCAAATGGGCGATCCATCCCACCCAGATCGCGCTTGCCAATGAGGTGTTCTCGCCGCCCGAGAAGGAAGTGAACCGTGCCCGCCGCATCATCGAGATGCTCCGGGAGGCCGAGGAGCAGGGCAAGGGTGCTGCCGCCCTCGACGGCAAGATGATCGATGCCGCATCCGAACGCATGGCCCGCAACGTCCTGGTCATGCACGAGGCCATCCAACAGTCGACCCAGCCGCGCGCCGGCCTGCCCAACTGACGAGGTACCCTTATGGACATCCATGAATACCAGGCCAAGGAACTGCTCTCGCGCTATTCGGTGCAGATCCCGCGCGGCGGGCTTGCCTACAGCCCCGAGCAGGCGACCTATCGTGCCAGCGAGATCGGCGGCGACAAATGGGTGGTCAAGGCCCAGATCCATTCCGGCGCCCGCGGCAAGGCCGGCGGCATCCGCATCTGCAAGTCGGACAGCGAAGTGTCGGATGCGGCCGAAGCCATGCTCGGCCGCAAGCTGGTGACCCACCAGACCGGCCCGAAGGGCAAGCTCGTCTCGCGCCTCTATGTCGAGGAAACCGTCGATATCCGCCAGGAGCTTTATCTCGGCATCGTGCTCGACCGCAAATCCGAGCGCGTGATGATCGTGGCATCGGCCTCCGGCGGCATGGAGATCGAGGAAATCGCCGAAAAGCAGCCTGACTCCATCATCCGCGCCATCGTCGATCCCGGTGCGGGCATGCAGCAGTTCCAGGCCCGCGAGATCGCCTTCGGCCTGGGGCTGGAGAACAACCTGATCGGCAAGGCCGTCGACACGCTGCTCGGCTGCTACCGCGTCTTCCGCGACTACGACGCCTCGATGCTGGAGATCAATCCGCTGGTCGTCACCCGCGACGGGAACCTGATCGCCCTCGATGCCAAGATGTCCTTCGACGAGAATGCGCTGTTCCGCCGTGCCGAGATTTCGGAATTGCGCGACAAGTCGCAGGAAGACCCGCGCGAGACCTTCGCCTCCGATCGTGGCCTGTCCTATGTCGGGCTCGACGGCAATATCGGCTGCATCATCAACGGTGCGGGCCTGGCCATGGCGACGATGGACATGATCAAGATCGCGGGCGGTGAGCCGGCGAACTTCCTCGATATCGGTGGCGGTGCCTCGCCCGAGCGTGTCGCCAAGGCGTTCCGGGCCGTGCTGGCCGACAAGAATGTCGAGACCATCCTGGTCAACATCTTCGCCGGCATCAATCGCTGCGACTGGGTGGCCGAGGGCGTGGTGAAAGCAATGCGCGAGGTCGGCGTGAACGTGCCCCTGGTGGTGCGCCTGGCCGGCACCAATGTCGAAGAGGGACGGCGTATCCTTGCCGAGTCCGGCGAGAAGGTGATCGTGGCCGAAACCCTGGCCGAAGCGGCCGAAAAATCGGTCGAGGCGATGCAGGCCTTTGCCAAAACCAAGAAGCATTGAGGGGGAAGCGAAATGGCAGTTCTGTTGAACCGCAAGACGCGCGTCATCGTCCAGGGCCTGACCGGCAAGATCGGTTCCTTCCACGCCCAGGACATGAAGCGTTACGGCACCAATGTCGTCGGCGGCGTTACCCCCGGCAAGGGTGGCCAGGAGCATCACGGCATTCCGGTCTTCAACACGGTCAAGGGCGCGGTGCGGGAGACGGGTGCCGAGGCCTCGATCGTGTTCGTGCCGCCGCCTTTCGCGGCTGATTCCATCATGGAAGCAGCCGATGCCGGCCTGAAGTTCTGCGTCTGCATTACCGACGGCATCCCCTCTCAGGACATGATGCGCGTGAAGCGTTATATGCGCCGCTTCCGCTACGAGGACCGCATGCGCCTGATCGGCCCCAACTGCGCCGGTGTCATCACGCCCGGCCAGGCACTGATGGGCATCATGCCTGGCAATATCTATCTGCCGGGCCGGGTCGGCATCGTCGGTCGCTCGGGCACGCTCGGCTATGAGGCGGCCTCGCAGATGAAGGCGCTGGGCATCGGTGTTTCCACCAGCGTCGGCATCGGCGGTGACCCGATCAACGGCTCGTCCTTCAAGGACATCCTGAAGCTCTTCGAGGAAGATCCGGATACCGACGCCGTGGTGATGATCGGCGAGATCGGCGGCCCCCAGGAAGCGGAAGCCGCCGAATGGGCCAAGCATCACATGCGCAAGCCGCTGATCGCCTATATCGCCGGCCTGTCCGCACCCAAGGGCAAGCGCATGGGCCATGCCGGCGCCATCATCTCCGCCTTCGGCGAGTCGGCACAGGAAAAGGTCGAGATCCTGCGTGACGCCGGTGTCGCGATCGTACCGACGCCGGCCGAATTCGGGCCGACCGTGGCAAGCGTGCTCGAAAGCAGGAAGGCGGCCTGACCGGCAAGGTCACGCCGCCCCTCGCCAACGCACCTGCAGGCAAGTGCGGACCTCTCCCCGTTAGAATGGGGAGAGGCAAGGCAAAGCAAAAGGGGCCGCGCGGCCCTACGGGTCGAAGCGCGCCCTGCTATCCCGCCGATCGCAAGGAGTGACCATGAAACCTCGGATTCTCGTGACGCGGCGCTGGCCTGAAGCGGTCGAACGCATCCTTGCCGACAGGTTCGACACGACATTCAACCAGAACGACACGCCGCTGACCGCATCGCAGCTGAGCGACGCGTTCAGACAGTTCGATGCTGTCCTGCCCACGGTCAGCGACAAGCTGCCGGCCTCGGTCTTTCCCGAGGCGGATGTGCGGACCAAGCTCCTGGCCAATTTTGGCGTCGGCTTCAGCCATATCGACATTGACGCGGCGCGCGCCCGCGGCATGACGGTGACCAATACGCCGGGCGTCCTCACCGACTGTACCGCCGACATCGCCCTCAGCCTGCTCCTCGCTGTGGCGCGCCGGGCAGGGGAGGGGGAGCGTCAATTGCGGGCCGGAGAGTGGGCGGGCTGGTGCCCCACCCACATGATCGGTGCCAAGGTGAGCGGCAAGACCATCGGCATCATCGGCATGGGGCGGATCGGCAAGGCAACGGCCAGGCGGGCCCATTTCGGCTTCGACATGAAGGTCGTGTTCTACAACCGCTCGAAAGTCGACGACGAGGCTGTCAGCGCCATGGGCGCGCGGCAGCTGGCAAGCGTGGAGGATGTGCTGGCCGAGGCGGACTTCGTCTCCCTGCATTGCCCGGGCGGCGCGGAGAACCGGCATCTCATCAATGCCGCGAGATTGCGGGCGATGAAGCCGAGCGCCTTCCTGATCAATACTGCGCGGGGCGACGTTGTCGACCAGCAGGCCCTGGTCGATGCGCTCGAAAGCGGGACGATCGCCGGCGCGGGGCTCGACGTCTATGACGGCGAACCGGCGGTGCCCGCCGCGCTCCTGCGCCTGGAGAATGTGGTCCTGTTGCCGCATCTCGGCAGTGCTACGGAAGAAACCCGCGTGGCGATGGGCATGAGGGCGGTCGACAATCTCACCGCCTTCTTCGAGGGACGGTCCGTGCCCGACAGGGTTGCGTAGCGTATCAGGCGACCTGTCGGAAGCGGCAGGAACGATGCTGCGATAGCGGCTTGAGACAGTGCCATTCCCGGTCCGTAGGGACCGGGAAATTTTTGGGCCACAGCTGTGGGTCTGGGAGGCTGATCTTGCCGTCAGAGAGCCTCAGATCGTCAGCCATGCAGCTTGATTGCGGTATCGGCGATCGCGCGGCCCTGATAGCCTGCGCCCGCCAGTTCGTTCTCGCTCGGCTGGCGGCTACCGTCGCCGCCGGTGATGGTGGTGGCGCCATAGGGGGCGCCGCCGGTGACCTCGTCGAGCCGCATCTGCCCGGCAAAGCCATAGTTGAGACCGACGATCGTCATGCCGAAATGCAGGAGATTGGTGATGATCGAGAACAGGGTGGTCTCCTGGCCCCCATGCTGGGTCGCGCTCGAGGTGAAGGCGCCGCCGACCTTGCCGTTCAGCGCGCCCTTGGCCCAGAGGCCGCCGGCCTGGTCGAGGAAGTTCGCCATTTGCGAGGACATCCGGCCGAAGCGGGTGCCGGTGCCGACGACGATGGCATCATAATCGGCGAGCTCCTCGATCCTGGCGATCGGCGCGGCCTGATCAAGCTTGTAGTGCGATGCCTTGGCGACCGCCTCCGGCACCAGTTCGGGCACGCGCTTGACGTCGACGATGGCTCCGGCCTCGCGAGCACCCGCCGCGACTGCGTTGGCCATCGCCTCGATGTGACCATAGGCGGAGTAATAGAGTACGAGAACCTTTGCCATCGACATCTCCTCTCGATCTAGCAGCCTGCCCGAAAGAATGCGTATCCATCCAGTTGAAACGAACGCCCCGGCCCATTGCCGCGCATGGCGAGCAATGCCCAATTCCGTTCCGACTATCCTATATCTCGGCCTGAACGGGAATCGATTTTGCACCAGCCGGATCGCCGAGCAGCCGACGCGCTCCGCTGCAAGGGCAAGGGATGCCTGTTCAGCTGGCCTGTTCGTGGCTGACTGCCTGGATTCTTTCCCAGACCTGTGCTGGCCTGGGAATGTCGAGGCCGAAAATCGTATCGAATATGTCCGCGAGATGGTCCGCGCTTGTGATGCGCCGCTCGCTGATGCTGCTTGCCGTCACGGTGCTCAGGCAGTCGTTCTTCAGGGCGACATAACCATTCTCGATATGCCGCAGGATCGCCAGGGCGTTTGTGAACGGCGAGCCGGCATCCTGCGTCAGCCAGCCGAGCGTGGCTTCTATGGCGGCCTCGTCGCTGTGATCGGGCCGGAAATCGAAGCTGTGGGCGAGGCCATTGGCATGGTTGTTGAATCGCAGCCAGCCGTCGGCCGTCGGGGCAATCGAAAAATCGAAGCCGCGCTGGCGGATCGGCCCGGCGGCAAGCGGTATGGGTTCGATGATGCCGTCCGCTAGGCCGACCTCGGCTAGGTATGTCCGGTCGAGATCGACGCGTAGCGTGAGATGGTTGCCGATGGCGACATCGCCCAATATGGCGCGATTGACGCCGCCGCACAGGCGGGTCACGCGGAAACCGAGCGCGGCGAGCGCCGCGCCGAACAGGCCGTTCATCTCGTAGCACCAACCGCCGCGCTTGCCTTGCACCATCTTGGCGAAAGCCGCGGCCGGCGCGATTGAGGAGGGCCATCCCATGAAAGCATCCAGCGCCTCCCAGGTGAAGGCCATGAGATGGGCGCGGTGAAGCCTCGACAGGCCGTCGATATCGAGAGAAATCGACCGCGCCATTCCAATCCTGGCGAGATAGGCATCCAATTGGGCAGGCGTCAGGGCCATGCCATTTTCGTTTGCAGGGACGTGTTTCATCCTTCGGTTCCTTTCGATGGACCGATTTCGAGGTTTGCGAGATTGTGTTTCAGGGGCCCCGTAGTGAGATCGCCGCGTCGTCAGGCGTCATCAGGGCCAGCCTGCCTCATTGGGCTGGCGGCTTCGGCAATGAAGAATAGGTCTCCGCGGGCATGACGGCGAACACGAAGGTGCTGGGCTTCTCGGAAGGGCCAAAGGGGCCTGCGATCTTGTTGGAGACCGGCTTGATGCTCTTCAAATAGGCCGCAATGGCTTCGGCATCCGCGCTGCTAAGGTGCGAGAAGGCTTCAAAGGGCATGACCGGCGCAAGCCTGCGCCCGTCGGGACGTTTGCCGGTCGTGATCGCGGTCACGATCTGCCGTGTGCTCCAATTGCCGATACCCGTCTCCTTGTCGGGCGTCAGATTCGGGCCCGCGAAAACGCCGAGGCCTGGTATGGCAAAGCCGACATCCGAACCACCCAGATAGCGGCCCCTATCAGGATGGCCGAGGAAAGTTCCGGGCGTGTGACAATCCGAGCAGCCTGCGACGGTCACCAGATATTTGCCCCGCTCGATGGATGACTGCGCCTGCGCCTCGATCGGGAATGTGCCGAGCGCGATGGCCAATGCGAGCAGGAGCATAAGAACGGGGGAGACCGGGACGACATTCTTGGGCCGGAAGGAGGCGGCGGGAAGCTCCTCGGCGCCGAGTGCCTTTCCGGTCGCGATGGAGAGGAGGACAGTAGAAAAGGCAGTCGGAAGGCGCTTCATTGGGGTGGCTCCGTTCGAAGGGGTGGGCCGGATAGCTTGCTATGGGCGAGTTGGCACAAGGCTCCGCCGTTCGCCGGTGCGGAGGGCAACGGCGTTCGGTAGTGCAGGAAGGAGCGACGGGGCGGTGGCCGGCGCTTCCGCCGCGCTCAGCGGCTGCCAATCAGGCGGCGGACAGGGTTCTTCGGGAAGGGCTCAGCGCGAAATCCTCGATCTCGGCGACGAGCCGCGCAGGCCCCGGGCCTTCCCGGGCGATGGCACGCCCGAGTGCCGAAGCCCGCGCGGCGAAACTCGGCTCGGAGAGGACACGCCGTACGGCCTCAGCGAGCCTTTGCGGGGAAATTGAAGGATCCAGGTGCAGGCCCGCGCCGTGATAGTCCACGCGCGCGGCGTTGTCGTTCTGGTCGCGCCCCATCGGGAGAACGACGAGGGGGACGCCGTGGTGCAGCGATCGCATGACCGTGCCGTGCCCGCCATGGGTGACGACGGCGCTGGCCTTGGTCAGGATGTCGTCATGCACGGCATTGGCAAGGATCGTGACATTCGCCGATGATTTCAGGCGAAGGTCTTCGAGTGCCTTGCCAAGGGTGACGACCACCTCGACCGGCTCGCCGGCCAAGCCGGATATCACCCGCTGGAGCACGTCGGCCTGCCCCTGATTGGTGGTGCTGAACGAGACGAGCACGAGGGGTCGCGCCTTGCGCGCAGGCGGCCTCGTCCAGCGTTGGTGGGCCCAGCTCGGCAGCTCCAGAAGCGGCCCGACATAGCGCAGGTGGTCCGGCAGGCGCTCGGCGGGAAAATCGAAGCTGGCGCTGGTGGCAAGCAGATAGCGGCCGGCGCTCAGGGGCTGCTCGCGGACATGGGCCAGCGGCGCGGCACCGAAATGCGCGCGGGTGGCATTGAGGCAAGGCAGGAAGCCGTCCCAGGCTTGCTCGATCAGGGCCGAAACCTCGGCGTCGCGCGCCCGGTCCGCCGCCGAAAGGGCAGGCTGAAAGCCGGGACCGAAGGGCGGATGGCCAGGCAGGGGCCAGAGCGAGATATTGCTTGCGAGCAGGGCCGTCGGAACCTTGGCAACTTCGCCGGCGAGCATGCTGCCGAACAGCAGGTCCGAGCCGAGAAGCATATCGGCCGGCTCCGTCGCCAGGGTCTCGAGAATATCCTCGGCATAGGATCGCGCCGGTCCGACGAAGATCCGTTCGCACCCTCTTTGGAAGCCGGCCAGAGCGTCGGCGGTTTCCCAATCGCGTATGAAACAGCTTTCGAAGGAGCGATCTGGACGGTTCGGCGCACGCTGCCATGGCAGGAATCGAGCGCCTGCCTCGATCGCTTCCGCTCTCATCGTGTCATCGGCGATCAGGCGCACATCGTGGCCCCGGCTGGCGAGGGCACGTATGGCGGCGAGCGTCGGCGGCACGTTGCCGCCGCCCTCCCAGCTGGCGGCCAGGATGCGCAGATGCGGCCTCGCATCCGTCGTCTTTGTCATTGCCTGGCTCCTTTCTCGATGGAGACCGGATCAGTTCGTATTTTGCTTCAGTCCTCACGCAGCAGACGCTCGATCACCTGCGTCATGAGCCGATGTGTATTCGCCGCCGAATGTCCCTGCGCGCGGCGCAGCAGATGCCAGATCCAGACATCGGTCTGGGCCAGCAACTGCGCGAGCCGATCCCCGCGAGCCTTGTCATCGAGCTTGTCGAGCCAGGCCTTGAACATGTCCCCGATCCACTCGCGATGCCCTTTGCGTCCGCGATCGAGGACGGCGGCGAACTCGGGAATGCGGGCTTCCTGCCCGAGCGTCCGCACGAGGATGTCGCCGGTGCGTTCATAGTCGTCCATCAGGAGCGTGACGATGTCGGCTACGCTCTCTGCCGGCGCGCGCCAACGCTGGGCCCTGATCGAGACATCCATCTGGGCCGCCATGGCGCTGAGTACACCGGTCTTGCTGCCGAAGCGCCTTATCACGGTTTGGCGGGTGGTGCTGGCCGCGACGGCGATGTCGTCGAGAGTGATTTCGTCGAACCAGCGCTCTGCAAGGAGCGTGGTCAAGGCATCGACGATCTGCTGCTCGGTATCCTGAACCGCGTTGGCGCGCGCCGATTGACGATAGGCTCGCGGAGACATGGCGTCGTTTCCTAATTTTATGTTACATAGTGTAACGCGAAATTGGAAGAGCGTCAACGCGGGTTGATAGTGCGAATGGATACAACTTTTGATTGTGTCTATCGCAGTCGAGAGAGAGCAGGGCCTATCCCTGCGGGGAGAATGCCGGCTTCACACGATGCCGGAGGAACCTGTCTCCACCTATCCGTTTCGATCGATGGAGCCCGGGCTTTTTACCGCTCCGTTGGCGTCCGCCTGTGTTCGAAATCCCAGCCAGGCGACATTCAGCACGAGTTCGAGGATCTCCTCGCGCCTCGGTCCCGGATGATCGAGCCACCACACGGCAACCGCGTGGAGACCTTCCTTCAGAAACTCCGCCGTGCCATGTCGCTGCCATGACGGCTGATTTGGCGCGAAGTCGGCCAAGAGCGCAGCGATGCCCGCGGACGCGCCGGCCTGGACCTCGCGCGAAACTTTCGCCGCGACCCGATCACCCGCCGGAACCGTCAGCAGCACCCGCGCGGCATCAGGCGACTGCTCGACGAATGTCAGGAAGGCGTCGATCGAGCGGCGGAACTTTTGCTCGAGGCTGGTGTCATCCTGCGCGATCACCT
Organism: Labrys sp. (in: a-proteobacteria); assembly: GCF_047605565.1. Classification (NCBI taxonomy): domain Bacteria; kingdom Pseudomonadati; phylum Pseudomonadota; class Alphaproteobacteria; order Hyphomicrobiales; family Xanthobacteraceae; genus Labrys; species Labrys sp. (in: a-proteobacteria). Next base: position 68,462 of record NZ_JASGFM010000012.1, read on the forward strand.
TGCCCTTGCCGATCAAGCTGTCGCGGATTGACTCGAGCACGGCCAGGAATAGCGCCTGTTTGGAAGGAAAATGATCGTAGAGAACCGGTTTGGTGATCTCCGCACGGGCCGCGATGTCGTCCATTTTCGTGCCGTCATATCCGTCGCGCGCAAATGCGCTCACAGCGGCTTCGATGATCCGGGCCCGCCGTTCTTCCGCACTCAGACGTTTGCGCACCCTTGACTTCATCGAGATCGATACTAACCTACTTTAAAGTAGGTTATCAAGCCGCGAGGTGAGGCGATGCGCATTTTCGTTGCGGGCGCGACGGGCGCGGTCGGACGCCGCCTGGTTCCGCGCCTGATCGACAACGGCCATAGCGTGGTCGGATTGACGCGAACCCCGGCGAAGGCCGGCCTCCTGCGAGAACTCGGCGCGGAGCCGGTTGTTGCCGACGCGCTCGATGAGACGGCCATTCGCGCATTGGTCGCCGCTGCGAAGCCGGACGTGATCGTGCATCAGCTGACGGATTTGAAGGGGGCTTCGGACCTGCGCAAATTCGACCGCGTTTTCGCAAGCAGCAATCGGCTGCGCACCACTGGGACCGATCATCTTCTTGCAGCCGCGCGCGACTGCGGCGTGAAGCGGATCGTCGCGCAAAGCTTTTGCGGCTGGCCTTATGCGCGGGTTGGCGGTGATGTGAAAGTCGAGGACGATCCGCTCGACCAGGATCCGCCGCAAGAGCTCCGCGGTACGCTCGAAGCGATCCGTTATCTCGAGCACGCCGTCACGACAACGCCCGGCCTGGTTGGTGTCGCGCTTCGCTATGGCGGATTCTATGGCCCCGACACGGGCGTCTTCGATCCAGCCATGATCGAACGGATTCGCAGGCGTCGCATGCCGCTGATCGGTGGCGGTACCGCGTGGTGGTCATTCCTGCATATCGATGACGCGGCGGAGGCAACCGCGGCGGCGGTCGAGCGTGGCGAGGGCATCTACAACATTGTCGACGACGATCCGGCGCCGGTGTGCACCTGGCTCACCGAGATCGCTGCAATGCTGGGCGCAAAACGGCCATTCAGCGTGCCGGCATGGCTTGGCCGCCTTGCCGCCGGGCAGCATATCGTTGTCATGATGACGGAATCGCGTGCGGGATCGAACGCCAAGGCCAAGCGGGAACTCGACTGGTCGCCGCGCCATCCTTCATGGCGGCAGGGATTTGCCGAAACCATCCGGAATGAAGCGCCACTGGCTACCTAGCTCAGGACCCGCCTCGCCAGCATGCCAGGAGGCGTGAGCAACGGATTGGATCAGGCGGGCACTCCCAAAGGTTGATGGCCGGGACACAATCATGCTCCGAGCGCCGATCTTTGTGGCACTCCCGGAGGACGAGTTTCGATTGCGAGCGCAGTCGCTAGTGAGCTTCTTGCTGGTATGGACGCTGGGCCGAAGAGGGCTGGGCGCCGCCGCTTCCATGTGCCCCGATCCCGCTTGGGGCGGAGGTGCGCCACGAGGAGACGCCGGGATCGTTGCCGATTCCAGACGTTCATTCCGACATATCCCAACCACGTGCTCTGGTTGACTCAGATATAGAACGCGTTGAAGTCATGCCTCGACTTCGATTGATATACTAAGGTTATCTCCCAGTATCTTCTTGATTTTCCGCGTAACTATACAGAATAATGATGAGCTGTATTGATTCAGCAAATGGATCCGCCGCCGCATGGCGGCATCGGGTGTTTACAAGGAGGCGCCAAGTGTTCGTTTGCTATTCTCCCTATCATCGAACCGACAGCGGCCCGCCCAGCGGCGTCACCGAAGCCGATGTCGAAGCCGACATGAAGATCGTTGCTGCGCACTTCACGCAGATTCGCACCTATGGCGTCGATGGCGGCAATCAGTGGAATGCCGACAAGGCCCTGAAGAATGGCATCCGCAAGATGTCGGTCGGGGTCTGGGTCACGCCCAACGATGCATCGGCGACGAACAAGCAGATTGACCTGGCGTTGAGCCAGCTCGACGCTGCCGCCAAGAAGTACGGCGGGTTCGAGCACTTGGACCTGGTCATCGGCAATGAGGTCGATCGCACGGACGTCGCCGTCTATACGCCGGCCGACATCCGCAACGGCATGGCTTATGCCAAGCAGGCTGTACAAAAGTATCCAACGCTGGATAGCGTCTATGTGACGACCTGCTTCAGCGGCACGGTCCTGGGACCCGGCCCTAACGCGGCCAAGTGGCAGCCGGTCGTCGATTTTTGCGACGAACGCACTTTGCTGACGGTCTATCCGTGGTACGGCGGCGCCGATCCGGGCAATATCGACAAGCAGATGCAGTGGTCGTGGGACAATGGCCTGAAGCAGGTGCAGGCGCGCAAGAAGCAGATCGTGATCGCAGAGATCGGCTGGCCGAGCGCCGGCGGCCGCGCGACATCGGTCGAAAACGAAAAGATCAACTTCGAGACGACGAAGAAGTGGGTGAACTACGGAAACCCGATGGGAATGCAGTTCGATACCTACTGGTTCGAGATGTTCGACGAGCGGTGGAAGACCAAGGAAGGCGCCCAGGGCCCGCACTGGGGCCTGTACACTGGCGGGCCAAATCCCCAGCCGAAGTTCGCCTTCGAGGGCTGAAACACGCCATGCCTGAAGCTCACAAGCAATGAACGCAAGGCCGTCCAGCCGGATCTGGTTGGGCGGCCTGCACCCGTGGTGATATGTCGGTTCGTCGCCTGCTCGGTGAGCGACAGCGCCTTGTTACTTGCCTTTTGCCAAATCCGTCATGCTGGCGGAAGTGTCGGCGGCCCTGAGACCGAGGGCCCCTTGGGCGACCGAGCCCATGGAGAAGCGGCGGTCACGCTCGCCCGTTCCACCGAACCCGGACAGTCGCCTGGGCCGCGTCGAGCGTTTGCAAGGACCGGCCAAGATCGCACGGGCAAGGACGATTTTGCCTCGGCGACGGCATAACACGCATGAGCTCCCGCCTCTTTCGGTTTGCAGCTGCGCCAACGCGAGGCCACGCAACGCCAGCCCCAGAGGGTCATCGCGCAATGTGACCCTCTTCAGCGCAGCGAGGGGCGCAACCGAGAGAGCGCGTGCGGTGGCAGTGATAAGCAAGCCCATTGAAATCCCGTCACACTTGTAACTCTCGCAGGGCCCGCCGGCCGGGATAACGTCTTCGTATCGCAACGCTTGGAAACGGCAAATGTCGGAGGATCGGAAATGACGATGTCCGCATCAGCAGGGAGGATCGGTTCGTTGCGAGAGCCTGCTACTGACATGGCCGGCTGGCTCGGGCTCGCCGCTGCCCCGACTTTCGCATTGATGGCCGGGATTTCTGCCGCTGGCTCGCCGGCCATGATGATGTGCTCCACCGTCCCGACCTTCATGCCGATCAACGACATGGCCCTGATGTACCTGCTGATGAGCTTTTTTCATGGTTCGGCGTGGCTGAAATTCCTTTCCGGCCGTTTGCAGCGCCGCAACGTTCCCACCACCCAAACCGAAGGAGACTGACAATGCAAAACGCTGTCGTTCCACACGGTGAATGGCTGACCGCCCGCCGGAATTTCCTGAAGGCGGAAAAGGAGCTCACCCATCTTCGCGACAGGGTCGCCAGAGAGCGGCTCGCCCTCCCATGGGTGCGCATCGACAAGGACTATGTGTTCGACACGCCGGATGGCCCGCGCACGCTGGCCGATCTCTTCGACGGTCGATCGCAGCTTCTGGTGCAACATTTCATGTTCGCGCCGGGATGGAAGGAAGGCTGCCCGAGCTGTTCCTACATGGCCGATCACACCGACGGCATGAACAAGCATCTGGCGCATCACGACGTCACCATGATCGCGGTCTCGCGGGCACCGCTTGCCGAGATCGAGCGCTACCGCAAACGCATGGGCTGGCAGTTCAAATGGGTCTCGTCCTTCGGCAACGACTTCAACTATGACTTCCGCGTCAGCTTCACACCCGAGGAAGTCGCCAGCGGACATATCGACTACAATTTCGGGGAATGGCGGGAAATCGGCGGGGAATGGCCCGGTGTCAGCGCCTTCTACAAGGACGACGCGGGCGAGGTCTTCCGCACCTACTCCACCTATGGGCGCGGCGTCGAGGTGATGATGGGCACCTGCAACATGCTCGATCTCGCACCAAAAGGCCGTAACGAGGCCGAGGGAATGGACTGGGTGCGCCGCCACGACCGCTACGAGTAACCGCCCCGGAGAGCAGCGACCGACCTGCCAACAGCGAGAAGACAAGGTGATTGCCGGGCTCCTTCGGGATGCCGGCAATTGCCTTTTTCGTTTCTGTAATCCGTGGCCGTAATTCACGCTCGCAGGCCTGCACCGAGTGCCCATCAGACGGGCTCGGAACGGATTTTTCCTGCCTAAGGACAAACTATGTTGTGATTTGCGGACAAAGATTGATTCACTGCGCACAACCCATGGGGGAATGAAGTCGCTCCAGCACTGTGAAATCAAACAACGCACTGGAATGAAAAAATGTTTCACGGTATGAATATGGACTGAGGCAGGTACCGGATCGTCGTCGTGGCTCGAAGCGCCCCGAAACAGAGAAGGCCCAAAACAGAAGACGTCGGATCAGAGGTGGCGCGCGCCGCAAATCGAGGGGCATATGAACGCCGAGGGGAAAAGCCAGCGTCAGGGCATCGAGGTCGATAGGATGCGGGGAGCTCCGGAAGGCCGGTTCAGGGTGCTGATCGCCGAGCGCAACCCCTTGGTTGTGGCTGCTCTCGGCGACATGATCAAGAATGATGTCCGTTTCGAACTGGTTGCCAGCGTGCAGTCCGGCGAGGCCTTTCTGGCGGCTGTGGCTGAGCCGAAATTCGATTTGGCCGTTCTCGGCTGGAAACTGTCCGACATGAACGGCGCCGAAGTCCTGGAGGAAATGCGCCAGCGCGGCCTGCATACACGCATCGTCATCTTCTCGAACGATCACGACATTGCCATTCTCAAGCAGTGCGTGCGCCTGGGCGTACAAGGCTATTGCTACCAGTTCGACGACCCCGCCATCCTGTTCGACACGCTGGTGGCTGTCGCCCATGGCCGGATCTGCATCCCTTACCTGGACGTGTCCAAAATCAACGATACCCCGCTTTCACGCCTGACGACCCGCGAGCGCGAACTGCTTGCCGTGCTCGCCGATGGCTGGACCAATCTGCAGATCGCCGCCCGCACTGGTATCTCGGAAAACACCGTCAAATATCATCTCAAGAATCTCTACGACAAGCTCGAGGTGCGCAATCGGGCCATGGCGGTCGCCCTCTATGCCACCGAGAAGAGCAGGGGCCCGCAGGCCAATTCCTGACGCAAGGCGGCCGCCGGATTCACACACACTCGACTGGGATTACAGACTCGTACGTCATCCGCCTGTCATGACGGAAGGGCAGAAGGCCGCGCGTGTGAGGAGAGCGACGCGATGACCATCGAACTTTGGCCCTTTCTGGTTCTACCCCTTGCCGGGCTCGTGGCGGGGGCGGGCATCGTTCGCTTCGTCATCGGACCGGAATGGATGGAATGCCTGCGCCAGCGTCGCGAGTTTCAGCGCCGCTAGAGCAAAGTGCGTTCAAGTGTGAACGCTCGTTTGCTCCAGCTCTTTGTTTCGACGCGTCTTTGCGATTCGAGGTGATTCCGTCCCATCGCAAAACGCTTTGGGTTTCTTCCGGAAGAAGCTGCAAGGCGAGTGCTCGGCGACGGCCGGCATGGCCTGGTGACACCCTTACCCGAACACCCGCATGTCGCGATCGGCTATCCGCGGGATCGCGGCCGATGAAACCAAGCAACACATTCCGACAAAGCCTCCGGGCCGAGCCAGCAAAGGTTTCAGCTGCCGGCGGGATCCACCACGCAGGGTGATCCGAATGCGGCTTCGATGACGGCGCCCGCCGCAAGGCACAGGTCCTCGCGAAAGCGCGGCGCCAGCACCTGAACCCCTGTCGGGGTCCGCCCGGTCATTCCGGTAAAGACCGAGAGCCCCGGCAGACCGAGGAAGGGCACGCCGATTTGCGGGATCTGAGCGCCCCAGACCCGCTCGAATGCGGCCTGGCCCTTGAGGTCCAGATCATCCTCGAACGGCAGGTCGGCCGATACGGGCAGCAACACCACCGGATAGGTCTCCATGAAGAGCTGCCACTGCCGGATCAAAGTGGCACGCCGGGTCAGTGCCTGCGAAAAAGAGGTGAGGGTCGTGGCATGACCGAGTGCCTGGTGACCCCGCAAAATGGCGAGCGCGCCTGGGTCGCCCTCCTTCTCGGCGGCGGCAAGCTTGGCCTCGTAGCCCTCGCCGATCCACAACCGGACCTGCAAATCGGCGGCTTCGCGCAGCGGTGGGAGGTCCTCGACTTCGTCGACGATCCAGCCGGCGGCCTCCAGATGCAGGGCGGCCTCGCGCAGTTTGGCGCGAATGGCCTCGCAGGTGCCGATCCGGCCCGGATCGAGGCAAAGGGCGACACGCCTTGCGACCTCAGGCCCCGTCAGCGGCGCGGGCGTCCACCACGGATCGCGTACGTCCCGACGCGACAGCGCCCTGAGCGCGAGCCCGATGTCGTCGATCGAGCGCGCCAGCGGCCCGGATACCGCCGTGATCTGGCCGACGATGTCGCGCTCGGGAGACGAGGCGTTGTAGGCCGCCACCCGTCCGGGCGAGGGGCGCAGGCCATGGACGCCGCAGGCATAGGCGGGATAGCGGATCGAGCCTGCGATATCCGTGCCATGGGCAATGGCACCGATGCCGCTCGCGACCGCCGCGGCCGCGCCGCCGGATGATCCGCCGGGCGTCAGCGTGGGATCATGGGGATTCCGCGTATGGCCATGCAGGCGGTTGTTGGTGAACCAGCGATAGGAGAAGGCGGGGGTGTTGGTACGGCCCAGCAGGACCGCCCCGGCCTCGAGCAGGCTGTCGACGACGGGGCTGTTGTCCGCGGCCAGCAGATCCTTCTGCAAAGTCACGCCGTTGGTGGTGGCATATCCCTTCTGGTCTACATTGACCTTGACGGTAACGGGGACCCCCGCCAGCGCGCCGGTTTCCTCGCCGCGGGCAATGGCGGCATCGATCCGGCCCGCCTGGGCCAGGACGTCGCCGGGCCGCATGTCGACCACGGCGTTGATCGACGGATTGACGGCAGACAGCCGCTCGAGGGCCGCCGCCGCGACGTCGCGTGCAGAGACCTGCCTGGATTTGACGAGAGCGGCGATTCTCACCGCGTCCAAGCGCCAGAGTTCATTCATCGCGGTTTTCCGATTCCCTCGATCGTGGCATGAAGGCAGAAATAGTGTCGGCTCGTTGCTCATGGAGCAAGAAGGATCGCGGCATCTCGCGCCGGCGCAGGGCAAATTCGCTTCCGCGATCGTGGAATAAGGTGCAACACCATTTGCACGATCAGCTTCAATCACCAATGAGGATCTTGGATTGAACATGTCGCGTATTGGATTGAACCAGGCAGCGGTGTGGCTGTTGCCATTGCTGTTTGTGAGCCTGTTCCTGGCGGCTCAGACGAGTTCTTTTGCCGCCGGGATCACGCCCTTGGCGGAAAAGGTCGGCCACCGGCTGTCCTATATGAAGGATGTCGCCGGATATAAGGCGCAAAATCACCTGCCCATAGAAGACCTGGCCCAGGAAGCCAAGGTCCTGGCCAGTGCCAAGTCCGATGCGGAGAAACTGGGGCTGGATCCTGCCACGGTGGAGCCTTTCATCATCGCCCAGATCAATGCTGCCAAGGCCGTCGAGTATCGCTACCTGGCCGATTGGCTGGCGCAGCCTGAGACGGGGTGGCAACCGCGGCCGCTCGACAAGGTACGGCAGGACATCGCCCAGTTGAGCAAGGAGATTCTGCAGCAGGTGGCGCAGGACCTCAAAAGCGGACGGTTCACCTCGGACGAGCGCTCCAGCTTCTTCAAGGCAGTAGACGAGCCCAATCTGAGGGAATCGGACAAGCAGCAATTGTTCATTGCCTTGCTGGCGATAAGGCTGGTGAAGTAGGTCTCAAGGGCTGCGCGCAGCGCGCCCTCAGATCATGGCAGCCATGGGTTGCACCGGCCACGGGGAGGTGCAGCCACCTCCATCATAGCGCAGGCCGGCGGGTCATGCGGTTCCCCGTCCAGTCGCGATCTGCCGCGTGGCGAGGGCCGCGGCTTCCTCGGAAGAGGCGGCAATTTCCATGGCGATCCCGAAGGCCTTGGTGGCCATCGCCGTCTGGGCCCGGAGCGTGATGCGCTTCAGGCGATCAGGCTCGATGGCGATCAGGGACAGGCAGAGCCTGCCGAGGACCTGCTTGTTCGCCTTGAGCCAGATACCCCTGCGCTTGCGATCCTCATGGGTTTCTTCCGTCTGGCCGCCTGGAAAGATCACGACGAAGGGCTGGCCTTGCGCAAGGAGTACCTCCATCTCGCTCACCCAGCGCCCGGCATAGCCCGGAACGATTGCCTCGGGCCGGGACCGAATGATCGGAAAGTCGGAAACGTCGTGGACGATGAAGGCTTGATGGTCCAATGGCATGAGCGATCCTCGGTTTCATGGTCAGATGGCGGTGTCTTCGCCGAAAAGGCGGTGCGCACCCTGCTGGGAGGTCGCGATCGCCGCATTGGCCCGCCGGCGCAGATCGTCTTCATAGGCGGCAATCGCTGCCGGAAGTGGGGACTTGCCGGCAGCCACCATGCCCAGCCAGGTAGCGAGATGGGCTGCATCGTCCAGCGCCGTGTTGGCACCGACGCCACCGGCCGGGCTCATCGCGTGGATCGCATCTCCCAGCATCGTCACGCGGCCTGGCGTCCATGCGGGCAGAGCGTCGGCACTGCGTATCGCAAGCGCAGCGATGGTAGACCTGTCAGCCTCGGCAAACAGGGCACGCAAGCCACCGGCCCAGGAACGGGCGAGGTAACGGACCCGAGCCGCCAGCGCCTCGCCATCCAATTCGCCCAAGGTCGCCTCGTCCAGTCCCAGGCCCGTCCGCCGGCCAATGACGGCCCAATAGAGATAATCCGCTATCGGCGTGAGCCCCGCCGCAGCCGGCGGGAAGCGGAAGGTCATGGCATCGACGATCACCGCGAAGTCGTCGGCGAAGATCACGGACGTACCGTCCAGGAGCGTGTCGGCAACCCGACCGTCGAAGGGGAGATGGGATTTGCCGTAGATGCAAACGGCACCGGTTTCCTTCGGTGCCAGCAGCGGCAAGGCCTGGCGACGTGTGGTGGAATTCACGCCGTCGGCGGCGACGAGGATGTCGGTTTCGCACGCCGTGCCGTCTTCGAATCCTATTGTAACCGCGCCCTCCTTTCGCGCGTCGAAACGGCGAAAGGCCTTGCCGAAGTGGACACGGTCCTCGATGCCGCGCAGGAGAATCTCCCGAAGGGTGAGACGGTTGGCGCTGAGATCGCCATCGCTTGATGGGTCTGCGCCCACCGCCGCGGGGCGCCAGTTGCAGGAAGGCCGACCTTCGACCGGCCCGAGTCGGGTATCGAGAAAACGTCCATTCGAGTGAGAGATGGCACAGGTCTGGCGAAAAAGTTGGTTCAGTTCCGGTGTCAGGCAGGCCGCCAGCGCCTGTCGGCCCGTCTCGTCGATCCTGATCCTGTAGCCCTGCGTCCTGCTATCCGCCGCCTCGTCTCTTTCATAGACGCCAAACGAGATGCCGTGCTGTCTCAGTCCCTGGGCCAGACAGAGGCCGCCCAGCCCTGCACCGATGATAACGACATGAAGGGGCATGCGAAGCCTGTTCCGGGACAGGGTATCCGCGGCCATGGCCAGGTACCTGCCCTCATTCCTGTTTCGATGCGTCTTTGCGGTCCGTGGCGATTCCGCCCGGCCGGGAGACGCTCCTGCGTGAAGAAGACCAGGCTAGAGCAGAGCAGGAAATCCTGATAACGACATTTGGCCAAATAATAGTGAGAAGTGGCCAAGATGGTGCCTGATCTTCAGGGCATGGATTTCATCGAGCGGTCGGATGGGCCGCCGCTGGTTGCGATATGGGGCGGTGAGGAGCCGGAAAGCCGATATCGTCTGGGCACCCGTGAATATGATTGGCACTGCCACGTGCGCGGCCAGGTCTTTTGTGTCGAGAGCGGGCTTGTCCATGTGCGCACGTCGCACGGGTCATGGCTGCTGCCGCCTCACCGCGCCGGATGGATACCGCCAGGGGAGCATCATTGGGCCAGTGTCAGCGGTGCCACCAGCGGTTGGAGCGTCGTCGTGGCGCCGGAGCAGGCCCGGCAATTGCCGGGTCTGCCCTGCGTCTTCGGCATCAGCGAGTTGATGCGGGCGCTGGTGCGGCGCGCTGTTTCCTGGACGATGCAGCCATCGCTGTTCCCGGAGCAGCAGCGTGTCATGCAGGTTCTGCTCGATGAGATGGCACGCGCGCCGCACGAGCCGCTCCATCTGCCCATGCCATCCGACCCGCGGCTGGCGCGTATCGCGCGGGCTGTCCTAAGTGAGCCGGGCGACACCCGCACATTGGAGCAATGGGCGTTCTGGGGGGCGATCTCTGGGCGGACGCTGCGCCGGCTGATGCAAGCCGAAACCGGCCTCAGTTTCGCGGCGTGGCGCCAGCAGGTCCGATTGACCCATACCCTCGAAATGCTTGCATGCGGGGAGCCGGTCGCCACCATTGCGGACGCCCTGAACTATGCCTCCCCCAGCAGTTTCATCGCGATGTTCCGGCGTGCCTTCGGCGAATCGCCGGCGCGCTATTTCTCGGGACGCGGACCGCGGGATTTCGAGGGGAGCCGCTAGGACATCTTCAGGAAAAGCGGATGGACTTTCGGATCGAGAAAAGGTGTCAGTGCGGCCGGAGAACCAGCCACACCGAGGCCGATGCGGGATTTGGCCCGATGCCGGAGCGGGCGATCGTGGCTTCAGGGAGAGCGGAATCGGTGGTTGCTGCTCTCCACGTGGAAGCTGCCAGGGTCAGGCCGGCTGGCGCCAATAGTGGTTCGACTGCCATCTTGGTTTGAAGTGCTGGCACCAATTGCCGGCACTCGGTGTCCAATGCTTTGGCAGGCGGCCGGCGCGGGCGCAATCAGTGGCGCTGTAGGGAATGCCGCGCTCCGTCGCGCACGCACTCAGTCCGATTGCCAGGCTGGCGGCCATCACGGCCAGAATCAGTTTCGTGCGCATGAACATTCCCTCACTTTCGCAACGTGGCGGTGAACCTGAACCGGACGCCAAGGGCCGTCAAGTCACTCCATGCCAGTGGCGTGGCCGCTGTTCGCGATGGACCTATCCCGCATGGGATCGCGCCCGCATATCGAAGAAATAGTCGCCCGGAAACCTCTCTCGTATCGCCTGATAGAGCTTCAGGTCATGGCCCAGCCGGGGACCGAGGCGTTCGGCCACCTCGTTCCTGTCGAGCGCGGCCATCTCGTCCGACGCCGGCGTGACGTTGTCGACATGATGTGGCAGCTCCTTGCCGAGGTAGAAGCTGATCGCCTCCAGGCTCTGCTTGTAGTTCTCGACCGTGCCGATATAGGCAAAGTCGTTGTCGACGTTTTTCAGCGCCGTCTCGAATTGTGCCGGACCGACTTTCTGCTGGTCAGGGTATCCAGCCAGATATCGCGTGCTGTAATTATCGAATGTCACGTCGTCGACATTGTCGAACGCATCGAAGATCGATGAGCGGGTGACGATCCTCGGGTCCTTCATGACATATTTCATGTAGAGGTAACATGAGATGGCATGGTCGATCGGGTCCCTCACGATCGAGACATACTGGTGGCGCCTGCCGGAATGCCTGTGAAGCCCGTACATGTAGTGGCCGAAGATGATGTCGACGTCATCGAGGGCGTTGTCGCTGAAGGTGGCGAACTGCTCTTCATGCAGGCAGGGATATTGATGATAGACCTGCAGCAACTGGATATCCGGGTCGCTTTGCAGGGCTCGCCGGGTGCTGGTTCCTGCCGTCTTGGGAATATGCATGAAATAGACGGCCGGCCGCGTCGAATGGGGACGCGGGTCATAACGGTGATAGCGGCGTTGAACCACGCTGCCATTGACTGCGACCTCGATCAGGATGGTGCCGAGCTCGCCGATCAGATGTTTGCGGGGTTCGAAATAGACGTGCCAGCCGAGCGCGTGCGGCCGGTTGGTCGCGATGGGAACGTCGGGGCGTTCGCAGGTCTCGACATAACCAAGCGGCTGCCGATTGACGAAAACCGAAAGTGAATCGATCGGGCTATGCGATGACACCCACCCTTCGATCTGGGTAATTCTATCACGCAGCGGATTTTTGTATTCCGTATCGATATAAGCAATCGCAGAATTATCCGTCATTGTTTCCATCTGGATCGTGTTTGGCCAACTCAATCTCGGAAAGCCCTATTTTGGACATATTCTCTACATGGTTGTCCAATTTGTGCAAAGGAGAAATGAAGAAACGCGCGTCCTTTCCCATGAAATCGGGATACTGTGCTTGTAATATCGTTTGTGTGTGCTGTTGCCGTTCAGATTCCGATGACCATTGGCGGGACGCGATTGCCTTGAGGGCTTATCTCATTGAACTTAAACAGGAATTTTGAAGCGCTAAATATCGGGGCGGATGTTCCCGGAAAGACCCCGGCATTTTTGACGGGTAGACTTGTGAGCTCTCTCCCGTAAGATCCTACCCAAGCTAGCAGGGGCGCCAAGGCTAGCGACTACGTTGCGGGGTTGTGGGTGTTCTTCTGCCAGGCGGTGCTTCACGTAGCATCCAAGTGTAGATCTCACCTGTGAGAACTCGACGTTGGTGAATTCAGGACCGGAGGAATTGAGTTGCAGGCTCATTCCTCCGTTTTCTGTTGTGGGTCCCGTTCCGCGCAAATCCGCCAGGTCGCTCGATGCACCGGCCTGTTTTCGGGCCTTTTATCGCCCGCTGCGATCGCTTTTTTATCCGAACAGTACGCGGCTGCTCACGTCGGCAATGCGAGCCCGCCCCTCGGCGTTGTGGCACGCAGATATCAGCAAAACGCGTTGTAGACTTCCGGGTTGAAGCGGCGGATCTCCCGCAGGGTGCGATAGAGCGGCGTCGACTTGGAGACGATGTAGCGCGGACTCACGGTGCCCCCGAAGCCGGAGAACAGCAGCATCGAGCCTGAATTGACCACCCCGTCGAAGTCGAAGGTCAGGCCACGGGCAACCGCCTCTCGGATACCGTGCCAGAGCAGCAAGGGGATGACGCCATTCGCGCTGTCGGCCGACCGGGTCGACAGCAGGTAGTAATAGGCCTTGCTGTCCCAGGCGCAGAAGACGGCCGCCTTGGCCACTCCGCCATCGCGGGCTACCAGGAAGTGGCCGCGTCTGCGTTCCAGACTGGCCGCCGTGACCGCTTGGCAGGCCGCAAAATCGACATTGGCGCTTTCGTTGCGCGCTTCCAGATTGGCGCTCGCGAAGCGGAAGAATTCCTCCGGATCCATGTCCTGCGAGACGAGATGGTGCTCCTCGGCTCGGCGGATCACGTTGCGCGTCTTGTCACGCATGCCGCGCCAGAGCTGTTGTTGTTCTGCCGGCTGGATCTCGAAGGTGAATTGCACCGAGACCTCGTAATTCTCGGCCTGGAAAGCGAGAGCATCCGAAATGCCCGCATGCATTTTCTGGCGGAAGGAGGCGATTGCCGGGAGCTTGCGCAGCAGTTCGCGGATGATCCCTTGCGTCTTCAGGAAGCGGTTCGGCTTCGATCCCTGGGGTTCGACAACGCCGGGGCCGAGGAAATGCGTCATCGGCGGCATGTTGGCGCTCTGCAGGCCAAGACGCGATTCCAGGACATAGGGCAGGCGTCCGACGGTGCGTCCTCCTTCCTCATGTTCCACGAATTCGACTTTCCCCAGCGTAGCCGCGTTCAGCCACCAGTCTTCATGGAAGACGGTCGGGACCAGGGGGTCGACAAGGATGCCTGATGTCGCTTTTTCCAACACGCTGCTGGTGGCCCAGTATGATTGAAATAATTATCGAATAATCGCGCTTCCTTGGTCGTTTACAGAATGATTCAGGCGGCGGTCAAGATTGGAGCTTCGCGTTTATGCTTCAATTTCAATAATAATTCCGAGGATACTATCCTTTTTCGTACATTAAAAATATTTAATTAAACCAAAAGTATTAGATAGGACCTGCGATGGGGTAGTGCGTCCGCCAAATTACCATCTTAGTTCTTTCCATTGCCGGCCTGCGCATGAAAAACCCCGCTACGTTGCCGTAGCGGGGTGATTTGTGCGTTACGGAAGGAGCCCGATCTAATGGGCGGGGTTATCTCCCGCGTGGGGCTTGCCCCCGAAACGCTGCTTCACCCATTCGCGCAAGCCCTGGAAGAAGACATAGAGCATCGGGATCAGGAAGATGCCGAGAACGGAGGCGCCCACCATGCCGGCGAACACAGCCGTACCGACGGCGCGGCGGCTGACCATGGCGGCACCGGTGGCGATCACCAGCGGCACCAGGCCGAGGATGAAGGCGATCGACGTCATCATCACCGCGCGGAACCGCATCTTGGCACCGAGAATGGCGGCATCCCGGATCGGCAGGCCGGCCTCGCGCTGTTCCTTGGCGAACTCGACGATCAGAATGCCGTTCTTGGCGGCGAGTGCGATCAGCACCACCAGACCGATCTGGGCGTAGACGTCGAGAGAAAGCGTGGCGACCGGCATCCCGGTTATCGAGCCGACCCAGGCCAGGAATTGCGGGACGAACAGGATGCCGAGGAAGGAGGTGAACACCGCCACCACCACGGACAGTAACACGGGGATCGGAATCACCCAGCTCTCATACAGGGCCACCAGGAAGAGGAAGGCAAACAGCACGGCAAGGCCAAGGATGATGCCCGTCTGGCCGGAGGCCTGGCTCTCCTGATAGGAGGTGCCCGTCCATTCGAAGCCATAGCCGGGCGGCAGGGTCTTGGCCGAGACCTCGGCCATCGCCGACATGGCATCGCCCGAGGAGATGCCGGCCCCGGGCGAGCCGTTGACGCTCACGGCGCGATAATTGTTATAGCGCGCGATCGTCTGAGGCCCGAGCTGGGTCGAGATCGAGGTGATGGAGCGCAGCGGCACCATCTCGTTCTTGTTGTTGCGGATATAGATCTTCCACAACGCCTCGGTATCGTTGCGATCGCCGATCTCGCCCTGGATGTTGACCTGCCAGGTACGGCCATACAGGTTGAAGTCGTTGATATAGGCCGAGCCCAGCGTCGCCTGCAGGGCGGCGAACACATCCGACATCTGCAGCCCCAGGGCCTGGGCCTTGTCACGATCGATGTCGAGGAAGATCGACGGGTTGTTCGCGCTGAAAGTGGTGAACACGCGCGACAATTTCGGATCCTGGTTCGCAGCCGCGATCAGGCCCTGCGCCACGCCTGCCATGGTTGCCGGCTCGGCGCCCTCGAGGTTTTCCAGCATGTACTGGAAGCCGCCCGTGGTGGACAGGCCGATGATCGGCGGCACGTTGAGCGCCAGCACCTGAGCGGTGTTGATCGACTGCGTAGCGCCAAAAACCTGCCTGATGAGCGTCTGGGCGGAATCGGCCGCCTTCTTGCGATCCTCGAACGGCTTCAGGCGCGCCACCATGAAGGCGCTGTTCGACTGGGCGCCGCCATCGAGGAACGAGAAGCCGACGATCGCCAGATTGTCCTGGATCTGCGGCATTTTCTTGAGGATGCCTTCGACCTGTTCGACCACTGCTGTGGTGCGATTGACCGAGGCGCCGTCCGGCAATTGCAGGACGATGAAGAAGGCACCCTGGTCCTCCTCAGGCACGAAGCCGGTGGGGGTCTTCTGCTGAAGGAAATAGGTACCCGCCGCGAAGGCGGCGACGGCAACCACGCTCAGCACGGAGACGCGCACCAGCCTCGTCACCACGGCGGCGTAGCCGTCGCGGACATTGTCGATCCGCCGCATCACCCAGGCCATGATGCCGCGCTTCTTGCTGTGGCGCAGGAAGACGGCGCACAAAGCGGGCGACAGCGTCAGGGCGTTGAGGGCCGAGATCAGCATGGCGGCCGAGATGGTCACGGCGAACTGGCGGAACAGCTCGCCCGTCAGGCCCGGGATGAAGGCGATCGGCACGAACACCGACAGCAGCACCAGGGTGATCGCGATGATCGGCGCGGTGATCTGGCTCATCGCCTTCTTGGTGGCGGCGACCGGCGACAGCTCCGGCTCCTCCTCCATCACGCGTTCGACGTTCTCCACCACGACGATGGCGTCGTCGACGACGATGCCGATGGCGAGCACCAGGGCCAGCAGCGACACCGTATTGGCCGAATAGCCGAGCGCCAGCATGATGGCGAAGGTGCCGACGAGGCTGACGGGCACGGCGATGGCCGGAATGATGGTGGCGCGCAGGCTGCCCAGGAACAGGAAGACGACGACCACCACCAGGATGAAGGCTTCGATCAGTGTCCGGATCACCTCGCCGATGGTATCGGAGACGAAGGTCGAGGTGTCGTAGACGATTGTGGAGGACAGCCCCTTGGGGAAGTTCTTCTGCGCGGCGGCGAGGGTCTTCTGCACTTCCTTCGAAGTTGCCACGGCATTGGCGCCGGGCGACAGATAGATGGCGACCGCGACGGCCGGCTTGCCGTTGAGGCGCGAGGTGGTGTCGAGGTTTTGCGCGCCCATTTCGACGCGGGCGACGTCACGCACGCGCAGCACCGAGCCATCAGGATTGGCGCGCACCACGATATTGCCGAACTGCTCCGGCGTGGTCAGGCGCCCCTGGGTCTGCAGGTTGAGCTGCAATTGCTGGTCCGCGGCCGCCGGCTGCGCGCCGATGCGCCCGACCGGCGCCTGCACGTTCTGAGACTGGATCGCGCTGGCGATATCGGAGGGCTGCAGGCCCAGATTGGTCATGCGCTGGGTGTCGAACCAGATCCGCATGGAATAGTTCTGCTTGCTGAACAGGCTGGCCTGGCCGACGCCGGGCGTACGGGACAGCCGGTCGAGCACGTTGATCGCCAGGTAATTGGTGATGAACAGCGGATCGAGCTTGGGATCGTCCGACGAGAACAGCACGAATTGCAGGATCGAGGACGAGCGCTTCTGCACCGTCACGCCCTGGGTTCGCACTGTGTCCGGCAGCTTGGCGAGCGCGGCCTGCACGCGGTTGTTGACGTTCACCGTGTCGATGTCGGGATCGGAGCCGAGCGCGAAGGAGACGGTGAGGCCGTAGCTGCCGTCATTGCCGCTGTTCGACTGCATGTACAGCATCTTGTCGACGCCGATGATCTGGGCTTCCAGCGGCTGGGCCACGGAAGACTCGACCACGGAAGCCGAGGCACCCGGATAGGTGGCGCTGACCTGGACCTGCGGCGGCACCAGGTCGGGATATTGGGCGACGGGCAGGAAGCCCATCGCCAGCGCGCCCGCCAGGGTGATGACGATAGCGATGACGACGGCGAGGCGCGGCCGGTCGATGAAGACGGATGAAAACATCTTACTTGGCCGCCCCATTGTTGGAGGCGGGGACCGGCGAGGGGGCGACCTTGATGCCGGGACGGACCTTCTGGATGCCGTCCACGATCACCTTCTCGCCTTCGTTGAGGCCGGCCGAGACCATGGCGGTTGCCGGCGTCGTCTGGCCAAGCTGGACGCGCCGCTGTTCGACGGCGTTGTCGGGACCGACGACATAGACGTAGCTGCCCTGCTGGTCGGTCAGCACGGCACCGCGCGGAATGCCCAGAACCTGGATCGGCTCGACGCCCTCCAGCAGCACGGTGACGAACTCACCGTCGATCAGCGGGCGGCGGTTGATCTCGCCAGGCGTTGCGCCGGAGACGGTGGGGTTGGCGATCTCGCCGCGCAGGGTCACCGTGTCGGTACCGTTGGCGATCGTCGGATCGACATAGTTGAGCTTGCCGTCCTGCTCATAGGTCGAGCCGTCGGGCAGCTTCAGCTTGATGCGCACGGCGGCAAAGCCGCCGCGGCTGCCGTAATATTTCGACATTTCCAGGAATTGCGGCGACGGCACCGGGAAGGTGACATACATCGGATCCTGGCTGACGATGGTGGCGAGCGTTCCCGAGGTCGGTCCGACGATGTTGCCGGTGGTGACGGCGTAGCGCCCGATCTTGCCGTCGATCGGCGAAGTGATGGTGGTGTAGTCGAGATTGATCTGCGAGGTGCGCAGCTGGGCGTTCGCTCCCAGGATCTGGGCTTCGAGAGCCTGCTGCGAGGCGATCGCCGTGTCGACCGTCGATTGCTGGCCGGCAGGCGTCTTGAGCAGGGCCTGCGCACGCTCGGTCGTCAGCTTCGCATTGCGAAGCTGCGCTTCATACTGGGCGATCAGGGCCTTGTTGACGTCGAGGGCGGCCTGGTAGGGCGGCTGCTCCAGCCGGAAGAGCACTTCGCCCTTCTTGACCTCGCGTCCTTCCGTGAACGGGGTTTCCTCGAGCTGGGCGGTGACGCGGGCTACGATGCTGACCCGATTGATCGCCTCGATGCGGCCGATGAATTGCTGGGTCTGGGTGATCGGCATCTTGGCGGCGACGATGAAGCCGACGGCCGGAGGACCGGCGTTGGGCATCTGGGCGGCGGCCGGCGAGACGAAAACCGGCACCATCGCGGTCGAGCCGAGCAATGCCGCGAGGGCGAGCATTGGTAGGGGGCGGGGCTGGGCGTAGGAATTGGAAGAAAGAAAACGCCGTAGAATTGCTGCTATCATCACGCGCCCTGTCGCAAGATGCCAGCCGCTGCGGCGCTTGGCATCCCCATCGCAGTGATGCGGCGCCACGAGACAAACTGGATCAAAATAAAAAACAAAAACAATTTAGTAGAATGAACTGCCTTTTTGGAAGCTCCATTGTGGCAGATCAATGGCCTCCGCGGCACAAACCGGCAAGCCAGCGTCGCTCCTGCCCTAAATGGGACATTTTTGCAACAGCGCCGATGCCGCCCGACTTGGACATGACTTTCAAAAGAGGGGACAGGGCGGCAGAATCTTTCTACAGAAACTCGGCAAGAAAAGATGAAGCGCCGGGTCCGGCAAGGGCCGCTGGCGCAAGGGGGAAGTCATGAGTGATTTTGCCGGCAAGTCCGTGATCGTGACCGGTGGCAGCCTTGGCATGGGGCTGGCCTGCGCCACACGCTTCGTGCAGGGCGGTGCGGATGTGCTGATCGTGGCGAACGACAAGGCGTCCATCGAGACCGCCCTTGCCAGCCTTGGCCCGCAGGTGCGCGGCCTGGTGGGCGATGTGCGCAAGGCGGCAGACATGCAGGCAGCCGCTGCTGAGGCGGCGAGCGCCTTTGGCGGCGTCGACATCCTGGTGTGCTGCGCCGGCATCCAGCGCTA
Source organism: Labrys sp. (in: a-proteobacteria) (assembly GCF_047605565.1). Taxonomy (NCBI): domain Bacteria; kingdom Pseudomonadati; phylum Pseudomonadota; class Alphaproteobacteria; order Hyphomicrobiales; family Xanthobacteraceae; genus Labrys; species Labrys sp. (in: a-proteobacteria). The sequence goes on from NZ_JASGFM010000012.1 coordinate 87,695, forward strand.
CGGCACGGTGGTCGAGACGCCGGAGGAGGTCTGGGACGACGTGCTCGACGTCAATCTCAAGGGCATCTATCTGGCGGCCAAATACGCCATTCCCGAGATGCGCAAGCGCGGCGGGGGCGCGATCGTGGCGATCTCGTCCGTGCAGGCCTTCGCGTCGCAGACCTCGGTTGCCGCCTATACCGCCAGCAAAGGGGGCATCAACGCGCTGGTGCGGGCGATGGCGCTCGACCATGCCGGCGAGAACATCACCGTCAACAGCGTCTGCCCGGCCTCGGTCGATACGCCGATGCTGCGCTGGGCCGCCGATCTCTACAAGGGCGATTCGACCGCGGAAGCCACCCTTGCCGCCTGGGGCAAGGGCCACCCGATCGGGCGCATCGGCCAGCCCTGGGAGATCGCCGAGGCCGTCGCGTTCCTGGCCGGCGACAAGGCGCGTTTCATCACCGGCAGCGATTTCAAGATCGATGGCGGCGTGATGGCCAAGCTCGGCATCGTGCTGCCGGAATGAGGTTTTCCGGGCGCACCGGACTCACCGTGGTTCGCGCGCCGGCCCCTTGAAGCATCGAAGCGGCGGAGAGCCCCGATCGGGTTATTTCACCACGGTCTCGCCGCCGGCCATCTTGGGTGCCGGTTCGCCGCTGGCGCTGCTCGGCATGGCAGGGCTCACCGCCACCAGGGGCGGGGCGGTCACCGGCGTGAATTTCGAATCCACGAATTCGAGGGCATCCTCGATAGTCTTGCGCCACAGCGACCAGGTGTGGTCGCCATCGGTGACGCGGAATTCGATGTTGATCCTGTCGGCCATCAGTGTCTCGTAGAGGGCCATGGAGCCGCGCCAGAAATTGAGGCCGTCATGGTCGCCAACGGTGAGATAGATCGCCGGCAGTTCGCTGCCGGCTTCGATCTGCCGGGCGAGCAGGGTGAACACATTGGCGTCATTGAAGCGCCGGGCGTCGAAGGGCGTACCGAAGGCACCGCCGAAATGGGCGCCCTCCGGTGGCAGATCGGGGCCTCCGACCACGGTGGCCTGGTCGATGCGCTTGAAATAGCTGCCGCTCGCGCCCGCCCATGCCGTCATGGTCTGGGAGGTCGGGATGTTCTGCCACAGTGCACCGGACAGGCTGGCGACCGCGACGAAGCGGTCCGGCCGCTTGAAGGCAAAGCGCAGCGCCCCGAATCCACCCATGGAAATGCCGGCGATGGCGCGGGATTTGCGGGTGCAATGGGGTGCGAAGCGCTTCTCGAAAGCGGTAGGCAGCTCGTTGAGGAGCGCGGTTTCGTAATTGCCCGGCCCCTTCACATCGGCGGAATCGACATACCAGCTGTTGCCGGCGGAGGGCATCACCACCAGCATCGGGTTGATGCGCCCGCTCTTGATCAGACGGTCGAGCGTCACCTTGATGGTGGCGAGCGACGACCAGTCGCGATTATTGGCGTCGCGGCCATGCAGGAGATAGAGCACCGGCCAGCCGGTTTCCGGCGCCGGCAGGTCCGGACGATAGACAGACACGGTCAAGGGCCGGCCCAAGGCCTTGCTGGGAAAGGACATTTCCTCGAGCGTGCTGGCCCTGGCCCCGGCGAGCATGGTCAATCCGGTAACGAGGCCGAGACAAAGCGTCATGGCCCTGCGGGCAACAGCAAAAATTCCTGCGGGTTCGGTGCGGACCATGCGCATTTCAAGCTCGTATTGTGCCGTGCGACAAGCGAATTCGTCGAAAGCCGGCGATCGCTGCTCGCATCCATCGCATGGTTGCTGCGCTGAGGCCGTTTGACCAGCCGCTTATGACGGCAAGCTGTGTCACAAATTTGGAAAACAACGACAATTTCCGGCCTTGACGTTGCCGGAGCGTCATTTTGTCGAACAGCGTGGCGATGATGCAACAGGGCATGCAACTTTTTGGCCGCAACTTCGTTCATCCCCGGTACAGGATGAGGCCGCCACTATGTCGCCAGGCTCCAAGAATCGCTTCTGAACTTGGTTGAGCGAGGTGCTGAAGGAAGGATGCCGAAGTGCTGGCATCCTGTCGTGGCAATTCAAGCGCGCCGCGGCGACAGCAGTGATGGAAGTGGAAGGCGCGTATTATGAACAATCAATTCAGCTTCTTGCAGCTGGCACGGCCGATGCGCCCCTATCTGCTTACGGCGCTTTTGTTCGTGCCCTGCTATTTTCTGCAGGCCTACCTGGGCTGGCACAGCTATTCATACTTTGTCTTCTTGCCGGCGGTCGTGCTTGCGGAAGTTCTGTTCGGCTTCGGCATTGGCCTGTTTGCCATCCTGCTGACGGCCACCGTCGTCACGTTCCTGTTCATCCAGCCCTTCTATACGCTGTGGCTGGCGCCCGCCCAGCTTCCGGCGCTGGCCTTGTTTGCCCTTACGGCGATCCTGATCTTCGGCGCTTGCGAGGCGGTGCGCCTGTTGATCGACTATGTTGCCGATCGTCGGCAAAACCCTCCGAAGCCGGTTGCCGCCAGCCCGGCGGTGAGGCCCAATCAGCGCGCCATCTCCGTCGACATGTGGCGCGGCTTCGTGCTGTGCACGATCTTCATCAACCACATGCCCGGCAACCTCTTTGAGGTCATCACTTCGCGCAATTTCGGTCTGTCCGATTCGGCCGAAGCCTTCGTCTTCATGTCCGGTGTCGCCATGGCGCTTGCCTATGGCCGCAAGTTCAATGCCGGCAAGGAAGTCGATGTCTCGCTGGCGCTCGGCAAGCGCGCCCTGAAGCTCTATGGCGTGCATGTCCTGATGACGCTGGCCGGCATCGCCATCTTCGCGGCAGGTGCCCTGCATTGGCGGATGCCCGATCTCATGGCGATGCATGGACGTGATCTCTACATCCAGGATGCCGGCACCTTCCTGCTCGGCACGCTCTCGCTCGGCCATCAGATCGGCTATTTCAACATCCTGCCGCTCTATATCGCCCTGATCGCCCTGGTGCCCGCTCTGTTCTATCTGGCGCGGCTGCATATCGGTGTGATGCTGGCCGCGTCGGCACTGCTCTACGGTTTGGCCCGCCACTATGGCTGGAACCTGCCGTCCTGGCCGATCGCCGGCGGCTGGTTCTTCAACCCCTTCACCTGGCAGTTCATGATGGCGATCGGTATCGCCGTCGGCCTGCTGCTGCAGCAGGGGCGGCTCGCCATCTCCAAGCCGCTGTTCGCCCTTGGCGGCCTGATCGTCTTCGCGGGTGCCTTCGTCGTCACCAACGGCTTCGGCCTGTCCTTCGGCGTGCGTGAGGCTGTTTATGGCTGGCTCGACCTCGACAAGACCAATCTCGGCCTTGGCCGCCTCGTGCACTTCCTGGGCATGGCCGCCTTCATCTATGGACTGGGCATCTCGCCCAAGCTGGCGTCGCTGCGGGTGATGCAGCCGCTGATCATGCTCGGTCGCCACAGCCTGCTGGTGTTCTTCCTGCTCTCGCTGCTGGCCGGAGCCGGCCAGGTGGTGCTGATGACGGGCCATGATGCGCTGTGGATCCAGATCGCTCTGGTCTGCGGCGGCATCGCCTTCCTGTGCGCCGCCGCCAAGTTCAGCGAGGCCGAGAAGGCGGCCGGCGGCCCGGTGATGGTGCGGGGCTGAACCAGCCCCCACCTCAGCGCAGCAGGGGCAGGATGGCCCGGACCCTGACATCGCGCAGATAGAGGCCGCCCCACATCAGCGCCCCGAGATAGACACCGAAGAGAAGGTGGCTGAAGACCGGCGTGCCCGCCCTGAGATTGGTGGCGATGGCGCCGCCCAGCAGGCCGGTGAGCAGCACCGCTCCCAGGATCGAGCTGCGCGGAATGGCGTAGAGCACCGTGGCGGCGAGGGTGATCACGCCAATGGTGCGGGCATGCTCGGGCGGATAGCCCAGGCCCTGCATGGTGTCGATAACCACCTGCAGGGGCATCAGCTTGATGGCACCGTCGAAGAGGAGGAAGACCACCACCAGGGTGCTGAGCACGATGCCCGTCCAATAGGCACCCCTGGAGATGGAGGCGGTTTCGTTCGGCATGGCTTCGTCTCCGTGTTGGCGGAACGGGTTGTCCGCCCGTTGCCACAAGGACGTTCGTCTGCACGTGGGGCCGACAGGACCCGCGCAAGATCGTTCGCTTTTCCCGTTGTAAAAGGCTGCTGCCGGAGTATCTCTCGGCGCCGACCTGTTGCAGGCGATGAGGGAAGCGGGACGGATATGCGGTTATGGCGATTGGCGCGACGCTCCTTCCTGGCTCTCGACGGCAGCGGCGCGGAGCGCCATGGCGCCCGCTGGACGTCGCCGGGCCGGCCGGTCGTCAATTTCGCCTCGGAAGCGGCCCTCTCCGTCCTTATCGTCCTGCGTTACTTGCCGCGGGATCTGGAGGGAATCGATCAGGACTATTTGCTGGGCTGGACCGAGACTGAGGAAGAACCGGAGGACATTCCCTTCACGCCGGATCCGGTCGAGAAGCGGGCGAGGGGGGATGCATGGCTGTCCTCGAACCGCTCCCTGCTCGCAGCCGTGCCCTCCGCCGTGCTGCCGGAAGCCAGGCTCATCCTGATGAATCCGAGACATCCCAAGGCGGGCTCGATCGCACCCTTGACGGTGCGCCCGTTCAGTTTCGAGCAGTGCCTCAGCCTGCCTCCCATGCCGGGCTAGGATCGATGAACGTCCGTGGCTGGATGGCGCACCTGTCGTCCTCAGCCTCGTGCATCCGGTTGCAACGCGGCGCCTGGGCAATATTGCGAACCATGCCGTAGAGTACGCCCGGATCGAACCGGTAGAGCAACCAGATGCGCCTCGGGCAGTGCCACAATTTTCACGATTTCCGTCGCATGGCCAGGCAGCGACTGCCGGGGCCGATCTTCGACTATATCGACGGCGGTGCTGATGACGAGGTGACCTATCGGCGCAATACCGCTGCCTTCGAGGCCTGCGACCTGGTTCCGAACGTGCTTCGCGGAGTGGCGGAAGTCGACATGTCGGTCACGGTGATGGGCCAGAAGCTGGCCATGCCGGTCTATTGTTCGCCGACCGCGCTGCAGCGCCTCTTCCACCACCAGGGCGAGCGGGCCGTCGCGGCGGCGGCGGGAAAATACGGCACGATGTTCGGGGTGTCCTCGCTCGGCACCGTCAGCCTGGAGGAGGCGCGGCGGATCAGCGGCGGTCCGCAAGTCTACCAGTTCTATTTCCACAGGGATCGGGGCCTGAACCACGATATGATGGCGCGCGCCAAGAGCGCCGGCGTGCAGGCGATGATGCTGACCGTCGACAGTATCACCGGCGGCAATCGGGAGCGCGACAAGCGCACGGGATTTGCCATTCCCTTCAGGCTCACGCTCGCCGGCATGGCCCAGTTCGCGATCAAGCCGGCCTGGGCGATCAACTATCTCACCCATGAACGCTTCCAGCTGCCTCAGTTGCAGGAACACCTCAAGCTCGACGGCGGGGCGCTGTCGATCAGCCGCTATTTCACCGAGATGCTCGACCCCTCTATGTCGTGGCACGAGGTGGCGGAGATGGTGCGGCTTTGGGACGGACCGTTCTGCCTGAAGGGGATCATGTCGGCCGAGGATGCACGGCGTGCGGCGGAAATCGGCTGCAGTTCGATCGTGCTTTCCAATCATGGCGGCCGCCAGCTCGACGGCTCGCGCAGCGCCTTCGACCAGCTGGCGGAGATCGTCGATGCGGTGGGAGACCGGATCGACGTCATGATGGATGGCGGTGTCCAGCGCGGGACGCATGTCCTCAAGGCGCTCTCTTTGGGGGCCAAGGCTGTCGGGTTGGGCCGGTATTACCTATTCCCGCTTGCCGCAGGCGGGCAGCCCGCCGTCGAGCGCGCCCTGGAGCTGATGCGGATCGAGATCGAGCGAGGCATGAAGCTGATGGGCTGCACGTCCGTCGCCCAACTCACGCGCCAGAACATTCGCCTGCGTTCTTGAAACGGTTCCCGGCCCGCGCCCGGTCCGGCAAGCGCGATCCGCGATGGGGCGTCTCACAGCTTGAGCGTCACCCTGGTGTTGAGGAGCTGGCTGCGCCTGGCGCTCGAACCCAGCTTGATCTCGAAGTCGCCAGCTTCCAATACCGGCTGCAGGTCCCTGCCGGGGAAGGCGAGATCCCTCGCCGCCAGCGCGATGGTGACGGTGCCGCTCTGGCCGGGATCGAGGCTGATCCTGGCAAAGCCCCTCAGTTCCAGCAGGGGCCGGGACAGGCTCGCCACCAGATCATGGGTGAACAGGAACACGGTTTCCTGGGCCGCGCGCTTGCCGGTGTTGGTTACAGTGGCGCTGACCTCGATGGTGTCGTCGGGGCCGAACACGGCCTTGCTCACCTTCAGGCCCGACAGACTGAAGGCGCCATAGGTGAGGCCATGGCCGAAAGGGAAGGCCGGCGCATTGGGGGCGTCGATATATTTGGAGGTGTAGTGGTCGTTCGGGTTGAAGGGGCGGCCCGTCGGATATTGCTCGTAGTAGAGGGGGGCCTGCCCGACTGCATCGGGCCAGCTCACCGGCAGGCGGCCGGAAGGCGATTCCTGCCCCATCAGGAGATCGCCGATGGCGGGGCCGGCCTGTTCGCCGGGCCACCAGGCCATCAGCACGGCCGATGCCTTGTGGAACAGCCAGGGCAAGGTGAGCGGCCGGCCGGCGAAGAGCACGACGACCACCTTCTTGCCGAGCGCCAGGATCGCCTCGGCGAGCTCGCGCTGCTTGCCCGGCAGCTCGGGATGCGCGCGGCTGGCGGCTTCCCCGCTCATCGGTGCCGTCTCGCCCAGGCAGAGCACCACGGTGTCGGCAATGCGCGCCGCTTCCACCGCAGTGGCGATGCCGGAGGTGTCGTCCGAGTTGATCTTCACGCCCTCGGCCTGTGCCACGACGGTAGCGACCTTGCCGAGGCTGGTACGCAGCGTGACGCTGTCCTCGGCCACCGAGGCGCCGCCCCAGGGACCGCGCATGTCGGCCTGGGCGTCGGCGAGCGGACCGATCAGAGCGATTCGCTCGGTACGCGTGAGCGGCAGGGCCTCGTTGTAATTGGTGAGCAGGACGCAGGATTTGCGCGCCGCGTCGCGCGCGACCTCATGATGGTCGATGTTGCCGGCCATGGCGGCCAGGGGCGCCGTACCGCGCCGATAGGGCTGGTCGAACAGGCCGAGCCGTTCCTTGAGGGCGAGGACGCGCCTGACGCAGGCGTCGATCTCCGCCATGGTGACGAGGCCACGCGACAGGGCCTCCGGCAGATGTTTGCGATAGGCGTTGGACACCATGTCGATGTCGACGCCGGCCCGCAGGGAGAGGGCTGCCGCCTCGGCGAGGTCGCCCGCGACACCATGGTTCAGCAGCTCGGCCACCGCATTGTAGTCGCTGATGATGACGCCGTCGAAGCCGAGCTTGTCGCGCAGCCAGCCCTTGAGCAGCGGCTCATGCGCCGTCATCGGCATGCCGGCCAGGCTGTTGAAGGCGGGCATGATCGCGGCCACCCCGGCTTTGACGGCAGCCTCGAAGGGCGGCAGATAGATCTCGTGCAGAGCCCGATCCGAAATATCGACCGAGGCATATTCACGCCCGGCGACCGGCGCGCCATAGGCACAGAAATGCTTGGCGGTGGCGGCGATCGAGCCAATGGCCGACAGATCCGAGCCCTGGAACCCCTTGACCTTGGCAATCGCCATTTCGGCGTTGAGCCAGGAATCCTCGCCCGCGCTTTCGACGATGCGGCCCCAGCGCAGGTCCCTGGAGACATCGATCATCGGCGCGAAGGTCAAGGCAAGGCCGTCGTTCCAGGCTTCCACGGCCGCGATGCGCGCCGTGCGGGCCCAGGCAGCCCGATCGAACATGGCGGCTTCCGCCAGCGGCACCGGGAAGGCCGTCTTGTGGCCGTGGATGACGTCGAAGCCGAGCAGCAGCGGAATGCCGAGGCGCGATTCCTCCACGGCGATGCGCTGGACCTCGTTGACGTGATCGACGCCGACCATGTTGAGCAGATTGCCGATATCGCCGGAGCGGATGGCGTCGGGCGAGTCCCCGCCGAGCAGGGGGCCGGTCACCGCATAGCCCGAGGCAACCATATTGAGCTGGCCGAGTTTTTCTCGCAGCGTCATCTTGGACAACAGGGTCTCGATGCGGCTCATCATAACTCCTCGTTCGGCAGGCTTTCGCCGATCGCCGGATCGGCGGGGCCGATGTGCAAATCAGCCTCTCTTCCTTGCTTAACGCCTCGCGGCTTCTGTTCAACCCCCGCCTTGGTTAGCATCGCCGGAACATCGTGCGGTTTGGCGGAATCGCCAGGAACCGCAAGGGCGCTGCGGCCAATCCGTTGAATTGGCCGGGAACAAAGAGTTAGAGCAAGAACGACGTTTCCCGCTAACGTGTTTTGCTCTGGGAATCGGAGAGGGCAGATGAGCGTGATCACGGATCTGGATCGCTGGATCGAACAGCAATATCCCATTGCCGTCAGGAACATGCAGCTTGCGATCTCCGCCACGGCCACGGTGAAGGAGCGGCCGGGTTTCGGCCAGACCATCACGCCGAAAAGGGGTTCGGTGGTGGCATCGCCCGTACCGGCCTCCTACGATCCGGACCCCGATTATTTCTTTCACTGGTACCGCGATTCGGCCGTGGTGATCGATGCCCTCCGGCAGATCGATCCCCGCTGGCTGGACGACGATATGGCAGCGGCGCATTTCTGCGATTTCGTCGATTTCAGCCTGTCGCTCAACGCTCTCAGGGGCGCCGATCTGGTCGCGGAGCCGGGTTGGCGCGTCAAGGTCGCCGAGGACTATCGGCAATTCGTGCGCGAGGATGCGGATCTGGCCAGCGCGGTGGTGCGTGGAGAAACGCGGGTCAACCCGGATGGATCCCTCGACATCTCGCGCTGGAACCGGCCGCAATATGACGGCATCGCGGCCCGTGTGCTGACCGTGCTGCGCTGGGCCTCCGGCCGATCCTTCGGTGTCAGGCACGACGATGCCGTCGCGACCCTGCTGGACCAGGACATCCGTTTCGTCCTCGCCCATTGGCGCGAGCCGAGCTACGACATCTGGGAGGAGGAAAAGGCGCATCACTACTATACGCTGCGCATCGAGGCGGCGGCGCTGGAGGAAGGGGCCTCCTGGCTGGCGGCGCAGGGCGATGCCGCGACCGCCCAGCGCGCCCGGGCGGATGCAGCGGAGATCCAGGGCCGCCTCCATCATTTCTGGCAGCCGGAGGAGGAGTTCTACCGCTCCCGCCTGACCGAGGACGGCAAGCCGACGCCGAAGGATCTCGACATCGCCGTTATCCTCGCCGCGATCCATGCCGCCGGCGCCCTGCCCACCCATTCGCCGCACGATATCAGGATGGAAGCGACGCTGGATCGCCTCGATGAGATCTTCAAAGAGGACTATGCGATCAACCGGGGCCGGCCCGAGGGACGCGGCATTGCGCTTGGCCGCTACCGGGGCGACGAATATTACTCCGGCGGGGCCTATTACTTCTCGACGCAGGCGGGGGCCGAATTCTGCTATCTGCGCGCGGCGGCCCTGCGTGCGGCGGATCCTGCCGCTGCGGATCGCCTCAAGGCGCGGGGCGACGCCTATCTCGAGACCATCCGTGCCTTCACGCCCGATGACGGCGAAATGTCCGAGCAGTTCGACCAGGCGACCGGCGAACACACCTCGGCCAAGCATCTGGCCTGGAGCTATGCCGGTTTCATCACGGCGGTGGAGGCGCGGCGAAAGGCGGGGTAAGCCGCCCGGCATAAGCACGATTTCGGCGACTTCCCTGCGAAACGCTCTATCCCAAATGGGACATGGCGTCGGCGCCGACAAGGCTCCTACGATGGCCGGCAAGCCGCTAAGGCGGTACCGGATCAGAGGGGAAGGCCTTGTCGAAGACGCTCACCACCACGCCGCGGCAGGATGGTTTCCGCGCGCCCGGCGAGTTCGAACCGAAAGCCGGTTGCTGGTTGATCTGGCCCGAACGGCCCGACACCTGGCGGCTGGGGGCCAAGCCCGCGCAGAAGCTGTTCGCCCGCGTCGCCACCGCGATCGCCGCAAGCGAGCCGGTCACGGTGATCGTCTCGGCGCGGCAGTGGCGTCATGCCCGGGCCTGCCTGCCCGACACGGTGCGGCTCGTCGAAATGTCGAGCAATGATTCCTGGTTGCGCGACAGCGGCCCCAATTTCGTCGTCAACGACCACGGCGAGGTGCGCGGTGTCGACTGGACCTTCAACGCCTATGGCGGGCTGAATGGCGGGCTGTATTTTCCCTGGGACCTCGACGACCAGCTTGCCCACAAGATCCTCGAAATGGAGGGGATGCACCGCTATCGCTCCACCCTGATCGCCGAGGGTGGCGGCCTGCAATGCGACGGGCAGGGCACGCTGATCACCACCGCGCAATGCCTGCTCAATGCCAACCGCAATGGCCATCTCGGCCTTGCAGCGGTTGAGCAGCAACTCGCCGACTATCTCGGCATCGACACCATCGTCTGGTTGCCTCGGGGCTTCGCCTTCGACGAGACCGATGGTCATGTCGACGACATCTGCTGCTTCGTGCGCCCGGGCGAGGTGGTGTTGAGCTGGACCGACGAGAAGGACGATCCGCAATATGAGATCGTGCGCGAGGCCGAGGACGTGCTGCGCTCGGCGCGCGATGCCCAAGGCAGGGCGCTGAAAGTGCACAAGCTGCCCCATCCCCTGCCGATCGAGACCACGGCCGAGGAAAGCGAGGGGGTGGACCAGGTCGAATTGACCTGGGCGCGGCCGGTGGGCAACCGCATCGCGGCGAGCTACATCAACTACTATCCCGGCAACAGCGTGGTGGTGGTGCCCGAATTCGGCTGTGCCCTGGATCGTCCCGCCAAAGCCGTCCTGGCCGGGCTTTTCCCCGGCCATGCCATCGTCGGCATCGAGAATTCCCGCGAGATCCTGCTCGGCGGCGGCAATGTCGCCTGCATCACGCTGCCCGTTTATGCCGGGCGTCGCGGTTAGAGCGGGCTTCGGTCTGCTTGGATAATTCTCCTCATGATCTCAACGAGATGGGACCTTCCTGGTCTGAGCGGACCGGAAACGCTCCATCGGCTGCAAAGGAGGTTCGCATGCGCTCCCTGCTTCGTTCGGTCGTCCTTGTCATATGTCTCGCCCTTATCGGCCTGGCTCCAGTCCGGGCCGAGGACGAGAAGACCGTCAATGTCTACAATTGGACGGACTACATCGCGCCCGACACGGTGGAGAAATTCCAGAAGGAGACCGGAATCAAGGTCGTCTACGACAATTACGACGGCAACGAGATGCTGGAGACCAAGCTGCTGGCGGGCCGCTCCGGCTACGACGTGGTGTATCCTTCCGCCTTTCCCTTCCTCAGGAACCAGGTCAAGGCCGAGACCCTGCAGCCCTTGCGGCGCGATGCCATGCCCAATGCCGCCAAGGTCGACCCTCAGGTGCTGGCCCTGATTGCTCAGGCAGACCCCGGCAACCAGCACGCCATGCCTTACATGGGCGTGACCGATGGCATCGGTTACAATGTCGAGGCCATCAAGCGCCGCATGCCGGATGCGCCCGTCGATTCCTTCGCCATGATCTTCGATCCGGTGATCGTCCAACGCTTCGCCGATTGCGGCGTTGCGATGATCGATGCGCCGACCGAGGTGATCCCCATGGCGCTGGCCTATCTCAAGCTCGATCCGCATTCGACCGCCCCAGGCGATCTCGCCAAGGCCGAAGCCCTGCTGAAGAAGGTGCGGCCCTCCATTCGCTATTTCCATTCCTCGCGCTACATCAACGATCTGGCCAATGGCGACATCTGCCTGGCGCTGGGCTGGTCGGGCGACATCCTCCAGGCCAAGACGCGTGGAGCGGCGGCAGCCAAGCCGGTCGAGGTGGCCTACGCCATCCCGCGGGAGGGCACGCTGGTGAATTTCGACACCATGGCCGTGCCCAAGGACGCGCCGCATCCCGACAATGCCATGCGCTGGATCGACTTCAATCTGCGGCCGGACATCGCGGCGGCCAATTCCAATTTCATATCCTATGCCAATGCGGTGCCGGCGGCGCGGCCTTTGCTCACCGAGGCGATTGCCAAGGACCCCGGCATCTATCCGCCGGACGACGTGAAGGCACGGCTGTTCGTGGTGACCAATTCCGACGTGGCGGTCCTCCGCCGCCAGACCAGGGCCTGGACGCGGATCCTGACGGGGCAGTGAGCCTGCCGTGAGAAGACGCCTCAGAGCGAGCGCCCGTCGCGTCCGCCGGCGAGCAATTCGACCTGGGAGTGCACGCCCAGCTTGGCATAGATGCTCTTGATGTGGTTGCGCACGGTGCCGGGCGATATGGCGAGCCTGCGGGCGATGGATTTGGCGCAGCCACCCTCCAGCATGAGGTCCAGGATCTGCCGTTCCCGGGCGCTCAGCCCGGTCTTGCCGCCGATACGGCCAGCCTGGCGGCCCGTCTGCCACAGTCGCCACAGCCGTTCCAGCACCAGCCGGATGGCGTCGCCGGCCCCTTCGGCGAGGACGAGGTCGGCATGGATGAAGCCGGGGCTTCCCCGATGGCGGAAGAAGGTCACGTAGCCGGCGGTGCCGGGTGAAAGATTGAACACGCCGGTGATTTCGTCGATGGTCTGCGACGGCTGGTAGAAGTCCCGATAATAGGGCGTCTTCTCGAAATGGAAGGTGTCGAAGCTGGACAGGGGCAGCAGGAAATCCTGCCGCGTGGCGGCGAATTTCTGGAAGAAGGGATCCTGGCGAAAGAGGCCCCCGTCATATTGGCGGTTCCAGCGATCGGGCCGCCCGCCGTCGATGGTGACGCAGGCGCCTTCCCGCAGATAGAGGCCGACATGGCAGCTGTCCGCTGCCAGGAGGTTGCGGGCGCTCGGTGCAAAGCGTTCCGCCAGTTGCGCCGGGGACGTTGCGGCGAACGCCTCGGCAAGGCCGCGATTCCACTGCGCAAAGCGGGACAAAGGGAGCCCTGGTTCCATGGGACGGCCATCGCATGTTGTTCGAGCGCGGCAGACACCGCTTTCGAACAACATGGCATAAAGTCCGGGAGGCTCAAATCGGTGCTTTCACCCTCAAACGAACCGCCAGACCCTCACTCCATCGCCATGCTGTGGTCCATTTCCGGGGACTTGGCGGCCTTTCGCAGGAAGAAGACCAGCGGCATCGCAGCGAGTGTCAGCAGCATCATCAGCTTGAAATCATTGATATAGGCGATGATGGTCGCCTGCTGGCCGACCATGCCGTCGAGCATGGTCTGGCCCGCTGCGCTCAGCGGGTCGATGAGCTTGGCCCGGGTCATGTCCTGCAGGGCCTGGTTGTAGGGCGTGATGTGGGTGACGAGATCGGCGTGGTTGGCCTGGGTGCTCTCGATCAGCAGGGCCGAGGTCATGGAGATGCCGACGCTGGAGCCGATGTTGCGCGACAGGTTGTAGAGGCCGGTGCCGTCGCCGCGCAGGCTGGCATCGAGGGTCTGGAAGGTCACCGTGGTCAGCGGCACGAACAGGAAGCCGAGGCCCGCCCCCTGCACGAAGCCGGTGACGATGATCTGCCATTGCGAGATGTCGGGGGTCCAGCCGGTCATGTCGTAGAGCGACCAGGCCGTCAGGCCGAAGCCGATCAGCAGGAGCAGGCGGGTGTCGAGCTTTCCGACCATGCGGCCGACGATGAACATGCAGACCATGGTGCCGATGCCGCGCGGCCCCATTACCAGGCCGGCGGTCACCACCGGATAGCCCATCAGCGATTGCAGATAGGGCGTCATCAGCGCCATAGCAGCGTAATAGGTCAGGCCGACTGCTGATATCAGCACCACGCCGACGGCGAAGTTGCGGTCCACGAACAGGCGCGGCTTCACGAAGGTATCCTTGCCCGTGAAGGTATGGACCAGGAAGATGTAGAAGGCGGCGGCGCAGATCAGCGCCTCGAGCTGGATCTCGCCGGAGGAGAACCAGTCGAGCTGCTCGCCCCGGTCGAGGAAGACCTGCAGCGCGCCGATGGCGATGGAGAGCATGCCGAAACCAAGCCAGTCGAGCTTCACGGCCGTGCTGCTGCGGGTCTCGGTGACGAAGGCCATCACGCCGAGCATGGCGACGAGGCCGATCGGCAGGTTGATGTAGAAGATCCAGCGCCAGGAAATGTGGTCGGTGAGCCAGCCGCCGATGACGGGACCGAGCACCGGCCCCACCATCACGGCGACCCCGAATACGGCCATGGCCCCGCCGCGTTCCTCGGGCGTATAGATGTCGAGCATGATCGCCTGGGCCAGCGGCACCAAGGCGGCACCGAACACGCCCTGCATCAGGCGAAAGCCGACGATCTGCACCAGGGATTGCGCCATGCCGCACAGCATGGAGGCGACCACGAAGCCGATGATGGAGACCAGCAGCAGGCGCTTGCGGCCGAAACGCGCGGCCAGGAAGCCCGAAGGCGGGGTCATGATCGCCGCCGCCACGATATAGGAGGTCAGCACCCAGTTGATCTGGTCCTGGCTGGCGGCGACGCTGCCCTGGATATGGGGCAGCGCGATATTGGCGATGGTGGTGTCCAGCGCCTGCATGATCACCGCCAGGATGACGCAGGCGGTGATGGCGCCGCGATTGGCGACCTTGGGGGCGGGCAGGGCGGGGCTGGAGATTTGGCCGGCGCTCGCGGTGGCGGATGCGCTCATGGCAGGCCTCGTTCGCAACGATCTGGGACTATAGGTGATGAAATAATCAGGTGCTCAAAAAGCGGGCCGGCGCACGGGAGCGCGACGGCGACGGCGTCAGCCGGCCTGGTGGTTGCCTTGGGGCTTGTCTTGTCCGAACCAGCTCGTCACGAAGCTGGGCAGGCCGCGGGCATGGCCGGTATCGACACCGACCACCGCGCTCATGCCGACCCGCAGGTTCGGCTTGTCGGGCGCGGGATCGATGCTGATGCGCATGGGAATGCGCTGGACCACCTTCACCCAATTGCCCGAGCTGTTCTGCGCCGGAAGCAGGGAGAAGCTCGAGGCGGAGGCCGGGCTGATGGTCTCGACCTTGCCGGTCCAGGTCACGCCCGGATAGGTGTCGACCGAAATCTCAACCGGCTGGCCGGGTTTGACATAGGTGAGCTCGGTTTCCTTCGGGGTCGCGTCCACCCAGATATTGGTGGTGGAGACCAGGTTGAAAGCGCGCTGGGAGGCGTTGAGATAGGCGCCGCGCTGCAGGGTATCGACATTGGTGACGATGCCGTCGAAGGGCGCCCGCACCACGGTGTCGCCGAGGTCGCGCTTGGCATTGTCGACGGCCGATTGGGCCTGGAGGTAGAAGGGGTTCTTTTCCACCGGCAGGGAGGCGTCGCCGCCGAGCTGGGCCAGCATGGCCTGGGCATTGGCCTGGGCCACGATGACCTTCTGGCGCGCCGCATCGAGATCATGCTTGGCCTGGTCGAAGCTCTGCTTGGAGGCGGCGCTGGAGGATTGCAGGTCCTGCTGGCGCTTGAACTGGGCCTCGTAATAGGGAATGTCCGCCTTGGCCTGTTCGATCTGGGCTTCGGCCTGGGCGTAACTCGCCTGCAGGGTCAGAACCTGGTTGCGCACGGTGCCGAGCTGCGCTTCCGCCCCTTCAAGGGCCGTGCGGTAGCTGCCGGGACGGATGCGATAGAGCACGTCTCCCTTCTTGACGGTCTGGTTCTCGACGACGTCGATTTCCACCACCGTGCCGGCGACATCGGTGGATATGCCGACCATCGCCGCCTGCACATAGGCGTTGTCCGTCTCCATCACCTGCCCGCCGGTGACATAGAAATAGCCGCCGGCAACGAGGGCGACGGGGAGCAGGGCAAAGAGCAGGGGGCGGGTCAGCGAGCGCTTGCGCATCCTGGCCGGCTGCGGCGTGACCGCGTCCTGACCGGCCTTGTCGTCGGAAAGCCGCTCGATCTCGATGGGGTTTTCGAGTTTCTGGGCCTGGTTGCTGCCATCAGCCATGTTTTGCCTCCTTGTCGTCGACCGGCTGGCGGCAGGCTTCGAGAAGGTTGGCCTTCATCTGCGTCAGGGTGTCGAGTAGTTTCACGCGGTCTTCGTCCGGGATGGATGCCAGGGCCTCCGCCCGCGTCCGGTCGCCGAGAACGCGCATCTCGGCGAGAATGGGATGGGCGGCCGGCGTCAGGAAGAGCAGCCAGACCCGACGGTCGCTCGCATGCTGGCGCCGTTCGATCAGCCCGCGCGCTTCGAGCTTGTCGAGAATGCGCACCAGGGTGATCGGTTCGATTTCGAGCAGTTCGGCCAGCCCGCTCTGATGGATCCCCTCGCTGCGCGAGAGGAAGGCGAGCGCCTGCCATTGCGAACGCGTCAAGCCGATATCACCGGCGCGCTGCTCGAAGCGCTTCCGCATCAGGCGGGCGACGTCATGCAGGATGAAGCCGAGAGTAGGCTGGTTGAGCATATCTAGAACATGCCGTTCTAATTATAAGCTTGCTTATCTTTATCCATGATTATAACAAGGATGCCTCAAATGCAATCGCCCAGATGGTGCGGACCGCAAAATGGCTGCTGATCACGCGAGATTTGATCGGGGTTCGGTCCTGACGGGGGCCGGCTTGCTGTGTGCGGCCTGGTTCGGGCTGGCGCTTGGCACGCAACCTGCGGTCGCCGCGCCGCGCTTCGTCAGTTGCGGCGGCGCCGCCATGCTGGGGGCTGCACTGCTCAATTGCTCCCACCTAGCACCGACCAAGCCGGCGCAGCTGTGCAATTTCAGCTGGAGCCTCTTGCAGGTCGGTAACGTCCCGCAGGTGGTGAGCGGTTCCTTCCTGCTGCCGCCGGGCGCCAACAACGCCCAGGTCTATCAGGGGGCCGGCTATGTCGCCGCCCTGGCGTCACCGATCATCCTCTGCCAGGACCAGAATTAAGACCAGTCTCGCATCCGGGGCTTCAAAACCCAACGATTTTCGACACCAAATCAAGGGTTTGGCGAGTATCGTCGGACGGAGCCAGGAGTCGTTTTCGATGAAGCTCGGGATGACCGTCACGGTCCGCTTTCGGCGGCCAGCCTCTCTATTGCCGCTACAACGCCCCAAAACAGCCCCTTTTGGTTCACACGCCATACAAGTCGGCCAAGCTATCGCTTAGGTTGTACTCACAGGCCATGAGCCGTTCGAGCTCGGCCCACCCCGGGTGGAAACCAAGAGGGCCAGATCAATGTCCGCGACCTTTCGCAGCGCGTTTGCGCTTTTGTTCATCCTCATCGCGGCGAGTTTGCCGCTGCAACCAGCTCGGGCACAGAGCCAGGGCGAAAAGCGCATTGCCCTCGTCATCGGCAATGCCGACTACAAGGCCGGACCATTGGCGACCAGCGCCAATGATGCGGGCCTTATCGCCCAGACCCTGCAGGCTGCCGGTTTCGACGTCACCGGCGCTCGCGACCTGGATCAGGATTCGCTGCGCAAGGCGTTCCGTGAATTCCTCGACAAGGCCTCCGCATCGGGACCCGACACGGTGGCTTTCGTCTATCTGGCCGGTTATGGCCTGCAATCGGAAGGGCAGAATTACTTCGTGCCCGTCGACGCCGCCATTCAGACGCCAGCCGCCGTGCCGGCAGAGGCGATACGGCTCTCCGATTTCATTCGGCCGCTCGGCGCCTTGCAGTTGAAGGCCAGCATCGTGGTGATCGACGGCGCGCGCGCCAACCAGTTCGCCCGCGGCGACCAGCCCCTCGCCGGCGGCCTGGCACTCGTCGATGCCGAGCCCAACTCCCTGATCGCCTTCAACGCGGCACCCGGTACGGTGGGGCCGGCCGAGCAGGGGCCTTATGGCGCCTATGCCCAGGCCCTCGCCGAAATGATGCGGACGGGCGGGTTGCCGATCGCCGATGTGTTCGACCGTACCCGGTTGCGGGTGAGCGAGAGGACCAATGGCGCGGTGCTGCCCTGGAGCGCATCGAAGCTCGGCGAGCCCTTCGCCTTCTTCGACCGTGCCGCCGATGCGCCCGCTCCGCAGGTTTCCCTGGAAGAAGACAAGGCGATGCAATCCAAGCGCATCGCCGATTTCGACGCGCGTGATGCCTATGTCGCCGCCGTGGATCGGGACACCATGCAGGGCTATCAGGACTTCCTGACTGCCTTTCCGCGCGATCCCATGGCCAAGCGCGTGCGCGCTATCGTGGCTGCCCGGCGCGAGGCCATCACCTGGCACGAGACCTGGAAGCGCGATACGCCCAATGCCTACTGGTCCTATCTCAAGCGCTATCCGCGCGGTCCCCATGCCTGGGACGCCCGCCGCCGCCTGAGATATCTGTCGGCCGAGATCGAGCCGCCGGCGCGTTTCGACGTGATCGAATATGACGTGCCGCCGCCACCGGAAGTCGAGGTCGTCTATGTCGAACGTCCGGTAATCGTCTTCTCCGATCCCGAATTCGACCTGCCGCCGCCGCCGCCGCCGCCGGTGATCTTCCTGCCGCCGCCGCCGCGGGAATTCGTGGAACTTCCGCCGCCGCCGCCGCCGGTCGATGAGTATGTGCTGCCGTCGCCGCGCTATGTGGCGATGCCCGAATGGGTGCGGCCGCCGCGTTACGTCGAGCCGCCGCCGCAGAACTTCATCTTCAACAACATCCACAACGCCACCGTCATCAACGAGACGCTGGAAGCCCCGCCCGAGCGCATGCCGCGCCAGGAAGGCGAGGGCGGCCTGACGACCGGAGAGAAGGCGGCCGGTGCGGCGATTGCCGTTGGTGCGGCGGCTGCAGCCGCTCGCGTCGCCTTGCCGCCCTTCCTGCGCAATCGCGGCGGGCGCGGTGGCCAACCCGGCATGACGCAGCCGGCTGTGGCGCCGCAGCCGGGTGAGCCCGGTCTGGCTCCGGCTCCCGGCGCACCACAAAAGCCGGGGCGCCTTCTGCCAGGACAGGCTGTTCCTGGCCAGGCTCTTCCCGGTCAGGAAGGCCAGCCCGGCCGATTGCTGCCGGGGCAGGAAGGTCAACCAGGACAGGCCGTGCAGCCCGGTACGCTGAAACCGGGGCAGGCTCAGCCGGGTCAGCCCGGTCGGCTGCTGCCGGGACGGGTCCAGCCAGGCCAGGCCGCCCAGCCGGATGAAACCAAGCCGGGACGAGCCCAGCCCGGACAACTCCCGCCGGGCCAGGCGGCCCAGCCTGATGAAGCCAAGCCGGGACAGCGCCAACCCGGCCTGAAGCCCGGTCAAGGCCAGCCGGGCAAGGCCTTGCCGGGCATGAATGGCGAGGCTCTGCCGCTCGATAACGGCAAGCCGCCATTGGGTGACACCCCGCTTCCCGGACGCAAGCAGCCTGGTGGCAAAGCCGCCAAGCCGGGTCAGCTCGGCCAGCCACTGCCAGGAGCACAGCCTGAGGGGCAGCCGGATCAGACCCAGCCTCAAAAACCCCTTCCGGGGCAGAAGGGCCAAGGTCGCCTGAGGCCGGGGCAGCCGCAGCCGGACGGCACCACTCAGCCTCCGGCCGAGAACGGCCAGCAGCTCGGCAAGCCATTGCCGGGAGCCGACGAGGCGCAGCCGCTTCCCGGCCGCAAACGGCCAAAGGGCCGTCAGCCCCAGGATGGTGGTATCCAGGCTCCGCGGCCTGGCGCTACCCCTGAGGAACAGGCCTTGCCTGATGCCGGAGCACCGTCGCAGCCGGCAGGCCGCAAGCGTCGCCCGGCCCAGGACGGGCAAGGCCTTGGCGAACCCTTGCCACCAGCCGGGCGAGCTCTTCCGGACGGCAGCGGGCAGCCGCAGCCCCAGCCGGGCCGTCGTCGCCCGCGCCAGCCCGATGCCGGTTTTGCTCAGCCGGACGAGCCGGCCCAGCCGTCCGCTCGCCGGCCGCGCGTCCAGCAGGGCCAGCCGGGTGGTGGATCTGACGAGGGTGGGGCACCCCCGCCGCGCCAGAAGCGTTTGAACCAGGCCCCCGCGCCGGACATGGAACCGGCCGTGAATGCACCGCGTCAGAATCGGCAGCCGCGCGCGCAGCCAGAGCTCGAGGGTGGGGCGTCCCGGCCGATGCAACGCCTGCGGCCGCCGGCGCAAGAGGGTGGTCCGGCCGCGGGTGGTGGCGGACGTCAGCGCCGCTGTGGCGGCCAGGGCGCACCGCCTTGTGAATGAGACGTGACGAAAACACCGCCCGGCTTGCCGGGCGGTGTTGCTTCAGGCCTTCTACCGGAGTTTTTCGGGTCAGAAGCCGCTGACGACATAGCCGCCATCGACGGGCAGCGTGGTGGCGGTCACGAAGATCGAGGCGGGCGAAGCGAAGAACAGGGCGGTGCCGACGAGATCATCGACGCTGCCCCAGCGCTTGAGCGCCGCCTTGTTGGCGATCTTGCCGGCCGGTACCGGATCCGACCACAGGGGCTTGGTCATGTCGGTGCGGTGATAGCCGGGCGCGATCGCGTTGACGCGGATTCCCTCGGGCCCGAATTTGTGGGCAAGGGCCCGGGTGAGCCCCATGATGCCGGTTTTGCTGGCGCAATAGGCCGGCACGCTGTCATCGGCGAGATAGCTCAACATCGAGGCGAAGTTGATGATGGACCCTTGCGATTTCACCAGCAGGGGGTGGGCCGCCATGGCAAGGCGCATGGCGCTGTTCATGTTGACGTCGACGACTTCGAGATAGGTTTCCTCGGTCCATTCGGCATCGGGCCGGGCGATGCCCTGGGCGTTGACCAGCACGTCGAGGGCCGGCAAGGCCGCAAAGAAGCGCTCGACTGCTGCCTTGTCGCGAACGTCGAGCTGCTCGAAACGGATGGACCGGCCACCATTGGCGGCCTTGGCTGCGGCCAGGCGCGCTTCGGTGGAGCCCGTTGCGATGACATCGGCGCCGAGATCGGCAAAACCCTGGGCGATGGCGAGGCCGATGCCGCTGGAACCGCCGGAGACCACGACGGTCTTGCCTTCGAACAGGCCGGGGCGAAAGGCGGATAGGACGTCCTGCATGGAGATTTCCTTCGATTGGATGAGAGAGGACCAGACGGCGGTTCAGCCTTGCTGCAGCCGGTCGAGATCGTCGTAGAGCGCCTGGGAATGGCGGTAGAGCCGGTCGAACACCGGCTGCATGCGGGCATAGGTCTCGGCCCAGGCCGAGTCGGGCAGGATCTCGGCGCCATAGCGCACGAAATGGCGGACGGCATCCTCGACCTTGCCGAAACGCCCCAGGGCCGTTGCCGCCATCGCGGCGCAGCCGACAAGGCCGCATTCGGTCTCCTCGGGCACCAGGATGGGCACGTTGTAGGCGCTGGCCTTGATCTTGAGCCAGAGCTCGGTCTTGGCGCCGCCGCCGGAGGCGACCACACGCTCGAGCTTCTGGCCGGTGGAGGCTTCCATCACGCGGATATGGCGGTTGACCGCGAAGGCCACCCCTTCCAGCGTGGCGCGATGGAGATGGGCGAGGCCATGCTTGGCGCCGATGCCGAAGAACTGGGCGCGGGCATTGCGATGGGCGCCGAGCCGCTCGCCGGCCAGGAAGGGCAGGAAGAACAGGCCTTCGGCGCCGGCCGGGGCCTCGGCGGCCTTGGCGACGATGTCGCCATAGGAGAGCGCCTTCTCATGGAAGGCGCGGCGGGCCCAGCGCATGGCGTCGCCCCCGGTTTCCAGCAGGGTGAACGGGCCCCAGTGCCCCTCGACGGTGCGCACGTTGCAGATCTCGGGATCGAGCAGCGGTTCGTTCGTCACCAGGGTGATGATGGAGGAGGTGCCCATCACATCCGAGGCCGTCCCGGGGTGGACGACGCCCGATCCGAGCACCGCCACCGGATAGTCGGCTCCGCCCACCAGGACGGGCGTGCCCTGGGCAAGGCCGGTCTCCAGGGCGGCGCCTGCGGTGACATAGCCGAGAATGTCGAGCGGCGAGCGGATCGGCGGCAGTTTGGCGGCATCGAGGCCGAGACGATCGATCATCGCGGTAGACCAGGTTCCGCTCGCCGGATTCATCAGGAAGCTGCAGGAGGCATCGCCCTCGTCCATGGCGATCTCGCCGGTCAGCCGCAGGTTGATGTAGTCCTTCGGCATCAGCACCGTGCTGGCGGCTCGATAGGCCTCGGGGTCGTTGTCACGCAGCCAGGCGAGCTTGAAGCCGGGCCAGGCGGGCGTCGGCGGGTTGCCGCTCTCGGAAAGGTAGGAGCCAGGCGGGTTGTCGCGCTCGAAGGCCGCCACCAGGCCCGCCGTGCGCTTATCGTTCCACAGGGGGGCGGTATCGCGGGTGGGATTGCCGTGACCATCGACCAGCACGGTGCCGTGCATCTGGCCGCAGGCGGCGACGGCCTGGATCCGGGCGGCGGCATTCTCCTGCCGGGCGAGCACGGTGCGGATGGCCGCCACGGTGCCGGACCACCAGTCGCTCGGGCGCTGTTCGGCCCAGCCGAAAGCAGGTACGATCTGGTCATATTCGCTGGCGGCAATCTCCAGAATGGCGCCTTTGCCGGCCTCGACCAGGGCTGCCCGGGCGCTGCCGGTTCCGACATCGATGGCCAGGATGAGATCCTGCGTCATGGGTGTGTCCTCGGCTCGCTCTTTGAAGAATGGGCGTGCAGCCATTGCCTCTGCATTTTTGGGAGTGATGCTACACGTTTTCCAGGCGGTCAACTGAAAATTCCGACATATTCATGCTGCATCGCAATAAAATCACCGAACTATCTTGCCGGGGCGACATGGAATATGTAGCATTGCTACAAAATTGACGCCCAGGCCGATATCATCGGCAAGCCCTGAGGAGAGCGCAGACATGGCCATCAACCCCATTGAGCGGATCGAGGCGATTGGCGTGGTGCCGGTCATCGCGATCGACAATCCCGCGGACGCAGTCGCGTTGGCCGATGCCTTGACGGCCGGCGGCCTGCCGATCGCCGAGATCACCTTCCGCACCAAGGCGGCCGCCGAAGTCCTGGCCATCCTGCACGACCAGAGGCCGGAGTTCCTGGCCGGTGCCGGAACGGTACTGGATCTGGAATCGGTGCAGGCCTGCAAGGACAATGGCGCGAGCTTCGCCCTCTCCCCCGGTTTCGATGCGGAGATCGTCGCTGCCGCCAAGGCGATCGGACTGCCCTTCGCGCCGGGCATCATGACGCCGACGGACCTTACCGCGGCCACGCGCGCCGGCCTGCGCCTGTGCAAGTTCTTCCCGGCCGGTGTCGCCGGTGGGCCGAAGGCCCTGGAAGGCATCGCCGCGCCCTTCAATCACCTGGGCGTTCGCTTCATCCCGACCGGTGGCGTCACGCTGGAGACGATGGGCGACTGGCTCAAGCATCGCTTCGTCGCGGCTGTCGGCGGCACCTGGATCGCCAAGCCCGAAGATATCAGCGGCGGCAAGTTCGCCGAGATCACCGCCAAGGCAAAGGCCGCCGTCGAGCGTGTCAAGGCGATCCGGGCGGGCGCGGCATGAGCAACTATCAGCCGGCGACCCGGCCGACTCTCTATTTCATCGGTGTGACCACCACCAAAAGCTCGATCATGCGGGTCTTCCCAGCCTGGGCCGAACATCTGGGCCTGAAGGATGCGGTGATCAAGGGCATCGACTTTCCTCTCCATGCCGATCCGGCCGCCTATCGCGAGGCGGTCGCCTTCATCAAGGCCGATCCCCTCTCGTTGGGGGCACTGGTCACCACCCACAAGATCGACCTCTACAAGGCCTGCCGGGACCTGTTCGACGAGGTCGACGATTTCGCCCTGCGCATGGAGGAGACCAGCTGCCTGTCCAAGCGGGACGGACGCCTGATCTGCCACGCCAAGGACCCGATCTCCTCCGGGCTCGCCCTCGACAATTTCATTCCCAGGGGCCATTTCGAACGGACCGGCGCCGAGCTCTTTTCGATGGGGGCAGGCGGTTCCACCATTGCCCTGACCTGGCACATGGTGCGAGAGGCACGCGGCGCCGACCGGCCGTCGCGCATCGTGGTCTCCAATCGCAGCCAGCCCCGCCTCGACGAGATCCGGCGCATTCACGAAGAGATCGGCATGCCGGTGCCGGTCGATTACGTGCTCGCACCCCACCCGACGGACAATGACGCGGTCACCGCTGCCCTGAAGCCAGGTTCTGTGGTGATCAATGCCACCGGGCTCGGCAAGGATGCGCCCGGTTCGCCGCTCACCGATGCGGTGGTCTTTCCGGAACAGGCGATCGTGTGGGATCTCAACTATCGCGGCGACCTCGTCTTCCTCGACCAGGCCCGGCGCCAGCAGGCGGCACGTCATCTGCAGATCGAGGATGGCTGGACCTATTTCCTGCATGGCTGGACTCAGGTGATCGCCGAGGTCTTCGACATCGAGATCCCAACCGCCGGCCCCTCCTTCGAGCGGCTGGGCGAGATCGCCATCGCCGCTTCCAAGGGGTGATGCCGTGGAACGTATCCTGGTCACGCCGCGCTCGCTGACATCGGCGACCCATCCCCTGGTCGAACGCCTCCGGGCCGAGGGCCACGAGATCGTCATGCCGGCGCCCGGCAAATTGCCGGATGAGGCGGACCTGCTCGCACTCGTGCCGGGCGTGACCGGCTGGCTGGCGGGGGTGGAGAAGATCTCGCCGCGTGTCATCGCCGCGGCGAGCTCGCTGCGGGCGATCAGCCGCAACGGCACCGGGACCGACAATCTGCCGGTCGATACGCTGCTCGCGCGCAAGATCGCCGTGCGCATCGCCGCAGGCGCTAATGCGGCGGGTGTGGCGGAGCTTGCCATCGGCCTGATCTTCGCGGCGCTCCGCCAGATTCCCCTTTGTGATGCCGGCATCAAGCAGGGGAGCTGGCCGCGCCGGATCGGTGCCGAGATCCGGGGCCGCAAGGTCGGCGTGGTCGGCTGTGGCGCCATTGGCGCCGAGGTCGCGCGCCTGGCTGCCGCGCTCGGGGCCGAGATTCTCGCCTATGATCCGCAACGTCCTGCCGTCAATGTCGAGGCAAGCAGCCTGCGCTGGGTGGAGATTTCAGGCATGCTGGCGGAAGCCGATGTCGTCACGCTTCATTGTCCGGCGCCGGCCGATGGTCGTCCCCTGCTGGGCGCGACCGAATTCGCGGCCATGCGGCGTGGCGCGGTGGTGATCAACACGGCGCGGTCGTCGCTGGTCGATGAAGCGGCTCTGCTGGAGGCCCTCGAAGACGGGCGTCTCGGCTGTTACGCCACCGATGTTTTCGAAGAGGAGCCGCCGGCGAGCCTCGCTCTCGCCGGCCACGCCGGAGTGATCGCCACCAGCCATATCGGCGGCTTCACCCAGGAGAGCGTCGACAGGGCCACCGAGGTCGCCATCGCCAATCTGATGGATGCGCTGCAGGGGAGGGCGTGAGGGAATGCTGGAAGTCCTGCCCTTTGCCGGCCCGCTGGCCGGACAGCTCGCGAACCGTCCGCAGGCCGGCCTCTCGCTCTACTGGCTCGGGCAGGCCGGTTTCCTTCTCGACAGCGGCCGGCGCCGCCTGCTGATCGACCCCTATCTCTCGGATTCGCTGGCGCAGAAATATCGCGATCGCGGCCCCTCGCATGAACGCATGATGCCGGCACCGATCGAGATCGAGGACATGCCGCCGCTCGATTTCATCCTCTGCACTCACCACCACACCGATCACCTCGATGCGGCGACATTGACCCCGCTCGCCCGGCGCTTTCCGCGGCTGCGCCTGGTGGTGCCCAAGGCCTCGCTGAAACTGGCGCAGGAGAGAACCGGGCTCGATGCGGAGCGCTTCATCGGCCTGGATGCCGGCGAAACCCTCATGCTCGACCAGGACATCGAGGTGCGCGCGGTGCGGGCTGCCCATGAAGCGCTGCAGCGGGACGAGCAGGGCCATCACCTGTTTCTGGGCTATGGCCTCGCGCTGAACGGTGTGTGTGTCTTCCATTCCGGCGATACGATCCCCTTTGCCGGGCAGGTGGATGAGGTGAGGGCCCTGGCGCCCGACCTGGCGCTGCTGCCGGTGAACGGCCGCTCACCGGAGCTTGCCGCTGCCGGCATCGCCGGCAATCTTACCCTGGATGAGGCGGTCGAACTGGCCTCGTCCGGAGGCATCGGGGCCGTGCTCGCCCATCATTACGGCCTCTTTGCCTTCAATACGCTTGCGCCAGAGCGGATCGACGCGAAGGCCGCCGCGATGACGGGGCCGCCCCGGCTGCTTCGAGCCGGGATTGGAATCGAGTATAGGCTGACAGCTCCGTCCGAGACGACGGATTGAGCCCTCCGATCCGAAGAGGGAGCCAGAAAGGGAAGCCGTTCATGACCTTGCCGGATCAGACCTCATCGCAGCCCGGACCCCGGACCACGATCCAGAACGTGCTGGAGGTGATCCGGCTGACCTTGGGCGAACTGCGCAAGTCCGACCGCAAGGTCGCCGACCTCATCCTGGCCGATCCCCAGCGCATCCTCAACGCCACGGTGGCGGAGACGGCGCTCGCCGCCGGGGTGAGCGAGCCCACGGTCATCCGTTTCTGTGCCGCCATCGGCTGCAACGGCTTCCAGGATTTCAAGCTGCGCCTGGCCCAGAGCCTGGCGTTGGGCACGCCGGCCACCCATTCGGTGCTGCTCGGCACCGATACGCCGGAAACCGTGGTCGAGAAGATCTTCGACTACACCATCACCAGCCTGGATTGGGCGCGCCATCATCTCGACAAGGCGGCTTTGGCCCGGGCGATCGACATCCTGGAGAAGGCGACGGCCATCGAATTCTTCGGCCTGGGCGCTTCGGGCGTGGTGGCGCGCGATGCCCAGCAGAAATTCCCGCTGTTCGGTGTGCCCTGCGGGGCCCAGCACGATACCCACCAGCAGATCATGGTCGCCTCGATGATGAAGCCGGGCGATGTGGCGGTGGTGATCTCCCACACCGGGCGTTCGCGCTCGATCATCGAGGTAGCCCGCACTGCGCGCGAGAACGGGGCCAAGGTCATCGGCCTGACCGGGTTCGAGACCTCGCTCGCCAGCCATTGCGACGTGGCCTTGCTGGTGGAGACGCTCGACAACACGAACATCTACACCCCCACCACCTCGCGCATCGCCGCCCTGGTGGTGATCGACGTGCTGTCGACCGCGGTGGCACTACGCCGCGACGAGGCCCATGTCCGGCGCTTCCAGGCGATGAAGCGCAAGCTCGCCGAATACCGCATCGGTGAATAAGGGAGATGTGGAAACCGGCGGACGAAGGCGGCCGGGGGTTGTGAGCAGCCCCTCAGGGGCGCTATGGCTATGGCGTTTTGCGATTTGACGGAATCACCAAGAATCGCAAAGACGCGTCAAAACAATGAGTTAGAGTAAAGCGGCGGTTACGTGTAAACGCGCTTTGCTCTAGGACGAAACCGGAATCACTGCTTGAGATGAAGATCGAAATCGAGATGGGCGTCGCGTCTGCCGCCGGCAGTGCGCCTGCAATGCTCGACATCGAGGAATTGCTGGCCACGCGCCTGCTCGTGCAGGGCAATTCGGGTTCCGGCAAATCGCATCTCCTGCGCCGGCTGCTCGAGCAGAGCGCTCCGCATGTCCAGCAGGTCATCATCGACCCCGAGGGCGAGTTCGCCAGCCTGTCGGATCGCTACGGCCATGTCGTCATCGACGGCGAACGCAGCCTGGCCGAACTCGAGCACATCGCCCAGCGCGTGCGCCAGCACCGGGTCTCGGCGGTGCTGGTCTTGGAGAGCCTCGACGCCGAGATGCAGATGAAGGCGGCCGCCGCCTTCCTCAACGCCCTGTTCGACGCCGAGCGCGACTTCTGGTTCCCGATGCTGGTGGTCGTCGACGAGGCCCAGCTTTTTGCGCCCGCCGCTTCCGGCGATGTCGGGGAGGAGGCGCGCAAGGTCTCGCTCGGCGCCATGACCAACCTGATGTGCCGCGGCCGCAAGCGCGGCCTTGCCGGCATCATCGCCACCCAGCGCCTAGCCAAGCTGGCCAAGAACGTCGCCGCCGAGGCGTCCAACTTCCTGATGGGGCGCACCTTTCTCGACATCGACATGGCGCGCGCCGCCGACCTGCTCGGCCTCGATCGGCGCCAGGCCGAGACTTTCCGGGAACTGCAGCGCGGCCAGTTCGTGGCGCTCGGCCCGGCCTTGTCACGCCGTCCGCTTCCCATCAAGGTCGGCCCGGTGGAGACGCGCCCCAAGGTGGCGACGCCCAAGCTGACGCCGCTGCCGGAAGGGGGCGAGGCGGCGCGCGATCTCATCCTGGCGCCCGTGCCGATGGCGGCGCCGCGTCCGCGCCCCGAGCGCCGCGTGGTGACACCGCCGCCGATGTCGACCACCGAGATCCTCGAGCAGCTCGTGCGCGAGAGGCCTGCGGAAGCCATCGGCGAGGAAGCCTTGCCTGCCATGCTGCCTGCCGAGCTGCAGCAGGCCCATGCCCGCATCGCCTTTGCGATCATGCAGGAGCCGGATGCGAGTTTCCGCACCGATGCCGTGCTCTATCAGGATTTCATCGTGCGCTGCCGCATCGAGCGGCTTGGCGGCTCGCCGCCCGCCATGGCCGAGTTCAAATTCCTGCTCAGCGCAGCCCGCGCCGGTCTCGATCCCGACGGTATCGACCAGGAGCAATGGCAGCGTGCGCTCGATCACGCCCGCCTTGTGCCGGCTGACCTCCAGGCCGTGTTCCTGATTCTCGCGGCGGCGGCGATGACGGGGCTGCCATGCCCTCCGGACGCCGAAATCGCCAGGCGCTGCGGCAGCCATTCGGCGGGCCGTGCCCGCAGCCAGATCCGCCATCTGCAGAATGCGGACTTCGTGATGACTCGCGTCGACATGCGTGGCGCGCGCATCGCCGTGATTCCCGATCTTGGCTGGGAGACTGCGCCCGGCGATCCCAATGGCCCTGCGCTCGACAGGGATGGCCTAGCCGCCGCCGAGTGACGACGGCTCCTGCATCAGCCGCAGGAGACCTCGTACTATCCGGAAGCATTAGTGTGGCGATGACCAAAAGCCCCCTAGGATGAGCGTAATAAACCAAAGCAGGCCTGAAATTCATCTGACTCTGTCGATATAATCGTGGCATAGAGCTAATCGGTTGATGGCTCCTCCAATTCAAATATGAGCGGATGATGTCTACCCAGATCGTTCCCCTGATCGTTTGCGGCGGCTCCGGAACGCGGTTGTGGCCGGCCTCGCGGGCCAGCCGACCCAAGCAGTTCCTGCCTTTATTCGGTGATCTCTCGACCTTCCAGGAAACGATGCGGCGTGTAAGCGGCGCCGAGCTGTTCGGCCGGCCCGTCATCGTCACCAACCAGGACCACCGCTTCCTGGTGGCCGACCAGTTGCTGTCCATCGGCGTCGAGGCCGATATCGTGCTCGAGCCCGAGGCGCGCGATTCCGGCCCGGCCATTGCTGCCGGCGCGGCTTTCATCGCTGCGCGCGACGGCGCCAAGACCCCGGTTCTGACGCTGGCCGCCGACCACCGCGTGCGCGATATCGAAGGCTTCCGCGCCGCCTGCGTGGCGGCGCGTCGTGGTGCTGCCAAGAAGAGCATCGTCACTTTCGGCGTGGTGCCCAACCAGCCCGCCACCGGCTATGGCTATATCGAGGCCGGCGAGCCCCTGGTCGACGGCGTCATGAAGGTGCGCCGCTTCGTCGAAAAGCCCGATGCCGAGACCGCCACGCGCTATGTGCGCGAAGGCTATCTGTGGAACTCCGGCAATTTCCTGTTCGAGGCCGGTTTCTTCCTCTCTGAATATGCCCGCTGCGAGCCCGATACCATCGAGGCGGTGAACGAGGCGGTCGCCAAGGCCAAGCTCGACCTCGGCTTCCTGCGCCTCGATGCCGAGGCCTTTGCCCGTTGCGGCAAGCGCTCGGTCGACTATGCCGTGATGGAGAAGACCCAGGCCGCCGCCGTGGTGCCGGCGAGCTTCGACTGGTCGGATGTCGGCTCCTGGGGGGCGGTGCGCGAGCTCTCGCCGCAGGACGAGGCCGGCAACGCCAAGCTGGGCGAAGCGCTGTTCGTCAATGCCCGCAACAATCTGGTGTCTTCGGAGCGCCAGCTCGTCTGCGTCGTCGGCCTGGACGACCTTGCCGTCATCACCACCGGCGATGCCGTGCTGGTGGCCCGCCGCGACGATGCCGCCGGCATCAAGGCGCTGGTCGAGAAGCTCAAGCAGAGCCATAACGGCCTGACCCAGGACCATCTGCAGTCCTACCGTCCGTGGGGGCACTACAAGTCGCTCGATCTCGGTGCGCGCCACCAGGTCAAGCGCATCGTGGTCAAGCCCGGCGGCCAGCTCTCCCTGCAGAAGCACCATCACCGTTCCGAGCACTGGATCGTGGTGCGCGGCGTCGCCAATGTCAGCATCAACGGCCAGATCAAGACGCTGCATGAGAACGAGTCGATCTATATCCCGATCGGCTCGACCCATCGGCTGGAGAATCCCGGCAAGATCGAGCTCGAACTGATCGAAGTGCAGACCGGTTCCTATCTCGGCGAGGACGACATCATCCGCATCGAGGACATCTACAATCGCGCCGCGTCCTGAGGCGCCAATAAACCTTCTCCCCTTGTGGGAGAAGGTGGCGCGCAGCGCCGGATGAGGGGTTGATGGAACCTAACAATTCTTGGTGACCTCTCCGGAGGTGACCTAGATGGGTCGCAAAACCCCTCATCCGTCCCTTCGGGACACCTTCTCCCGCAAGGGGAGAAGGTTAGGGTAGCGCCTTTGCGTGCTGCCCCTACCAGCAGGTGTAGCCGCCATCGACGGTGACGATCGAGCCGGTCATCAGGCTGGCGGCATCGGAAGCCAGGAACTGCACGGCGGAGGCGATTTCCTCCGGCTCGCCCATCCGCCCCTGCGGTGTCATCTCCAACCAGGTCTTGAACATTGCCGCATTGGCCGGGTCCGTCGCGGCATAGGCAGTCAGCGGCGTGTTGATATAGGTCGGCGCCACCGAGTTGACGCGTACGCCGCGCAGGCCCCATTCCGCCGCCAGGGACTTGGTGAGGTGATGCACACCGGCCTTGGAGGCGTTGTAGTAGGACTGCTCCTGCGGTTTGTTGACGATGATGCCGGACATCGAGCCGATATTGATGATCGAGCCCTTT
Organism: Labrys sp. (in: a-proteobacteria); assembly: GCF_047605565.1. Taxonomy (NCBI): domain Bacteria; kingdom Pseudomonadati; phylum Pseudomonadota; class Alphaproteobacteria; order Hyphomicrobiales; family Xanthobacteraceae; genus Labrys; species Labrys sp. (in: a-proteobacteria). Next base: position 118,534 of record NZ_JASGFM010000012.1, read on the forward strand.
CTGGCGGCCAGCATGTGCTTGCCGAAGGCGCGGCAGCACCAGAACACGCCATTCAGATTGACGTCGAGCACGTTGAGCCAATGCTCGTCGGCGACGTCCTCGGCCGGGGTCATCGAGCGGGCGATGCCGGCATTGTTGACCAGGATCTCGACGGTGCGGCCCTTGGCGGCGAGGTCGTCGGCCACGGCGGTCACTTCCGCCGAATTGGTGACGTCCATCTTCACCGTCTCGGCCTTGTAGCCCTTGGCTGCGAGGGCGGCCTGCCCCTCTGCCGCGACCTTCATGTCGAAATCGGCGATGACCACTTCGGCCCCGAACTCGGCCAGGGCTTCGGCGCAGGCCAGGCCTATGCCACGCCCGCCGCCCGTGACGAGGGCATGCCGGCCAGTGAGATCGAGTTTCTTCTTATACATCGCGGATCCTTTCCATGCGTCGCTCCCGTTTGCTGCATCGATTTTGCAAACGGGACAAAAGCCCGTGCAGTTACGGATCAATCTAATGCGGCATGCCGATTCGACGAAGTCAATCCTGCATTGGCCCTACAATTGGACGGGCATTTCGTGGGCTGTCTTCAAAGCCGAATCGAACGTCACAGGAAGCTCGACCTTCGTCATCACCGGACATCTCGTCCTCCACCGGACGAGGTGTCCGGTGTAGATCCAGGGGCCACAATCTCGACGGGTTGCGCCAAGCCGGATGCCCGGGACAAGCCCCGGGCATGACAAAAGTTGGAGCCCTTTCCGGTTCCGTCGCGAATTTTGAGTCCGTCTCTGGAGACCTGCCCTCCAGAATCAGGCGAGGGACAGGCCCTTGTCGTCGAAGCGATGCAGGCGGTCGGGCTGCGGCGTGAGATAGATGGTATCGCCGGTGGTGAGGCTGAACTCGCCGGGTGCTCGCGCGGTGACGCGGGTGCCCTCGTCGAGATCGACATAGAAGAAGGTGTCCGAGCCCAGATGCTCGGAGATCGAGATCTTGCCCTTCCATTGCCCCTCGCTCGGGGACAGGTTGAGATGCTCGGGACGGATGCCGATGGTGGTGGCGTTGTAGTTTGCCGCCGCGCCATCCTTGAGGAAGTTCATCTTGGGCGAACCGATGAAGCCGGCGACGAACAGGTTCCTGGGCTTGTTGTAGAGCTGGAGCGGCGAGCCGACCTGCTCGACATTGCCGGCATTGAGCACCACGATCTTGTCGGCCATGGTCATGGCCTCGACCTGGTCGTGGGTGACGTAGATCATCGTGGTCTTCAGATCCTTGTGGAGCTGCGAGATCTCGATGCGCATGTTGACGCGCAGCGCCGCGTCGAGGTTCGACAAGGGCTCGTCGAACAGGAAGGCCTTGGGCGAACGCACGATGGCGCGGCCGATGGCGACGCGCTGGCGCTGGCCGCCCGAGAGCTGGCGCGGCTTGCGGTCGAGATAATTGGTGAGGTTGAGCGAGGCGGCGGCCTTGGCGACCTTCTGGTCGATGACGTCCTTGCTCTCGCCCGCCATCTTCAAGGCGAAGGCGATGTTGTTGCGCACGCTCATATGCGGGTAGAGCGCGTAGGACTGGAACACCATGGCCAGCCCTCGCTTGGACGGCGGGGCCTGTGCCATGTCGACGCCGTCGATCTTGATCTCGCCCGAGGTGGTGTCCTCCAGGCCGGCGATCAGGCGCAGCAAAGTGGACTTGCCGCAGCCCGACGGACCGACGAAGACCACGAACTCGCCATCCTCGATGTCGAGGTCGAGATCGGGAATGATCACGACTTCACCGAAGGCCTTGCGCACATTGCGAAGATTGAAGCGGCCCATTTACGCAGCTCCCCATTCTGACATGTTGTTGTTCGTCATTTCACGGCGCCGAAGGTCAGGCCGCGGACGAGTTGTTTTTGCGAGAACCAGCCGAGCACCACGATCGGCAGGATGGCGAGGGTCGAGGCGGCCGACAACGTGGCCCAGAACAACCCCATCTTGGCCGAGTAGCCCGCGATGAACTGCGGCAGCGGCGCGGCGTCGAAAGTGGTCAGGTTCAGGGTCCAGAACGCCTCGTTCCAGGCCAGGATCGTGTTGAGCAAAAGCGTGGAGGCGATGCCGGGGACGGCCATCGGCGTCAGCACATAGACGATCTCGCGCCAGAGCGAGGCGCCGTCCATGCGGGCCGCTTCCAGGATCTCGCCGGGGATCTCCTTGAAATAGGTGTAGAGCATCCACACCACGATCGGCAGGTTCAGTAGGAACAGGACGACCATCACGCTCCAGCGGCTGTCGAGCAGGCCCCAGCGGTTGAAGAGCAGGAAGATCGGCATCAGGGCGCCCACCGCCGGCATCATCTTGGTGGAGAGCATCCACATCAAGAGATCCTTGGTGCGCTTGCCGGGCGCGAAGGCCATGGCCCAGGCGGCCGGAACCGCGAAGATCAGGCCGAGCAGGGTGGAGCCGACCGACAGGAAGATCGAGTTGAGCGCGGCCCTGCCATAGTTGGATTCCGTAAAGATGTTGCGATAGTTCTCCAGCGTCCATTCGAAGAAGACGAATTTTGGCGGCAGGATGCCTGCCTCGCCTTCCGTCTTGAAGCTGGTGATCACCATCCAGAGGATCGGGAAGAAGATCAGGAAGCCGACGATCCAGGCGGCGGCTGTCACGACGACCTTGCGCCGGGTGGAAACTGCGCGTGCCATGGCTCAGGCCTCCAGATTCTTGCCGATCATGCGGACGAGGAAGAAGGCGACGATATTGGCCAGCACCACGGCGACCAGCGCGCCGGCCGAGGCCGCTCCGATATCGTGGTCGCCCGCTTCGGTGAGATAGACCAGGAAGGGCAGATTGGCCGTGTTCAAGCTGCCATTGGTCGTGACCTTGATCTCGGCGAAGATGTTGAGGAGGAAGATGGTCTCGATCAGGATCACCACCGTGATGGCGCGCGAGAGATGCGGCAGCACGATGTAGAAGAAGTAGGAGATCGGCTTGGCGCCGTCGAGCTGGGAGGCTTCCTTCTGTTCCTCGTCCAGCGACTGGATGGCGGTGAGCAGGATCAGGGTGGCGAAGGGCAGCCATTGCCAGGCTACGATGATGATGATCGACAGCAGCGGCCAGTTGGTGAACCAGACGACCACCGGCAGGTGGAGCACCTGCGAGACCCAGGTCAGCATGCCGCCGTCGGCATTCATGAACAGGTTCTTCCAGATCAGCGCGGCCACTGTCGGCATCACGAAGAACGGCGCCAACACCATCAGGCGCACGATGCCCTGGCCGGCGAAGGGCTGATCCATCAGCAGGGCGATCAGGATGCCCCCGACGATGGTGATGGCAAGCACGGAGCCCACGATCAGCAGCGAGACGCCCAGCGACTTGAAGAAGGTGGGGTCCGTCAGAAAGTAGGTATAGTTCCCGAAGCTGTTCCAGTAGAAATTCGTCGGATCGTCGAGCGTATAGTTGTTCAACGAATAATAGATCGTCAGAACGAGCGGAACGATCATCCAGATGAAGAGCATGATGACCGAGGGCGCGACGGCCACCCTGGCGAGCACACGCGTCTGCTGCGTTGCCATCTTGAGGTCCTCCCCACAGACCAAATCTTGAATGTTTCCGAGCAAAGCGCGTTCAGGCTCGACCCCCGTATGTGAGCCCAATCTTTGCTTCGACGCGTCTTGGCTTCTTTGGCGACCCCTTCGAATCCCCAAAAAGCGTTCGTTCTAGTCTTCGAAAGGGGGCTGTCCCGGTGATGAAGAGCCGGGACAGCCAAGTTTCAGGAGGGGCGATGAGCCCCGTCCCGGGAGGAAGGGGTCACTTGATGTAGCCGGCCTTGGTCATGGTGCGGGTCACCAGCTTCTGCGATGCGGCCAGGGCATCGTCGATCGAAGCCGAGCCGGCCAGGGCCGAGGAGAATTGCTGGCCCACCGAGGTGCCCATGCCCTGGAACTCGGGAATGGCGACGAACTGCACGCCGACATAGGGCACCGGCTTGACGGTGGGATGGGTCGGATCAGCCGACATGATCGAATCCAGCGTCAGCTTGGCGAAGGGCGCAGCCTTCTGGTAGTCGGGATTGTTGTAGAGCGAGGTGCGGGTCCCGGGAGGTGCCGCAGCCCAGTTGCCCTCGGTCTTGGCAACCAGGGCCGAATAGTCCTTGCTGGTGGCCCAGGCGATGAACTTCTCGGCGGCTTCCACCTTCTGAGAGCCGGCGGGGACCGCGAGCGACCAGGCCCACAGCCAGTTGGCGTTCTTGCCCTGGCCGGTATTAGGGGCGAGGGCGAAGCCGACCTTGTCGGACACAGTCGACTGCTTGGGGTCGGTCACGAAGCCGGCCGCTACCGTAGCGTCGATCCACATGGCGCATTTGCCCTGGTTGAACAGGGTGAGGTTCTCGTTGAAGCCGTTGGAGGAAGCATCCGGCGGGCCGGCTTCCTTGAGCAGGTTCACATAGAAGGTGAGCGTGGCCTTCCATTCGGGCTGGTCGAACTGGGGCTTCCAGCTTTCGTCGAACCAGCGGGCGCCGAACGAGTTCGACATGGCGGTGAGGAAGGCCATGTTCTCGCCCCAGCCGGCCTTGCCGCGCAGGCAGATGCCATAGGTGTCGGCGGTCTTCAGCTTCTTGGCGGCATCCGCCACGAAGTCCCAGGTCGGGCTGTCGGGCATCTTCAGCCCGGCCTTCTCGAACAGGTCCTTGCGATACATGATCATCGAGGACTCGCCGTAGAACGGAGCGGCGTAGAGCTTGCCTTCATAGGTCAGGCCGTCGCGGATCGGCTTGATCAGGTCATTGGTGTCATAGTTGTCGCCGAGCTTGTCGAGCGAGACCAGCCACCCCTTCTTGGCCCAGATCGGCACTTCATAGGTACCGATGGTGAGGATGTCGAACTGGCCGGCCTTGGTCGCGATGTCGGTCGTCACCTTCTCGCGCAGGGCATTCTCCTCGAGGGTGACCCAGTTCAGCGTGATGTCCGGATTGGCCTTGGTGAAATCCTCCGAAAGCTTCTGCATCCGGACCATGTCGCCATTGTTCACCGTGGCGATCGTCAACGTCTCGGCGGCTCCGGCCACCGTAGACCAGGCGAGGGAAACGCCGCAGGCAAGCGCGCCTGCAAGCGAAATCAGTGATTTTGCCGTTTGCACCAGAACCTCCCGTCAAAAATGCGCACCGCTTGTCACGGCTTGTGGGCGTGGGCAGACGCCCAATACAAGAGCATATTCTCAGCGGCGTGGCTTAATGTCAAGCTGAGTCATGCGCCGGGATCGCGCCTGCTGGGCAGGCAAGCGCCAGCGCGCGCGGAAGAGGGGCCGCGCGTCGGGCGATTTTCGGTTCTGGGCAGGGGTGGGTCTATTCGAGCAGAGCGATGGCCGTCTGTTCGTCGGTGATCAGACCGGAAAGCAGGTCGCCCTTCAGGGCGGCGCGGATCGGGGCGATCTTGCGCTGGCCGGCGGCGACGCCGACCACAGGCACGAGACGCGCCAGCCGGTCCGGGCGGAAGCCGGGCAGGCGCTCGGTATAATCGTTCTGCAGGATGCGGCCGTTGCGGTCGAAGGGCCAGGCGGCGATCTCGCCGATGGCGCCATTCTCGATGAGATAATGCATTTCCTGCTCCAGCACGAAGCCGTCCTGGTGGATTGGAGAGCCGTAGCTGACGTCGCTGACGCCGACATAGACGGCCCGTGCCGTCTCCACCAGATCCTGCAGCAAAGTGTGTACCGGCTGGCTTCTCAGAGCCTGGCAATGCTCGACGGTGTCGGCGAGCACCGGCATTTGCAGCGGGTAGCATTTGGCGTCGAGCTTATCGGCCAGGCGCATCGCGATCTCGAAGGGGCTGACGCAGCCGTCGCGCGCGGCATTGCCGACGATCGAGACCATCTTGAGGTCGGGGCGCGGCTTGGCCGAGATCTCGCGGACCATGCGCAGCAGGGTGCGTCCGGTCGAAAAGCCGAACACGCCCGAGCCGCGCTGGCCGAACTGGGTCTCGAGGATCTGCGCGGCGGCCAGTCCCACGGCTGCGAGCGGGTCGTGCAGGCCGTTCGGTACGACTTCGCAGATGGTCAGGCCGTAGCTGTCGCGCAATTGCTTGGCCAGGGCCGTGCATTCGGCGATGGGGCTCTGGATGCGGAACTCGATCACGCGTTCCGAGACGGCCAGAGCGACCAGGCGCTGCACGCTCTGGCGCGAAATATCGAACTGGGCGGCGATCTCATCCTGGGTCGCCCCGTCGATGTAGTAGAGCCAGGCGGCGCGGGTGGCGAGATCGAGCTTGCGGTTCTGCAGGTCTGCGAGGTCGCTCATGATATCCCATCCCTCTGAGTATTTGCCCAGGCTGGTTGCGAACGCCCAGTTTTATAACCTAGAATGCATTCATCGGGTAGCGGCGCAAGCCTCAGCATCGAGCGACGGTACGATTTTAGTCCTGCGGCGCTCGGGACAGGCCTCGTTGGGGACAATTCCGGCATTGTTGTCAGAACGGCGTCAGCGCAGCTTGTCCAGCAGCGCCCGCAGCGTGCCGCGCTCTGTCTCGCTCAGCGGCGCCAGGGTCAGGTCCGTGACGGCGGAAGCCTTGGCCACTAATTGGACGTAAAGCGCTTCGCCCGAGGCGGAGAGGGAGACGACGAGGCGGCGGCGATCCTCGGCATCGGGCCGGGTTTCGATCAGGCCGCGGCGCGACAGCCGCTCGACCACGCCCTTGACGGTAGCGACGTCCATGGCCGTGAGCCGGCCCAAGAGATTCTGGGAGGAGGTGCCGAGTTCGGCAAGCTTGGCCAGCACCGCCCATTGCATCGGCGTCAGGTCCTCGCCGAGCCCGTCGGAGAACAGGACGGCATGCCGCTGGTAGACCTGCCTCAGAATGAAGCCAATCTGATCGTCCAGTCTGTAATCGGTCATGGCATTCCAAGCAGGATTTCTCGATATTGCCCACGAATGGGCGATATCGAGAAATTCTGCAAGCGTTTGAAATTCTGCAGATTCCTCCCGATCGAGCCCGTGGTTCGATCGGGAGGAATCTGCCTGGAGGCGAATCGAGACGTGGACGCCGAGCCTACTTGTCCACGAAGGCCTTTTCGATCACGAAATCGCCCGGCTCACCATGATTGCCCTCGACGGCCCCGCGTTCCTCCAAAAGGGCCTTGAGGTCGCGCAGCATTTCGGGGCTGCCGCAGATCATCACGCGGTCCTGCTCGATGTCGAGCGGCGGCAGGCCGATATCCTCGAACAGCTTCTCGGACTTGATCAGGTCGGTGATGCGGCCGGTGTTGCGGAAGGCCTCGCGCGTCACCGTCGGATAATAGATGAGCTGCTCGCGCACGGCCTCGCCCAGGAATTCATGGGCGGGAAGCTCGTGGGTGATGCGCTCGCCATAGGCCAGTTCCTGGACCTGGCGGCAACCATGGATCAGCACGATCTTCTCGAAGCGGGCATAGGTCTCCGGATCCTTGATCAGGCTGAGGAAGGGAGCCAGGCCCGTACCGGTACCGACCAGGTAGAGGTAGCGGCCGGGCTTGAGGTTGTCGAGCAGCAGTGTGCCGGTGGCCTTGCGCCCGACGATGATGGCATCGCCTTCCTTCAGATGCTGCAGCCGCGAGGTCAGTGGCCCATCCTGCACCTTGATGGAGAAGAATTCGAGCGTCTCTTCATGATTGGCACTGACCAGGCTGTAGGCGCGCAGCAGGGGGCGGCCATTGACCGGCAGGCCGATCATGGTGAACTGGCCGTTCTCGAAGCGGAATCCCGGATCACGCGTGGTGGTGAAACTGAACAGCCTGTCGGTCCAATGATGGACGCTCAGAACCCGTTCCTCGTTGAAATTGCTCATGCTGGCCGCCTTGCCACTAGGCAGGTTCCTCCTGATCGGGCCGCGGTCCGATCAGGAGGAACCTGCAGGATATCAAACTTTCCAGAGTGTCTTGGCGAGGCTCGTCCATGGGCCTCGCCAGGGCACTCCGTTCAGGTCGTCACTCATTCTCACCGAGGAGATATCCGCAAATAATCTGGCAATCAAATAAATAAACAAGGAATTGCGTGAATTAGAACCGATCCACGGTGGACGTCCTGATTTTAGGCAAAACTCGTTAGTGTGCAAACGAATTTTGCGCGCCAAAAAATGACCCTCTGCAACAAGTCCTTGCCAAAATGTCGGAAGCAGGGCCAAGTATGCAGCTATTGCAGGCACGCCTTCGAATTGCGGTCAGGCGTCGCCGCTTTCAGCCGGACGAGAACAGGAGGGGCAGCCCCGTTCCCGGTCCGGCATCCATCACCCAGGCATGGAGGCTCGGGCAGGCCCGTTCTGCCGGCTCGAGCTAGAGCAAAACGCGTTTGAACGTAAACGCTCGATTGCTCTAACTCCTTGTTTTGACGCGTCTTTGTGATTCTTGATGATGCGTCAGATTGCAAAACGCTTTCGCGACCGACGGCGCCGGATCGCCGCTGCCGCTACCATCATGGAGACGATCTTGAAGAAGCTTTCCTCGAAGACCCTCGGAAGCCTCGGCGCTGCCATCGCCGTTCCCGGGTATGATCGTTCCGCCGTGCGCCCTGGCATCGTGCATTTCGGCCTCGGCAATTTCCATCGCGTTCACCAGGCCGTCTATGTCGATCGCTGCCTGCACAAGCCCGGTAACGAAGGCTGGGGCATCTGCGGCGTCGAACTGATCGACGTCCCCGCCACCCGGGCCAAGACCGAGGCCTACCGCGCCCAGGATTGCCTCTACACCGTCACCGAATATGCGCCGGATGGTGCGGCCAGCACGCGGGTGATCGGCGCCATGGTGGATTATCTGCATGCGCCTGATGATCCGGAAGCCGTGCTGGCCCGCCTCAGCCACGCCGATACCCGCGTCGTCTCCCTGACGATCACCGAAGGCGGCTACAATCTCGACGAGACCACTGGCGTGTTCAAGCTCGATACGCCGGAGGTGGCGCTCGATCTGGCCGGCGGTCTGCCGCGCACGGCCTTCGGCTACATCGTCGAGGCGCTGCGGCGTCGACGCGAACAGGGCACGAAACCGTTCACGGTGATGTCCTGCGACAATCTCCGTCACAATGGCGGCACGGCGCGCAAGGCCATCGTCTCCTTTGCCCGCGCCCGCGACGCGGGGCTTGCGGCCTGGATCGAAGCCGAGGTCGATTTCCCCAATTCAATGGTCGACCGCATCGCGCCGCAGATTCCGCCCGAGGTGAAGGAGCGCCTCAACAAGCGCAGCGACATCGATGACGCCGTGCCCGCTTTGGGCGAAACCTTCAGCCAATGGGTGCTGGAGGACGATTTCCGGGCCGGGCGCCCGCCCTTCGAAGAGGTCGGGGTCGAGATGCGCGACGATGTGCCGGCCTTCGAGTTCATGAAGGGGCGCATGCTCAATGCCTCCCACATCCTGCTGGCCATGCCCGGTATTCTCATGGGCTACCGCATCGTGCACGAGGCGCTCGCCGACACCCGCCTGCATCGGCTCCTGGAAACCTTTCTCGACCGCGACGCCATTCCGCGCATCGAGGGGCCGAAGGGTGTTTCGCTGGAAGAGTACAAGAACGCGGTGCTCGAGCGCTTCTCGAACCCGGCCATCAACGACCAGCTGCTGCGCATCGCCTTCGACACCACGGCCAAGATCCCGGTCTTCCACTCCAAGACCCTGGAAATGCTGCTGGCGGACGGTGGGGATCTTCGGCGCGAGGCCTTCTTCCTCGCCTGTTTCGGCGCCTATCTGACCGGCAAGGACGACAGGGGCGAGGCGTTCGATGTGGTCGAGCCGCGCCTCAGCGAGCAAGACTGGGAGCTCGTCCGCGGCGGCAATCCACTCGACCTGCTGCGCACCAGCCCCTTCGCCAAGCTCGGCCTCGCCGAGCATATGGAATTCGCCAAGTTCTATGCCGGCTATGTCGCCTCCATCCAGGCGACCTCGGCGGGCCAGACCCTGGCGGCGCTGCTGGTCGAGACGGCGTGAGGAGCGGGGGTGCAGCGCGCTCCCTTCCCCTCGGGGGGAGGTCACCTTGCGGGCGGCATGAGCCGATGGAGTAGTAGCGCCGGAGAATCCGGCATTCGATCGGCCTCCCGTTTCATGGCCGTTGCTCAGACTGCCCGAACTTCGGTAAGCCGCCTGACGGCATGCTCGTCATCCCAGCAGACGGCGGCTTCCCATGCGGCGGACGCCTGCGCAGCGATGTCATAGGCGTTGCCGTCGAGGCCGGCGGCGTTGTGAGGCAGAGCCAGGTCGAGGTCGGGGACGTCGACATGCGACTCGTCCCAGTCGATCAGCGCGACCCGATCCGCGGTCATGCGGATGTTGCGCGGATTGGGATCACCATGGACGACGCAGGTCCCACACCCGATCAGCCGTGCCCATGCAGCCCGGCATCGGGCAACGCCCTCCGACGGCATCGCGGTGAGATCGATCCTCGTCCCGGTCTCGGCGCTCAGGAGGTCGATCGACGATCGCCAGCCTGGACGCTGCGGCCACCCCTGTGTCACCCGATGCAACCGGCGAAGCACGTCGGCGACGCGACGCCACTCGGCCTGCGTCTCCGGCGGTCCGCCTTCCACATGGGTCATCACCACCAGACCATCTGCGAACAGACGGCCGTCTGTCGTGGGAATCGGCACCGGCACGGTCAGACCTTCACGGTCGAGGTAGCAGAGGAGTTCGGTCTCCCAAGCCAGATCGGCATCGCTCCTGGTACCCAAACGACCGACTGCAAGGTGCCCGCGGACACGTACGCTCCACACATCATTGGCAACGCCGCCGGAAAGCGGTTCGATGCGAGCGACGTCCGCACCCCACTGGCTGAGTGCCTCCCATCCCACTGGCGACCCTTTCGACCAACCACCGGTTCCCAACTCTAGCTCAGGCGCGTGGCACCGCAAGGGAGAAGGCCGTCGCCCTCCATCCTGACAAGCCTCAATCCAGGTTGATCGTCTCGGCGCCCGGCCAGGTGACCTTGTAGCCGAAATTGATGTCCTTGCTGGCGCCGGGGGCGAGATCCACCGTCCAGACCAGCACGCCACGGCGATTGTCGGCGTCGCGCTGGGTCGGTGGGGTCATCTGGGCGGAGGATTCCACTTTGATGTCCTTGTTCTCGGCGACCGGCAGGGCTTCCTCGATCGACAGCTTGATGGCATTGGCGCGGCCATTGCGCAGGCTGATCTTGTAGTCGCGCCTTTCGCTGGTGGTGGGGCGAGCGATGCCGGTGTTGCTTTCCAGCTTGCGCGTCACTGCCCGTTCCACCTTGATGCGATCATCGGCGCCGAAGCCGAGGCGCACGGGTTCTCCCCTGGTGGCGAGCGGCATGGCGGTCTGGCCGGCATAGAGGCCGTCACGATAGATCGAGACGGAACCCGGAAAAAGCGGCGTATCCTCGCCATTGCTGAAGCTGGCCTCGAGGAAGGCCGTCTGCTGCAGGGAGGGGACGGCACGCGCCACGATTTCCGGCGTGAGCGTGGCCGAGGCGAGGCGCAATGCCTTGGAACCCGGCCCCGAGGGCACGCTGGCGCGGGCCGGAAGGGCCCACACGCTCTGGTAGCCGGCCGTGTTGAGCTTTGCCTCGGTCTCTCGCCCCGGCCTTGGCTGGGCCTGCGCCGCTGCGGAAGCTTTCGGTGCCGGGGGCGCTGCGCTCTCTTCGGCACGGCTGCGCGCCAGAGCATCGGCCGGCAGCACGTCATAGTCGGGCTGGAAATTGAGGACATAGCTGGCAAGCTTGGGAGGCGCGGCGCCCGTGGTGGCGCGGGCGGTCGAGATGGTGAGGGCGACGTCGCTCCAGTCCTCGCCGGTCGCTTGCGTGATCTTGGCCCGCCGTACGAGTTCGAGTTCACCCTTCTCGCTGTCGAGGCGGGCATCGTAGAGCGGTGACCAGCCGGCATTGCCGATCAGGTAGGAGACGGCGATGCGGCCTTTCACGGCCTGCTCGGCATTGACGGAGAGGCGGAGCTGCGTGCGCTTCTGGCCCTCGGGCCGACCATCGCGCTGGCTCTGCAGCCTGGCGATGTCCTCGTCGAGATCGCGAATCTTGAGCGCATTCTGGCGCAGTGCCTCATTGACCTCTGCCATGTCGTCGCCGACGGCGTTCCAGGCGCCGCGCAGGGCGGCGACGTTGCTGCCCTCCTTGGCCGCGTTGAAGGTGGCGCCATTGGCGAAGCGTTCGATCAGACCGCGCTTGGCGAGCAGGGCCTTGCCGATCCCGGCCAGGCCGTCGCGCTGATCCTTGAGATCCTGCAGGGTCTTGTTCGCCGCAGCATCGGGTACGGGGCCGTCGCTCAGGGCATTGGCGATGTCGGTTCCCGCCAGGGAGACGCCAGAGGCCTCACGCATGTCGACCCGGATCGAGGCTGCGTCGAGACCTGCGGGCAGATCCTTGGCGACCAGCACATTCTCGCCCGCCGGTATGTCGAATTCGATCACCCGGGTGACCGTGGCGCCGTCGGGATAGACAGAAACGGCATCGATCTTCGACTGCACCCCCAGATCCGCTGCAAAGACCGGCGTGGTACCCAGGAGCAGAAAGGCAGTAAGAGCGAGGCGAGGGACGGGGGACATGACGGATCTCCGTTGCGGGACCGCCATGGGAAGGCAGGATTGCGGCGTGATGGCGACCGCAACCTCGAGCTGTATCGGGGGGAACAGAGAGCGCCGGCCTTGCCGGCGAGGGGGCCGGAAGATCGGCACGTCAAAACCGCATTGCGACCGGCGGGGTGGCGCCGATCGCATGGGGCAATTTGGGATCAGCCGCGCCCGCGTTCGGAAATCACCGGCTTCACGCGCAGCTCGATGAAATTCTCGATTTCCCTCAGCCGGCGGCGGGCGTCGAGGATGTCGGGACCGATGCCGTAGCGCCAGGAGATGTCGGTGCGCCTGACGTCGGCGACCAGCGCCTCGAGGTCGGCAATCCAGCCATCGGCAGCCCTTTCTTCGCGGAAGAAGCCTTCGGCGAGCAAGGTCGGCTTGTAGCGCCGCATGATCACCGTCAACTCGTTGAGCGAGAATTCGGGATGGTACTGGATGCCCCAGAAACGTCCGCCATCATGGCTGATATCGACCGCCTGTACGTCGCTCACCGTGTTGCTGGCAAGCACGATGGCACCTTCCGGCAGCGCCTCGACCTCGTCGCCATGCACGCAAGGGCTGGTGAAGATGGGCGCCTTGCCAGCGTAGAGCGGGTGGTCGCGTCCCTCGGCCGTCAGCGTGATGTCGCGCGCGATGCCAACTTCGCGGCCCTTGGGATTTGATCGTACCGAGCCGCCGGCGGCCACGGTCGCCACCTGCAGGCCCCAGCAGGAACCGAAGAAGGGCGTGCCGGACTTGTAGACCTCGCGGGCCAGCTCGACCTGGCGCATCGATTCGGGCTCGGCCTTCCAGATGTTGAGGCCGGAGCCGGTGATGACGACACCGTCATAGCTTTCGAGGCCGGCGGCATCCGGCAGGTTGGCACCTTCGTCGGCGGGCAGGGCGATGTCGCAGATCGCATCCGGCGCCAGGCTCTTCAGTACCGCCGCATAGGATTCCGACGGCGTGAGGCCGTAGGTCGCGCGGTGACGTTCACGCGCTGCACGGACATTGCCTTCGACGACGAGGAGACGCATTGCTCACCTGTGATCACATTTTGCCGCGACCGGGTTTAGCAGTCCGCGAGCCGGCGGGAAAGGGTGAAGAGTAACGATCCGTACAAGATGGGGGCCGGGGCGGCAAAATGAAGCGTTTGGTATGCGCCCTTGGGAGATTTTTCGGCGCAAACCCGCCGGAGCAAGGTTCCGCTCAGGGAAATGAATCGACGATCTTTATCTCGCCGATGATCGCGGCATTGAAGGCGGGAAGATCTTCGGCCGGGATCCAGTATTCCTGGTGATCCTTGCCACCGGCATCCTGGACCGCATAGCGCTCAAGGAAGGCCTGATCGACGTCAAAACGGGTCACGAAACCGGAGCCGCTGGCCGGTACATTCCAGTCTCGCGCAATCTTCACCGCGTAAGCGTGCGTCGTGACGGGGTAGAAGATGGGCTGGTCCGGCAGGCGTGGCGGAAACGCCTTCATTCCGCTCGCTTGGATCAGCGCCAACTCCGCCGGACCGACTGGACGCCAGAGTGTTACGCCGTCCATATCACATCCTCCCTTTGCCGGCGCCCTGTCGACGACAGCAGGCACCGGCGCCTTGTCAATGATGATCGCTGTCTCAGAAAGTCAGCGCCTTCACCTGCACCACGTTCGGGATGGTGTTGATTTCCTTGAGCAGGGTTTCGCCCACCACCTGGTCGATGCCGACCAGGGCGATGGCATTGCCGCCTTCGAAATCGCGGCCGAACTGCATATGGGCGATGTTGATGCCGTTCTCGCCGAGCAGCGTGCCGATGCGGCCGATGAAGCCGGGGCGATCGTGGTTGGTGATGTAGAGCATGCGTGGCAGCAGGTCCGCCTCCACATTGATGCCCTTGATCTGCACGATACGCGGCTTGGTGCCGGCGATGATGGTGCCGGCCACGGCCCGGGTCAGGTTCTCGGTCTCGACCTCCAGCGTGATCAGGCTGTCGTGGTCGCCCGTCTTCTCGCGCGTGGTCTCCTCGATGACGATGCCGCGCTCGCGCGCGACGCTGGGGGCGGCCACGATGTTGATGTCGGCCAGGGCCGGGCGCAGCAGGCCCGCCACCGCGGCCGACGTCAGTGCCTTGATCTTCATGTGGGCGACATCGCCCTCATAGACGATGCGGATGGTCTTGATGTCGGTCTCGGTGAGCTGGCCGGCAAAGGAGCCGAGCTTCTCGGCAAGCGAGATATAGGGCTTGAGGCGCGGGGCCTCTTCCGCCGTGATCGAGGGGAAGTTGACGGCATTGGAGATGGCGCCGCGCAGGAGGTAGTCCGACATCTGCTCGGCGACCTGCAGGGCGACGTTCTCCTGGGCTTCCGTGGTCGAGGCACCCAGATGCGGCGTGCAGACGACATTGGGCAGGCCGAATAGCGGGTTCGCCGTCGCCGGCTCCTCGACGAAGACATCGAGGGCGGCGCCGGCGACATGTCCGGATCTCAGGAGCTCGGCGAGGGCTTCCTCGTCGACCAGGCCGCCGCGGGCGCAGTTGATGATGCGCACGCCCGGGCGCGTCTTGGCCAGCGCCTCGCGCGACAGGATGTTGCGGGTCTGCGGCGTCATCGGCGTGTGCAGGGTGATGATCTCGGCCCGGGCGAGCAAATCGTCGAGTTCGACCTTCTCGACGCCGAGTTCCAGCGCGCGTTCGGCGCTCAGGAACGGGTCGAAGGCGATGACGCGCATCTTCAGCCCCACCGCGCGGTCGGCGACGATCGAGCCGATATTGCCGCAGCCGATGATGCCGAGCACCTTGCCGGTGATCTCGACGCCCATGAAGCGGTTCTTCTCCCACTTGCCGGCCTGGGTGGAGGCGTCGGCGGCGGGGATCTCGCGGGCCAGCGCGAACATCATGGCGATGGCGTGCTCGGCCGTGGTGATGGAATTGCCGAAGGGCGTGTTCATCACGATCACGCCGCGGGCGGTGGCGGCCGGGATGTCGACATTGTCGACGCCGATGCCGGCACGGCCGATCACCTTGAGGTTGGTGGCCTTGGCGAGGATGGCAGAGGTGACTTTGGTGGCCGAGCGGATGGCAAGGCCGTCATAATTGCCGATGATCTCGGCGAGCTTGTCCTTGTCCTTGCCGAGGGCAGGCTGGAAATCGACCTCGATGCCGCGATCCTTGAAGATCTGGACGGCGGCGGGGGAGAGGGCGTCGGAAATCAGGACTTTGGGAGCAGTCATGGAAGCTCTCCTGGAGCGCGGGCATCTGCCCGCTTATGGAAACGGGATTCTTTGCAGAAGATGATGCTGCTGGGGCCGCCGATCTCTTGTCGGCCTCATTCCGGAAACGTCGTGTTTCCGAAGAGCCGGCAGGATGCCGGCGGTCCCAGGGAAGAATTCAGCCGAGCGTGGCAATTGCCTTGTGGAACGACCAGTCGAGCCAGGGCATCAGGGCCTCGACATCGGCGGTCTCCACCGTGGCGCCGCACCAGATGCGCAGGCCCGGAGGGGCATCGCGATAGGAACCGATGTCGAGCCCCGCCTTCTCAGCCTCGATGGCGGAGGAGAGCGCCTTGGCGAAGGCAGCCTGCCCGTCGGGAGCAAGGGCCGCCACCCTCTCGTCCACCACCTTCAGGCAGACCGAGGTGTTGGAGCGGGTCGCCGGATCCTTGGCCAGGAAGTCGATCCAGGGCGTCTTCTCGACGAAGCGCTCGATGGCGGCGAGATTGGCGTCGGCGCGGGCGATCAGCCCGTCGAGGCTGCCCGTGGCCTTGGCCCAGTTCAGCGCGTCGAGATAGTCCTCCACGCAGAGCATCGACGGCGTGTTGATGGTCTCGCCCTTGAAGATGCCTTCGATCAGCTTGCCGCCCTTGGTCAGACGGAAGATCTTGGGCAACGGCCAGGCCGGCGTATAGCTTTCCAGCCGGGCGACGGCGCGAGGGGAAAGGACGAGCATGCCATGGGCCGCTTCGCCGCCGAGGGCCTTCTGCCAGGAGAAGGTCGTGACGTCGAGCTTGGCCCAGTCGAGACGCTGGGCGAAGGCGGCCGAGGTGGCATCGCAGATGGTCAGGCCTTCGCGATCGGCCGGGATCCAGTCGGCGTTGGGCACGCGCACGCCGGAAGTGGTGCCGTTCCAGGTGAAGACGATGTCGCGGTTCTTGGCGTCGATCTCGCTGATATCGACGATGTCGCCATAGCCGGCCTTGAAGATGCGGGCATCGGTGAGCTTCAGCTGCTTGACGACGTCGGTGACCCATTCGGCGCCGAAGGATTCCCAGGCCAGCACGTCGACGCCGCGGGCGCCGAGCAGCGACCACAGCGCCATCTCGACGGCGCCCGTGTCGGAAGCCGGCACGATGCCGATGCGGTAGTCCGCCGGCACGCCCAGCACGTCACGGGTCAGCTCGATTGCCTGCTCAAGCTTGGTCTTGCCAAGCTTCGCACGATGCGAGCGGCCGAGGGCGGCGGATTTCAGGGCTTCGGGGGTCCATCCGGGGCGCTTGGCGCAGGGGCCGGACGAAAAGTTGACAACAGCGGGCTTGGCCGCTGGCATTGGCAGTGTCATCGCGATGTCTCCATCCTCGCAGATGGGCGTTCCTCGTTGGGGAGGAATGTCCCGCAGCCCGTATGCGCTGCGGCGGGGATGGCGTCAAGAGACTTTTGATGGTCGGATAGAGGAAACTTTGGCGTAAGCCTTTCGATCGCGCGGCCGTGGCAGAAACGCCACGGCCACCCTGGTACTCCCCGTCACTTCACCGAGCCGGCCGTCAGGCCCTTGACGATGTAGCGCTCCAGGAAGATGCCGATCAGAGCGAGCGGGGCGATCGCCGTGGTGGCGAGCGCCGCCATCGACCACCAGTTGATGCCCTGCGAGCCGGTCTGGCTGGCCACCATCACCGGCAACGTCTTGGCATCCGAGGAGGTCAGCAGGGCAGCGAAGAAATATTCGTTCCAGGTCAGCACCAGCGCCAGGATGAAGGCCGCGACCATGCCGGGCAGGGCGATCGGCAGGATGATGTGCCAGAAGGCGCCCCAGAGTGACAATCCGTCGACCAAAGCGGCCTCGTCGAGCTCGGTGGGGATGGTGTCGAACTGGTCGCGCATGATCCAGATCACGATCGGCAGCACGGTGAGGGTGTAGAGTAGGATCAGGCCGATGCGGGTGTCGAGCAAAGCGAGCTCGCGGTAGAGCACCAGGAAGGGCAAAGCCAGCACCACCGGTGGCAGGATCAACTGCGACAGGAAGAAGAAGGAGATGTCGCGGTTGCGCATCCAGCCGAATTTGTACTGGAAGCGGCTGAGGCCATAGGCGGCGAGCGAGCCGATCACCACGGCGAGCAGCGAGGAACCGAGCGAGGTGATCACGCTGTTCAGGAAGCGCGACAGGAATTCCGAGCGCACCGTCGAGGTCGAGCCGAGCGTATCGGGCGACAGGCCGAGCGAGCGCCAGCCCTTCCAGTCGGGCTGGAAGTCGAGCCACGGAATGAGATGGCCCTGGGTGACGTCGACCGCCGATTTCATCGAGGTGGTCAGTGTCCAGTAGATCGGAAACAGGCAGATGAAGGCCCAGGCGACCAGCGCGCCATAGATCAGCACGCGGCTCAGCACGGTGGTCAGGCGAAAGGCGGTGTCGCGGGGCACGGCGGTCGGGATGGTTGTCGTCGTCATGTCGATCCCTTCCCGATCAGCTGCTGCGCTGCATGAAGCGGTTGGCGATGTTCAGGAGCACTGTGACGAAGACGATGATCGCCACCAGATAGAACATCGCCAGCATGGTGCCGTAGCCGACATTCGAGCGGTCCCTATACTCGCGATAGATGAAGCTCGACACGGTGTCCGTCGCCCCGCCCGGGCCGCCGGAGGTGGTGTTGATCACGATGTCTGCGAGCTTGAGCTTGAAGATGATGCGCAGCACGATCGCCGTGATCGAGACGGGCAGCATCAGGGGGAAGATCATCTCCTTGAACTGCTGCCAGCCCGAGGCGCCGTCGATCTTGGAGGCTTCCATCACCTCCTTGGGCAAAGCTTGCAGGCCGGCGAGCAGCAGGATCATCAGGAAGGGGATCGAGACCCAGGCATCCATCGCTTCGATCGAGAGGCGGGCGATCCAGGGCTGGGTAAAGAAGGTCGGCTGCGACCAGCCCAGCTCCCGCATCAGCCGCGCCACCGGCCCGTAGCGATATTCCATCATCGATTTGCCGACCATCCAGCTCACCGCCACGGGGCTGAGCATGAAGGGCAGGAGGAAGGCGACGCGGAAGAATTTGCGGGCCCTGATCTCGGCGTTGAGCAGGAGGGCGAGGCCGAAGGCGATGGCGTATTCCACCAGCACCATCAGCACGTAGAACACCATGTTGGCGAGGGCGTTCCAGAAATCGGGGTCGTGGAAGAGCGCGACGAGGTTGTCGAGCCCGTTGAAGCGCTGGCCGGCGAAGGAGGAGAGATTCCAGTCGGTCAGGGCGATATAGAAGCCGAAAATGGTGGGGAAGATCACCATCGCCACGGTGAACAGCACGGCCGGCAGGATGAACAGCGCCCGCTCGCCCGCTTCCCCGCGCATCAGCACCTGCCCGACGCCGAGCGCCACCGACCACAGCACGAAGGCGTAGAGCACGGGACGCCAATTGTCGAAGCCGAGGGCCAGGCCCTGGTTCTCGTGCAGGAACTGCACCAGGGCGGCAACGACGAGGAGTACGGAGGCCAGGCCGATCAGGACGCGGCCCAGGAGGATGCGGCCGCTCGGGACGGAGCTTGGGATGTGTGTAGCGGTTGCAGACGAGGTCGGCGGCATCTGGTCCCCAGGACGCGAAACAGGATTGAAAAGCGCGGCGCCCGCCTTCTCCCCTTGTGGGAGAAGGTGGCGCGAAGCGCCGGATGAGGGGTGGCTGCGGCAGACTCAGGATAGGTCGCAAGACCCCTCATCCCCCTGCCGGGACCTTCTCCCGCAAGGGGAGAAGGAGATTCTCCTAGCAAGGGAACGTGTTTTCGACTGGACTAGACTACAGCCCCAGCGAGGCCTTGTAGAGCTTGATCTGCTTCTCGCGGCCGATCTGGTCGGTCAGCTTCTCCCAGGCGGCGGCGATCTGGTCGGCGCCTTCCTGGGCCTTGAGCTGGCCCGCATAGATCTTGGCGAGGATGTCCTCGGCCAGGCTGTAATATTGGAAGATGCCGGGGATACGCGGCTCGATCGCTCCGTTGGGGTGGTTGTAGGAGTTGAACTGCGAGTCGAGATAGTTGGAGATGAAGGCCTTGTCGTAGCCGGCCGCCACCCACTCGTCGATATTGTGCTGGCTGTTGCGATAGCACTGGAAGCCTGAGGGATAGACCGCCGTCCACAGCGCCAGGTCCTTGCCACCGAGATGGGCGGCGGCACTCCAGGCGGCTTTGTGTTTCTTCTCGTCCTTGTCGACGCGGGCCATCACATAGACGCCCCAGCCGAGATAGGCCAGATTCGGCGCGAAGTTCGGGCCGCTGGCGAGCTTGTCCCACTTGCCGGTCTTCGAATTGTAGACGTCGTCGGAGCCGGGCAGGATGTCGAAGCCGCATTTGTCGCCGATGACCGAGGAGTCGTTGGTCTTGGCGTTGGAACCGATGTCGCCCCACCACACGCACATCGAGCCGGTGCCGCCGAGGAATTGCTGGAAGCCGGTGGTGTTGGGGTCGGCGTTGAGCTGGTCGGCGGGCTCGGAGGGCAGGGCGTCGAGCACGTCCTGGATGGCGCGCACCCAGGCCGGGTTGTTGATGCGCGGCTTCATGGTGTCGACGTCGAACAGCCAGGCCTTGTCGTCGGGATGCTTGGCATAGGCGGTGGCGCGGCTGCCGAGGAAGTAGAAGCCGAAACCGCCCCAGGCCTTGCAGGCGTCGAGATAGCCATAGGCGTCCTGGCCGTCGACCTGCTTGCCCTTGAGGAATTTGGTCACCGCCTGCACCTGCTGCCAGGTGCGCGGCACCGCCCATTCGGTGCTGTTGCCGGCTTCCTTCCAGGCTTTGGCCAGGACCTCGTCCTTGAAATAGTCGGTGCGGTAGTTGAAATTGTGGGTGTCGCCGTCGATGGTGACGCGATACTGCTTGCCGTCCCAGGTGCCGACGGGCGGCTTGAGGTAGGAGACCAGATCGTCCATGTCGATCTGCTTCTTGACCCAGTCCGGCATTTCCGACGCCAGACCCTTGCCGCAGACGTCGCCCTCGAAGGGGGCGCCCATCTCGAGCAGGTCGAAATCGACCGTGCCGGTGGCGATGGCTTGCTGCAGGCGGGGATTGTAGTCGGCCTGGGCGAGATCGATCCAGTTGATCTTGGCGCCGGTATAGGCCTCCCAGGGTTTGAGGAAGCCGCGGAACAGCAGGTTGTGCAGGTTCTGGTTGTTGAGCCCCATGAAGGAGAGTTCGACGCCCTTGAACTCGCCTTCCTTGATGGAGGCCTTGGTGGCGCCGAGGCAGAGTTCGCCGACCTTCTGCCAGTCCGCATCGGTGGGCGAACCCTTGCCGACGCCGGGGATCTGCAGGATTTTGGCCCTGAGGTCGCTGGCTTCGTCCGCCATGGCCGGCTCGATGGTGGCGGTGACGCCCAGGCTGCCCATCGCGGCCAATGCACCGACGCTTGCGGCGCTCTTGAGCAGCCCGCGGCGGCTCGCCTGCAGGGCGAGAAGATGGTTGTAGTCTTCCGTTTTCACGTCGATTCTCCCGGTCTGGATGGCTCGTCTTGTTCTTGGCTGTCTGGCAGCAGGGATGTTTCTTCGAACCGCTCCGACAACGCGTGGTTGTGGCGGAGCGGCAGGATGCTAGGAAGGCCTTGTTTTCCCGTCAACAAAAAGGTCAGACCATTCCGGTGCACGGGCATCCTGGCGGTTCTTTTTGCAACGCGCGCGATGATTCCAAGAACGAACGGGACGTCCGTGCATCCGGAAATCTCAGTTCAACCGCAAACCCGTCTCGGCATCGAAAAGATGCACGGCGGCAAGATCGGGCTGAAGCGCCAGGGTCTCGCCCGAGCCGGCGGTAACCCGCTCGCGGAAGACGCCCAGCACCCTCTGCTCGCCGAGCTGGGCGAAGACCTGGGTTTCGGCCCCGGTGGGTTCCACCACGGTGATCCTGGCCTGCAGGTTGCCGCCGAGGGAAAAGTGCTCGGGGCGGATACCGTAGACGACGCGCCGGCCCTCGCTGCCGGCCGGCGCTGAAGGGACAGGCAATTCCACGCCGTCATCGGTGACGAAACGCGGCGCGGGGCTGGTTTCCAGCCGGCCCTTGATGAAATTCATGGCCGGCGAACCGATGAAGCCCGCGACGAACAGATTGGCCGGGCGGTCGTAGAGCTGCAGCGGCGAGCCGATCTGCTCGATGATGCCGTCATGCAGCACCACGATGCGATCGGCCATGGTCATGGCCTCGATCTGGTCGTGGGTGACATAGATGGTGGTGGTCTTCAGGCGCTGATGCAGTTCCTTGATCTCGGCACGCATCTGCACGCGCAGCTTGGCGTCGAGATTGGAGAGCGGTTCGTCGAACAGGAACACCTGCGGCGCCCGCACGATGGCCCGGCCCATGGCGACGCGCTGGCGCTGGCCACCGGAAAGCTGGCGGGGATAGCGCGCCAGATAGGGGCCGAGGTCGAGGATCTCGGCCGCCCGCTTTACCCGCTCGTCGATCTCGGCCTTCGGCGTCTTCCGGATCTTGAGCGCGAAGCCCATGTTCTCGGCCACGGTCTTGTGCGGATAGAGCGCGTAGCTCTGGAACACCATGGCGATGTCGCGATCGCGCGGCGGCAGGTCGTTGACGAGGCGGTCGCCGATCTTGAGGGTTCCCTCGGTGATCGGTTCCAGACCGGCGATCATGCGTAGCAGTGTGGACTTGCCGCAGCCCGAAGGCCCGACCAGCGTGACGAACTCGCCATCCTCGATATTGATCGACACGCCATGAATCACCTTCTGGGCGCCATAGGATTTCTTGACGTCGACGACATCGACTGAGGCCATGCGGCGAGGTTCCCTCTGACTGGATTTGTCGGACGAGGATTGGTAGCCGAATGCTTCGCTGTTCGGCAAGGGTAGGGCTATGGTCATCCCGTGCGCGCTGCAGAGCGAAGCGGTGCGGCGCAGACACGGGACCGCGAGAGGAGAAAGGCGCCTTCTCTTGAGGGCGGTCCCGCATCTGCATCACATCGCTTCGCGCTGCAATGCGTGCGGGATGACTTCTCCTATTTGAACCCTTCGGCGCGGTAGACCTCCTTGCCGCCCACCACCGTCAGCAGCACCTCGGTCTTGGAAACCTCCTCCACGGGGATCTTGAGCGGGTTGCGGTCCAGCACGATCAGATCGGCGAATTTGCCGGGCTCCAGCGAACCGGTGACCTCGTCCTGATGCAGCTCATAGGCGGCGTCGATTGTGGCGGCCCTGAGCGCCTGGCTGATGGTCAGGCCGGGATCGGCGTTGAGCTTGCCCGGATTGCTCGGGTCGCTGCGGGTGACGGCGATCTGGAAGGCATACCATTCGTTGAGCGGATCCACCGGCCAGTCGCTGCCGAAAGCCACTCGCGCGCCAGCCTTGAAGATCTGGCCATAGGGCTCGACGAAGGGCAGGCGCTTCGGTCCGGCCTGCTCCTTGATGGCCGCCACCTGGTCGGGCGAGGCCGCGCCCCATTGGAAGGAGAGCACGGGAATGGCGCCTAGCTTGGCGAAGCGCGGCAGGTCGGCCGGATCCACCATCTCGTTATGCGCCAGTGCGGGCCGGATGTCCTTGCCCGGTACCTTGGCGCGCATGGCCTCGATCGCATCGAGCGTGACATGGACGGCACCGTCGCCATCCGTGTGCAGATGGGGATCGATGCCCGCCTCGGCGAGCCCGATCAGCAGCGGGGTAAGGCGGTCGGGCTGGACGTAGAGCGCGCCGCGCTCCGTGCCCGGCTGCCAGTCCGGCTTGTCGACACTGCCCTTGTTGACGAAATAGGGAGCTAGCGTATAGCCGGTCTGCGCCGGTGCCTGGATGACGCCGTCCATGAAGATCTTGGCGTTGCGCAGCGTGATGCCGGGTTCGGCCCGCAGCGGCCCCTGATCGAAGCGGGCGGCGAGCGTACGGACCCGCTGGACGTGGGCGTCGGCACTCTGGTCGGTGTCGGTGGCCAGCTTCGGCGCCAGATGGGCACGCGCCGTCAACTCGCCTCGCTTTTGCAGGGTCGCCCAGGCGGTCATCTCGCCCTCGTCGGCGGCCGCTTCGAGGAAGCTGGTGATGCCGCCCTTGCGCAGCGCCTCCAGCGCAGTGCGCCCGAAGGTGAGGTTCTGCTCGGCCTCCTGTTCGGGCGAGAGCTTGGGCATCGCCGCCATCACCAGTGCGTCACCGCCATCCTCCAGCATGCCCGTCGGCTCGCCAGCGGTGTCGCGCACGATCTTGCCGTCCTTGGGATCGGGGGTGTCCCTGGTGACACCCGCGAGCGCCAGGGCTCGGCTGTTGGCGAGCTTGGAGTGGTAGTCGAAATTGATCACCAGGATGGGGCGCTTGGTCTTGAGCTTGTCGAGCTCGCCGCGGGCCATGTCGGTGCCCGCCGGCAGCATCTTCTGGCGGAACCAGTTGTTGACGATCAGGAAGGCGTCGGCGGAGGCGTTCGGCTCCGCGTCGAGACAGGCCTGGATGGCGGCCAGGGTTTGGTCGAGGGTCAGGGCCGCATAGTTGAGATTGCATCCCGTCAGGCTCTTGCCGCCGCCGAGGGGGTGCATATGGCCGTCGATGAGGCCGGGCATGGCCATGCGACCGCCGAGATCGACCACCTTGGTCTTGGGGCCGATATGGGACTTGGCATCCGCGCCCGTACCGACGAAGACGATCCGTCCTTCGCGCACGGCCAGGGCTTCGGCCATGCTGTCCTTGCTGTCGGCCGTATAGATCGGGCCGTTGAGGTAAACCGTATCGGCAGGTCTGCTCTCCTGGGCATTGGCGCCGGCTGAACCGAGTGCCGAGATTGCGGTGAAGGCCATACAGAACAAGCCTGCCTTCAGGCTGTGGCTAATCATCTTCATTCCCCCTAAGACCCCTCCCGGTCTCCAGCGTCTTTGAAGAAACATGGTTGCACTTGGTTTGGAAAGACGCCATTTCCCCGCAGGGAGGCACGCATGAAAGCCAACAATTCACCGTCCGCCGAGGACGTCATCGTCGCGGTGTCCGGCGTCAGCAAGACCTACAAGACGGGCTTCCAGGCCCTGAAACAGATCGATCTCACCCTGCGTCGCGGCGAGATCTTCGCTTTGCTCGGGCCGAACGGGGCCGGCAAGACCACGCTGATCTCGATCATCTGCGGCATCGTCAATCCCTCCAGCGGTACGATCCGTGCTGACGGCTCCGACATCGTCAGGGATTACCGGGCCGCCCGCACCAAGATCGGGCTGGTGCCGCAGGAATTGTCGACCGATGCCTTCGAGACGGTATGGGCGACGGTGAATTTCTCGCGCGGCCTGTTCGGCAAGCCGCCCAATCCGGCCTTTCTCGAAAAGATCCTGCGCGACCTCTCGCTTTGGGAGAAGCGGGACTCGAAGATCATGGCGCTGTCGGGCGGCATGAAGCGCCGCGTGATGATCGCCAAGGCCTTGTCGCACGAGCCGACCATTCTCTTCCTCGACGAGCCGACGGCGGGCGTCGACGTCGAATTGCGTCGCGACATGTGGGAGATGGTGCGCGGGCTGCGCGAGAACGGCGTGACCATTATCCTCACCACCCACTATATCGAGGAAGCCGAGGAGATGGCCGACCGCATCGGCGTGATCAACAAGGGTGAGATCATCCTGGTCGAGGACAAGACCGAGCTGATGCGCAAGCTCGGCAAGAAGCAGCTCACGCTCAGCCTGCAGCAGCCCCTCGAAGCGGTGCCGACGGCGCTTGCCGCTTATCGGCTGGATATCGCCGACAACGGCAACCAGCTCGTCTACACCTTCGATGCCAAGGACGATCCGGAAGTGCTCTCGCGCCTGCTCCACGATGTCGGCGAAGCCGGTATCGGCTTCAAGGACCTGCAGACCAGCCAATCCTCGCTCGAGGACATCTTCGTCAGCCTGGTAGGGGCGCATTGATGAACATCCACGCCATTCGCGCGATCTACGTCTTCGAGATGTCGCGGACCTTCCGCACGCTCCTGCAGTCGATCGCCTCGCCGGTGATCTCGACCTCGCTCTATTTCATCGTGTTCGGCTCGGCCATCGGCAACCACATGCCCACGGTCGGCGGCGTGAACTACGGCGCCTTCATCGTGCCCGGCCTGGTCATGCTGGCGATCCTGACCGAGAGCATTTCCAATGCCTCCTTCGGCATCTACATGCCGAAATTCATCGGCACCATCTACGAAGTGCTGTCGGCTCCGGTCTCGGTGGTGGAGATCGTCATCGGCTATGTCGGCGCGGCCGCCTCCAAATCCATATTGCTCGGGTTCATCATCCTCATCACCGCCTGGCCCTTTTCGCATTATTCCATCGAGCATCCGTTCTGGATGCTGGCTTTCCTGGTACTCACTTCGGTGACCTTCAGCCTGTTCGGGTTTCTGATCGGCATCTGGGCCGATGGCTGGGAAAAACTGCAGATCGTGCCGACCCTGATCATCACGCCGCTGACCTTCCTGGGCGGCAGCTTCTATTCGATCAAGATGCTGCCCGACTTCTGGCAGGGCGTCAGCTACGTCAACCCGGTTCTCTATCTGGTGAGCGGCTTTCGCTGGGCCTTCTATGGGGCCTCCGCTTCCGATGTCGATTTCGGGCAGAGCCTGGGCATGACGCTGGTCTTCATGCTGCTGTGCCTGGCCGTGATCGCGCTGATCTTCCGCACGGGTTGGCGGATCAAGGTGTGAGCGAAGCTTCCAGGAGCCGTCTCGCAGCGGGCGGCGATTTCATGGCAAAGCGAGATTTGAAATAATGATCGAAACACCGCGCCTTCTCCTGCGCAAACCCATTCTCGACGATTTCGAGCCCCATGCCGCGATGTGGGCGGAGCCGGAAGTCTACCGGCACATCTCGGGCAGTAGGCGCAGCCGCGAGGACATGTGGCAGCGTTTTCTCCAGGCCCATGGCACCTGGCATTTCTTCGGCTTCGGCTATTTCTCGGTGATCGAGAAGGCGAGCGGGCGCTATCTCGGCATGACCGGCTTCCAGGATGCCATGCGCGACATCGAGCCAAGCCTGGTAGGCTCGCTGGAGGCGGGCTGGGTGTTCGCCTCCCACGCCCATGGCCGGGGCATCGCTTTCGAGGCAGGCCAGGCCGCCTTCGACTGGGCGCGCGGCATGCATCCCGGCCGCAGGGTCACGGCGATCATTGCGCCTGAGAACACTGCTTCGATCCGGATCGCCCAAAAGCTCGGTCTCGAGGCCGGCCCGGACGTCACCTATCATAATTCTGTCGTTACGCTGTTCGAGGGCTGGCTGGGTGAGACCGATACCCCGGCTCGACATTCCAACGGCGGCGCAGTAGCAGGGGCGTAACGATCACAGCCATGGCCGGGAAGGTGCAAGCATGCCGAATCAACCCACCGATGACGGGAAGCTGCCGCTGCGGGCAGGTCGAGTTCGAGGTTGCTGCTGCGCCCTTGATGACCATGGCCTGCCATTGCCGCGGCTGCCAGAAGATGACCGGGAGCGCCTATTCCCTCAGCGCGGCAATTCCTTCTGAAGGCTTTCGGGTCACCCGCGGCGAGCCCGTGATCGGCGCCCTGCATGGACCGACGAGGCATTTCTACTGCGGCCACTGCAAGAGCTGGTTGTTCACCAGGCCCGAGGGCATGGATTTCTTCGTCAATGTCCGCCCGACCATGCTGGCCGAAGCGGTATGGACGGAGCCGTTCATCGAAACCTTCACTGCGGAGAAGCTGTCCTGGGCCTCGACGCCGGCCCGTCATAGTTTCGAGCACTATCCGGCGCCCGAGATGTACCAACCCCTGATCGCCGAATTTGCCGAGCATATCGCCTTGCGTCAGGCGGATGAGGCGCCTGCCACAGGGCGTTGATCGATACCGGCGGCTGGGATTGCTTTCAGGTCTCGGCATAGGGCGTGCCGTCCTTGTGCAGGAAGCGACCGTCCGAACTGGGGCTCATCATGTCGATGTCGGAGCAATGGATCACGTCGGCGGGTGAGCGGGAGCCGATTTCGAGATAGTGCGCCACGGCACCGGATCTGTTGATCATGTGATGGCCATTGCCCGAGTCCTTGGGAAAGGCGGCGCAATCGCCGGCACGCAGGATCGTCTCGCCGCCATCCTCGACGAGAGTCAACTCGCCTTGCAGCACATAGACGAATTCGTCCTCGGCCGTGTGCCAGTGGCGCTGGCTCGACCAGTTGCCCGGCGGCAGCTGCATGAGGTTGATGCCGAAGTCCTGGAGACCGCCGGCATTGCCGAGGCGTTGGCGGACCCGTTCCACGCAGGGAGCATCGAAGGGCGACGGATAGCCTGAGCCTTGGTGCTTGGGGACGGTGGCAAGGTCGACCTTGGGCATGGCAAACTCCCGGGTGTCACGGCCGTCGGGGCGACGACGGCAGCAGAGCGGCCATCTTGCCTTTTCCAGGCTCTTGATCAAAGGGGGCATGGATGCCGCAGGTTCAGGTGCGGTGAGAAGCCATTGTCACTTGCGGCTTGACGGGCTCCGACGTGCGGCGCACACTGATGAAGTCGATTATGGCCGGTGACCTCGATCTTCAGCGGCCAATAAGCCCTTGAATCAACCAGCCTTTCACCGACGTGATTTGGCATGGTCTTCCACCTGGAAGGTGCGAAGGAAGTTAAGAAGGGCACGATATGAGCACAGGTACTGTGAAGTGGTTCAATTCCACCAAGGGATATGGATTTATCCAGCCGGACGATGGAACACCAGACGTTTTCGTACATGTGAGCGCTGTGGAGCGTGCGGGTTTGCGGGAATTGGCGGAAGGCCAAAAGATTAGCTTCGAGTTGGTTCGTGACCGCAAGACGGGAAAATCTTCGGCCGGCGACCTTAGGGTAGGCTGAACCCGGTAGGTTGCTGCGGGTGCTTGATGACATTGCCTTCGACAATTGCTCATCAGGCCTAGCATCCCAAGTGAGAATTCTTGCTCATCGTCATTGGCGACGAGGAATGTCGGTCGCATGAAAGTATCAAAATAGAGGCAGACATGATGCGGCGGGCCTTAAGCTCGTCCGCAAGTCTTTCTACCCCAAAACTCAAGGCATTCCACTTTCCTGACCTACTTCGTCGCACGCCGAAATCCGATTCAAGAGAAGATGGGGCGTCAGCGTCGAATCCATTCCAGAACACGACCGAAACAAAGGACAGGGGATGGGTATACACACTTTCGGAATTGGCGATCTTGTTATCTTGAAGCTTGCTCCCATCCGTCAGCAAGACAAGGCTTATGAAATTATCCGGCTGTTACCAGCTGATGGATCGGAGCCCATCTACAGGATCAAGAGCATAGGGGAGCCTTTTGAGCGGAGGGTCCGGGAGTCCGAATTGAGCGCCATGAAGATCGTCAATCGACTCAGCGTATTGCCGTCCCCCTGATCCATTGGGCCAGCCGCGCCAAATAGACCTGCTGGGGGCATTTCAATGCCATTCAGCGAATCCCTCGATTTATCGGACGCGCTGCCGCATATCCGATGGATGTATTTGGACTGGTCGCAGGGATTCGCTCTCTCCCGGTGGGAGCCGGCCAGGGGGATGCGAACCACTGAGCCTCTGGCCGGAGCTACCCTTGTATGACGGTCATTCCCTGTATCGGCCTTCCAGTTTCAATGCCAAAAGTGCTTGGGGCTTCATCGCGAACATGCGCGGTAATCCTGGCAAGGACATCGCAGGGCTGCCGGCCTTTGCTGCCTTCCGCAGGGCAGGTGAATAGCGCGAGGGCGCCCGATCACCGCAATCAGATGATCATGCCGAAAAAGCAAGATAATTCCTTCATGCGGCCTTTCAATAAAAAAATAAATTTACGCCTATATTTTTTTGAAAATTTACAATATATATAGAGAATTATCGATCTTGCTGATGAATTCCCAGGCAATTTCAAATTGCCTTTGACGATTCCCTCCGACAATTTCGGTAGAAATTTAGCGCCTGCTGCATCAACGCGGCAGGTTTATCTATGTCGATTGAAAGGAAATCGTCGTGAGCACGGGTACTGTCAAATGGTTCAACTCCCAGAAGGGATATGGCTTCATCGCTCCTGAAGATGGCAGCCGGGACATTTTCGTCCATATCAGCGCCGTCGAGCGGGCTGGCATGTCGGACCTTCGCGAAGGCCAGAAAGTCAGTTTCGACGTCGTCACGGACAGCCGCAGCGGCAAGGCCTCTGCAGACAACCTGCAGACCGTGTAGAACCAGCGTCTGCAGTCTTTTGACCACGGATGTACCGGCATGGTCTGTTGAGGCGCTCTGAAGAGGCCGGGTTCACACCCGGCCTTTTTTGCATCGGCCAGTAAAATGACCATCAACTCCCTCGGCGCCTCATCCGCCATCCGGTAGCATCATTGGTTTGGTCATAAGCCACGCCAAGCAGAATGTCGGTCGTCACGGGTACTTTGAGCTTGGCCAAGTGCATGCTCGCTTCATTGCCCGTGCAAGGCCATTGGATCGAGTAGCGATCATCGTTCCTCACCACGAGCCCGACCGGCGGCCAATCTCTCTCCTCGAGAGCCCATAAGATCACCATCGCTTCGCTCCGATAGGATTCCCCGATCAGGCTGCCATCAAAGGACCAGTCTTCCAGTTGGCACGATAGCGGTGGGCATGGCCAATACACGCGACAGGGGTAACAGGCTTCGCCGTCGCCTTTCCCTGGGCGTTGCCTGAATTGGGAAGTGGAACAGCCATCTGCGATCCACTTGCCCAAAGCGATATAATCGTTGCGAAACATTCCCTTGCAATGACAGCGCGGTTCATCGCAAGGGGGAAACTGAAAGATGTCAGGAAACCTGAGCGGGCTTCGCCGGTGAAGGGGCTCTCGCTGGACCGCTGCGCTTAGCCGCATTTTCACGCGGTTTCGGAGGCGGGAGAAGCCCCTCGCGCTGAGCTTGTTTGCGCGCGAGCTTGCGAGCCCGGCGCACCGCTTCGGCCTTTTCCCGAGTCTTCCTTTCGGACGGTTTCTCATAGGCCCGGCGGCGCTTCATCTCGCGAAAGAGGCCCTCTCGCTGCAGCTTCTTTTTGAGTACGCGTAAGGCCTGTTCGACGTTGTTGTCCCGCACCAGCACCTGCAATGAGTCATCTCCTTTTTGGTTGGGTAGACATGGGAGCAATCTCGAACATCGTTCATTGCTCCAAAAGCTCGATCTATTCGGTGTTGTGTCGATCGGATTTGGCCGTTCAGGATCAAGCCGTCAGGCGCGCGCTATCTCATGCTCTTTGACTGCGCGCAGATGCCGCTCACTCTTGCTCCTGATGCGATAGGCCGGCTCGGCATTTTCAACGGGAAGGATATTGACGATCTCGTAATACCCACTCTGCCCCACCAGGCCGGGACGCAAATAGACGACGGTGTCACCGATCCCGAATTTGTGACATGTCGGGCCGGGCTCCCCACTAGCCGAACGCGAGGTGTTTTTGGCACCGGCTTGAACGGCATGCTTTCCCTTCAGAGGATAGTGTTCATCGTCATAGAGAGAGCGAATGGCGGAGCCTGTGTATTCGCTCGTGTCTGTGTGAATAGAGACCCCGTTAAGATTGGCCCCATACTCGTCCACGGCAAATTTTACGGCAGAGGCGAGGCTGTCAAACCGGCGATATTTTACAGAATTTCGAGTCCATCCAGTGGACTTTGATTTTACAAAAAGCTCAGAAGGAATGCAAAAATCCAATTTTGACATATGTCAAACTATCACTAAATTCCAGATTTGTCATTATATATCTAAAATTAAGATAGAATGGCGGCGGGATAAATTTACGGTTTCTTTGAAATATTGAGCGTCTGCACCATCCTACCAATTGCGACCGCCCTCGATGAAGGAGCGCCAGGTGTCTAGCCCCAGCGGCGGTGCGCCCACATCCATTGCTCGGGATATTCACGCACCCATTTTTCGAAGAGCCGATGAATCTGGTGCGTTGCCGCGTCGATATCGGCATTCCGATCGGCGGTGCGGGGCATGTCGAGAATCTCGGCCTCGATCCGAAAGCGCACGCCGCGCGTACGGATGACGCGGGCCGCGACCAGCAGCGCATCGCTTCCCCTGGCAAGCAAGGCCGGAAAGGTGGTCGAAGGGGCGGGCCGATCGAAGAATGGCACGGAGAGCCCATTGCGGTCGCGCAGATCGGCCAGCAATGCGATAGCACCCCCGCCACGCACGATGCGCAGCAGCTTCTTGCCGGTATCCGCGCCCTTGACGAAAAGCCCGCGCGGATAGCGGTCGCGGCGCACCAGCGCGACATAATCGTCGACTTTCGGATTTTTCATGCGCTGATAGACGCCGGCGACCTTGATGCCATTCGTCACCGTCGGGATGACCACGAGTTCCCAATTGCCGGTATGGAGCGAGACGAAAACCACGCCCTTGCCGCTGGCCTTCACCGCCTCGATCAACGGGCCGCTCGCATCCTCGACCCGTCCGGCCTTGACGATGCGATCCACCATCAGGCTTTCGGCGAATGTTCGTCCCAGATCCATCCACATGGCACGCGCCAATGCGTCGATCTCGGCGGCGCTCTTTGCCGGATACGCCGCGGCGAGGTGCTGCAAGGCGCGCTCGTGGCGGCGCAGTCGCGGCGCGACCAGGCGCCATAGGGACCCCATGGCCCAGGAACCGAAATCGAGTGGCAAGAGGTGAAGCAGGCCCACAAGGCCGCGCAGCAGGATATATTCGGCGGCGTGCTTGGTGTTGCGCCAGCTGCGCCCTGTTTCCGACGGGATCACGTTGGATATATCTGACAAATTTACCATCATCGTAACCGATATCGCCGGTTCGACCGAATGTCGCGGCGACGCATCAAGGTCGTGGGCCCGAATCTCGGCTGTGGAGGATTGTGAGGCCACCAACCTTGCCTATACCGGCATCTGCGCCCGAGGCCTGTTCTTTCGGGGACTCGGCGCGGACCCGGCGCCCAGACCACAGACGGCCAGCCCTCCACCTGGAGGACCATCCGAGATTTGCACCCCTTCCCAGCCTACCTCATGGCGATCGCCGCGTCGGCCTCGTCCGCGTGGGCCTCAAGGAACTTTGACCCGGCTCCGCCATCGCACCCGCGCCTTGCCTGGAAGCCCGCAGTTCATGTTCCCGAGCCACTCTTTCGCGGGAATCCGCCACGCCCTTGAGCCTGTAAGCGGGCTCGGGGCCGTCTGCGGGCATTTGCCGGGTTACTTGATAAGGGCCTTCCTCGTGCCTTGAGATGGACGAATGAAGGGTGACGATATCGCCGACCTCAAACGCATGCTTCATCACTCACTCCTCCTTGGATGTTCTGGAGGTGTCGGGAGGCGCTCGCCGTGCCGCCAATATCGCGATCCGCGACGCGTCGAGCCGGCGACAATCAGGTCCTGGTGACGGTCGGGGCCGCACTTCTGGGTGGGCCGCCTCGTCCTCGCGACTGAGCTTTGGGTTTGGGGGCGGGCAGAAGGCCCTCGCGCTGGGCTTGCTTGCGAGCGAGCTTGCGCGCGCGGCGGACTGCCTCCGCCTTCTCGCGCACCTTGCGCTCGGACGGCTTTTCATAAGCCCTGCGCAGCTTCAGCTCACGAAGGACGCCTTCGCGCGCCAGCTTGCGCTTCAGGGCCTTGAGCGCCTGTTCAATATTGTTCTCACGAACGAGTATCAGCATACGAACTCCAAATACCAAAAACAAAAGGGCCGAACGCATCGCCGGCCCAAAGATGAATCGTAACCGTCTTGCACCAATCAACCGTTCTGATCGGTCGGGACTGAAGGCGGCGGGCACCTTTCCCTATTGCCAGCCACGGACTTACCCATCCCACGGCGCGCTACGGCGGGGCCGGGAGAAGAGTTGCAGTTTCCTGGAAAAATCGCAGCCTGCAGGCAGGATGCTGCAAGAGCTTCGGTCAATCCGCCGATCGTGGAGCGTGTCTCAATCAGGCCAGCATCTCACGCACTGGCTCCGCTCCAATTTTTGGAGTTGTACACCATTCACTGTGGGATAGCTAGGATCGGATGACCGCACGGTTCGATACATCTTGTCCGCCGGCCGTCCAGGATTGACCCGGGCTTCACAGGCCGATCCTGAATGGCGGGCATGGCGTTGGAAGGGGTGTGGGCTGAAACGCGCCGAATCCCGCCATGCTTGTAACTCACGCCGTTCGCCGGGCCTTCCTACAATCCCGTCATCGAACCAAGCAACGGGAGACAGCCATGACGGATCGCAGCTACACCACCAGTTTCACGGTCGACCAGACGCCGGCGCAGGCATTCGCCGCCATCAGCAATGTGCGCGGCTGGTGGTCGGAGACCATCGAAGGCGAGACCAGCCGGGTCGGCGAGAAATTCAAATATCGCTACGAGGATCTGCATCGCTGCGAGATCCAGGTGCGAGAGTTGATCCCGAACCGCAGGGTCGTCTGGCACGTCCTCGACAATTATTTCAGCTTCACGCAGGACAGGTCCGAGTGGAAAGGCACCGACATCCTTTTCGAGATCGCCAGGAAGGGCGAGCAGACCGAGGTCACCTTCACTCATCTGGGGCTCGTGCCCGACTATGAATGTTATGACGCCTGTTCGGACGGCTGGCACACTTATGTCAGTGGCAGCCTGCGGGACCTGATTGCCACCGGCGCGGGTCGCCCCAATGTCGGCGAGGCCATCACGGAAAGCGAGCAGCTGCTGACCCGCTGAGATGCGGTTTGGCCGGTTCTGGAGCAGGGCGCGTTCCCATTGGCGCGCCTTGCTCTAGATGCGGTCGAGGAAATCGAGCACCCGCCGAGTGAGCAGCCGCGTTGCATCCGCGTCGAAGGATGGCAGCGAATTGTCGGCGAAGTAATGCTGGTCCCCCGCATAGAGGAACAGTTCCGCATCCTCGGCTTTCCCGACGATCTCGCGCGCCGCCTGGATGTCGCCTTCGCCGACGAAGATGGGATCCCGGTCCATGCCGTGGATCTGTACCGGAACGCCCTGCGGCCAGGGGCCGAACGCCCATTCGCCGCTGATCGGCAGGCAGGAATAGAAGAACAGGGCGCCTCGGGCGCCCGGGCGCGTCTGCGCGAGCTTCTGGGCCGGCACCACGCCGAAGGAAAAGCCGGCATAGACCAGGTCCGAAGGTAGGCCGTCGGCGCAATGCTCGGCACGAGCCCGCATGGCGTCGAAGCCGACCTCATTGATATGAGCGAGGCCTTCCTCGATGCTGGCGAAGATGCGCCCGCCGAACAGGTCCGGTGCATGCACGCGATGGCCGGCGGCACGCAATGCGTCGGCGAATGCTCGCACGCCAGCGGTCAGGCCCTGGGCATGGTGAAACAGCAGAATCTCGGCCATCGTCGTTCCCCGCTGCCTGTGACGCCGCCAGCTAACCACGCCAATGTTGCAAATTGAAGGTCCTGCAGAACAGCGCTCCTCTCTCGCAGCATTCACGAGGGCGTCGGTGAATGTGGAACCACCGACTGCAATTCCGGCATATTCCTTTCGCCAGTCCAATTCACAGGACCGGCAGCCGGATGGGTGGCATTCTCGCCAGCTTCTGCAAGATTGGGGCAAAGTTCGATTCATCCGAATCGTATTTTTCCTCTGACTTATTGTTCTGACGCATTTTCTCAGCCGAAAGATCGGCCGGCTTTTCTGGAAAATGCTTTGGGGCCTCGCATTCGTTGCCCGGAGTGTTGCTCGATGAAATTGTTCTTTTCCGACAGGCAGATGGCCCATCGGCCGACCCAATACATGATCAATGGTCGTATCGGCAGCGCCCTTGAAAATCCCGAGCGCGCGCAAACCCTGGTCGGGTCTCTCACGGCGCTCGGTCTGACGCTCGAGGAGCCGAAAGATGCGGGTCGGGCGCCGATCGAGGCCGTACATGCCGGCCATTATGTCGACTTCCTGGAGACGGCCTATCGGCGCTTCCAGGAACTGCCCAATGCCGGGCCCGAAGTCCTGCCGGCCGTCAGCCCCTATCAGGGCGCCGACGCGGCCTTCCGCCCGCGTCCTGCCCCGCGCCCGAAGGGCATTCTCGGGCAGACGGGCTGGTACATCAACGGCCTGTCCAATGCGATGACGGAGCACACCTTCTCCTCCGCCTATCTGTCGGCCCAGAGCGCCGTGGCGGCCGCCGACGATCTCATCGCCGGCGCCTTCGACAGCTTCGCGCTTTGCCGCCCGCCGGGGCATCACGCCTATGTCGATCGCGCGGCCGGATTCTGTTTCTTCAACAATGCCGCCATCGTCGCCGAGCGGCTGCGCGCCCGCTATCAGCGCGTGGCCATCATCGATTTCGATACCCATCATGGCGATGGCACGCAGGCGATCTTCTACAGCCGCGGCGACGTCTTCTTTGGCTCGACCCATACGGACCCATCCAGCTACTACCCCCATTACACCGGCTATGCCGACGAGACGGGTGAGGGCGCGGGCGTGGGAACCAACCTCAACCTGCCCTTGGCCGAAGGCAGCGGCGACGAGGCCTTCGTCGAAGCCAACCGGGCGCTGGCCGCTGCCGTGACGGCGTTCGGGGCCGAGGCGCTGGTGGTGTCCGCCGGCTGGGATGCCCATCGCGAGGATCCGCTGTCCAAGCTGGCCGTGACCACCGCCGCCTATGAGGCGATCGGTTCCGTCTGGGGTGCGCTGCCCCTTCCCGTCGTGATCGTACAGGAGGGCGGCTATTCGCTCAGTGCGGTGTCGGAAGCTGCGCCGCGCTTCGTCTCGGCGTTCCGCACGGCCCGGCCGTCACGCTGATCCAGAAATCGAGACGAGGACCATCATGACACAGACTGTGACAGCCGGCGCCCAACAGGCGCCCGAGCGCCAGCCGATCCGTGCCGCACTCGGCGCCTTCGTCGGTACCATGATCGAATGGTACGATTTCTACGTCTACGGCACGGCCGCGGCGCTGGTCTTCGGCGATGTCTTCTTCAAGTCCGAAGATCGCTTCATGGGCATCATCGCCTCGCTCGGCACCTTCGCCATCGGCTTCGTGGCCCGTCCGGTCGGCGCCCTGCTGTTCGGCCATTTCGGCGACAAGGTCGGGCGCAAGAACTCGCTGATCATCACGCTCCTGCTCATGGGCGGGGCAACCGTGCTGATCGGCCTCTTGCCCGGCTATAATTCGATCGGCATCAGCGCCGCCATCCTGCTCATCGCGCTTCGCCTGATCCAGGGCGTTGCGGTTGGCGGCGAATGGGGCGGTGCGGTGCTGATCGCCGCCGAGCATGCACCGCCGAAATGGAAGACTTTCCTGGCCTCGGCCCCGCAATATGGCAGCCCGATCGGCCTGATGCTGGCCGCGCTCGCCTTTCGCACGGTCTCGGATCTGCCGCGCGAGGATTTTCTCGCCTGGGGCTGGCGCATTCCCTTCCTGGCCAGCGCCGTGCTGATCATCGTGGCCTTCGCCATCCGCGCCGGCATCAAAGAGAGCCCGGAACTGATCAAGCGGCTGCAGGAAGCGCCGCAGGACGACATCGTGCCGGCCAAGGAGATCTTCCGCACGCGCGGTTATACGCTCCTGCTCGGCATGGGCCTGTGCCTGCTCGGGGTCGCCGGCTTCTACTTCCTGACCACGCTGATGACGACCTTCACCACCGAGTCGCTCGGCATCTCCAAATCCGACATCCTGAACGTGATCTTCTGGGTCGGCGTGCTCGAGCTCATCGCCTTTCCGTTCGGCTCCTGGATCGCCACCCGGTTCAACGAACGCTTTTTGCTGGTGGCGATGTCGGCCGCTGCCTTCGTCTTCGCCATCCCGATGATGATGCTGATCGTCACCGGCGATCTCGGCAATATTCGCATCGGCATCCTGGTCGGCACCTTCTTCGTCGCCGCCCATTATGCCGTGATGGCGCCTTTCCTGACACGCGCCTTCCCGGTGCATCTGCGCTATACCGGCATTTCCCTGAGCTCGTCGCTGAGCGGTGCCATCTTCAGCGGCCTGACGCCCGTCGTCGGGGTCTGGCTGGTCAAGACCTATGGCGTGCAGTGGCTGCCGCTGTCGCTGCTCTTCATGGTGATCGCCGGGCTTACTCTGCTGTCGAGCCTGTTCCTGCCCATCGAAGAGGAGCAGGTCCGGTCCTGAAGGCGCTTTGGGGGCGGGTCTTCTGACCCGCCTTTCCGGTGAACGCGATGTTTCGTGAACGCGATGTTTCGAGCGGGTCGGAAGACCCGCTCCCCGACTCACGCTGCCTTGGTAATGGCCTCGATCACCTCGTCCACGGCAGTCTCGACGCTGACGCGGTCGTCGCCTTCGGCCATGACGCGGATGACCGGTTCGGTGCCGGAAGGACGGATGACCAGGCGGCCGCTGTCTCCGAGCTGCTTGCGCGCGCCCTCGATTGCCTTGGCGACCTTGGGATCATCAAGCACCTTGCCGCCACCCGTGCGCACATTCTTGAGGATCTGCGGCAGCGGGTCGAAGCGGTGGCAGACCTCGCTGACGGGACGGTCTGCCTTCTTGAGCACCGCCAGCACCTGCAAGGCGGCGACCAGGCCGTCGCCGGTGG